>DAHXLH010000212.1:0-8869 GCA_027366115.1 Phycisphaerales bacterium
TACCTACCAATCCGAAGCGGTGGAAGTGGCTAATTTGTCCTTTCTGGAATCAATATTGAAGGAAACCGCGGCTCCCGGATTGCCGACCGTGCTGGCTGAGTTCGGCTGGTACGGCGGTGGTATTTGCCCGAATTTCGGCCCTCCCGTACCGGCTAGCCAGCAGCAACAAGCCGATTTCTGTGCCCGCGAAGTTAAAACCTCCACGCCCTTGGTTTGCGGGTGGCTGAATTGGGCGATGTATGATGATCCTGTGGCGGCGGATGTTACCCGGTTCAGCGGTTTATTCACCGCCGATGGCAAGGACAAGGTATGGGGCCGGAGGTTCAGTCAGCTTGCTCGGGAATATCAGTACAACCTGCCGCCGGTGCCGCTGGGAAAAATCGGCCCGCGTCCCGAATTGCCGTGGGATGCGTGTTTAACGAGTTCCACGGCGGCGGAAAAGTTCCGCATGGAATATCTGGCGGCGTTCAAACGGGAACATTTTAGATCGTAGCGGCGCTACGCTCCGTGCGGCCATCAATAAAGCGGACGAATCGTCCGATGCCACGATGTTGGGTTGCGCTGCGCAGCACCGGCCATCAATTTTGCCTCTTGGGCTTGGGTGCCGCAGGAATCACAACCCACGGAAAAGGTATGATACAATGACGGCAACAAAGTGCTCCTGATGCGCAGTGATCGGCTGTTCCCGCGCACCGAGAAATAAACATATAAGAATTGTTTTGTGATGAGGACACGATAATGAAAAATGAAAAAGCGGAAAATGATTGGTCCGTTTCAGTATCCCAAGCCCCGCAGGCCGCGCCGCCGTCCAATGGTACGCGGCGGGATTTTTTGTTGGCCTCGGTTTTGGCGGCGGCGGCCCCGACAATCAGCGTATCGGAAACGCGGGCGTCACCCACTGCGGCACCGGTGCCCGGACGACCGGGTGGACGTCCTAATATCATTCTTTTCCATTCCGACCAATTTCGTTGGGACTGCATCTGTGCCGCGGGCTGCAATCCAATGGAGGGGCTTACGCCTAATTTGGACGCCATGTATCGTCGTGGCACCGTTTTTAAGAACTTCATCACCACCCAACCGCTGTGCGCGCCGTCCCGATCCTGCTGGATGACCGGACAGTACGCCACGACCACCGGCGTGTGGAAAAATGGTCCGGGACTGCACCGGGACGCCCGGACCATTGCAACACAACTTACACCAGCCGGTTACAGTGCCAACTATTTTGGTAAATGGCATCTGGCCCCGGGGTGGAACCTGGCGGAATGTGGTGCGGTGCCGCCGGAATATCGCGGCGGCTTTACCGGCCAATGGCTGGCGGCCAATTGTCCGGAAATCAGTACGCAGCCCTATGACAGTCAGTTCTGGGATAACGATGGTCGCCCCGTGCATTATGGCAAAGATGTTTATCGTGTAGATTTTCTTACCGGTGAAGCGGAGAAATTCCTGCGGAAAAAGCATGATAAACCATTTCTTATGGTGTTATCGCAACTCGAGCCGCATCAGCAGAATTATAAATGTGAGCATGGCGATGTCTTTGGCTTTGTTCCGCCGCACGGTTACGAGAAGCTTTTCCGCAGTTGTTTTGTGCCGGAAGATTTGAGGTTTTTCCCCGGCGACTGGCAATATGAGATGAACAATTATTATGGAGATATTAAAGCCATTGATGATTCACTGGGTCGTATCTTAAAGACACTCAAAGAACAAAATCTTGAAGACAACACCGTCGTGATGTTTTTAAGTGATCATGGTTGCCATTTCCGCACCCGAAACGAGGAATACAAGCGCAGCCCGCATGAAAGCTCCATTCACGTTCCGTTGATGATCCAGGGGCCGGGATTCAACAATCGGCAGACCATTACTGAACTCGTGAGCATGATTGACATTGCGCCGTCGATAATGGACTTGGTGGGCGTAAAGATACCATCCTGTATGCAGGGGCGCAGTTTTATTCCCCTTTTGCATGATGAAAATGCCCGTGCTAATTGGCGCAATGAGGTATTGGTACAAATCAGTGAGTCAGAAATTGCCCGGGCCTTGCGAACGCCGGAATGGACTTACGTGGCTTTGGCTCCACAGGCCAATCCGCTAAGCGATCCCGGAAGCCTGCACTATCAGGATTACCAGCTTTACAACAACCGGGCCGATCCCCATCAATTGGTCAATATGATTGGCCGCATGGATGCGCGGTGGCCGGATGACAACGTGTTATTGAATTTCGTCGGCCATCGTCGTTCCATGCGTGAAATCACCACACATCTTCGTGAACGGTTAATTGAACGCATTGTGGAAGCCGGCGAGAATCGTCCGGAAATTGCGACTTGGAAGTATTATCCATAACATCCGATGCAGTGCTATAGTTTGCCTGATCGTCAGTCGGATTTGTGCTGCCAGGAGCGGCAGCCACCGGCAAGCATTATGGAGATTCTCAATGTGAAAGGAACGCAGGTGTCCGGTCTGAAGGGCTGACAACATCCGCCGAAGTTTTGCGAGTCTGTACAAGTAATGGGCGGCTTTCTGACTACCCCGATAATTCTCTGGCGCTATGATCCCGCCGTAAATCATTGGCGGGGTTTTAAAAGGAACCTTCTAATGGAAAATCGACTTGGTCTCCCTCATTTGTGGGTCGTTCTAATCGGCGTTTGTGGTTCAGTGGTGTCATTACACCATGCGAACGCGTCGGTGTCACGACCCACATCGTATAATATCGCCGACCAAATTCCCAAAGCGGATCAGATTCGACCGGTGATACCCAATCATTTTGCACATTCGTCAGCGGACGCTCCATTCAGGCTGCGCTGCGATTGGTCTGGCAATCCGTTGGGTATCGAGCAACGTCATCCGCGTCTGACTTGGACGCCGCCGCAACGAGATACATTGCTTAATCAATCCCAATATCAGATACAGGTTGCCAGTTCGCCGATGGCGTTCAAAGGCGACAATGACCTGATCTGGGATTCCGGCAAAGTGCCGGAGAATCCGGATTTTCTCCCGCAATATAACGGCCCGGCGTTCCAGCCGTACACTCATTATTACTGGCGGGTGCGGGTTTGGGGCAACGGCGGATGGAAATCACAATGGAGCCGGCCTGCAAGCTGGATGACCGGGCCGCTGAAGGCCGGCGATTGGCGCGGAAGTTGGATCAGTTATCAGCACAAGATCAGCAATGCGTTTTACGACGCACCGCATAACGCCTATTACGGCTTGCCGCTGCCGAAGAAGATTTCCCATAAAAGTTGGATTCAAAAAGAGCCGTGTCCGATTTTTCGCAAAGTGTTTCGCGTGCCGGCAAACCTGCGGCACGGTTATATGTATATTGCCGGATTAGGATACTGGAAGGTGTTGGTCAATGGCCATAAGGTCGGTCCGGGCGTCCTGTATTCCACGCTGTATGACTACTCCAAGACGGTGCCGTACCAGAGCTTTGATATAACCCCACTACTGCGGAAAGGCCGGCGCAACGTCGTATCCATTGAATTGGGCAACGGCTGGTATAACGTGATGGAGCGCGATGTGTGGGGTTGGCAGAATGCCTCCTGGCGGGCCTGGCCAAGGGTGCGTATGAATCTACTGATGCGAACGGTGAGCGGTAAATCAACTTGGCTTGTCACCAACTCCACTTGGCAAGCCTCCGCCGGCCCACGACTTGCGGATGGGATTTACAACGGCGAGGTGTATGACGCTGCATTAAAAATAAAGGGTTGGAATCATCCGGATGAGGCAATGCCAACCCTCGCCCATGCCAACATCGTGACCGCTCCAACTGGTCGGCTTACAGCGCAACTCATGCCGCCCTGTGAAGTGACGCAACGCCTCGCCCCGGTGTCCGTCAGCGAACCGGAGCCGCATGTGTTCGTGGTTAAATTTCCGCAGAATATGTCGGGTTGGGTCACGCTTACGGCAAAGGGGCAGCCCGGTGTGCCGGTGGTGCTGCGCTACGGCGAACGGCTGTTCGCCAATGGCACGGTAAACCGCAAGCCTATTTCTGTATTCGCCTACACCGGTCCGTTCCAGACGGATACGGTGATTCCAGCTAATAATAAACCCTTCACGTATCACCCAAATTTTGCGTACAACGGTTTTCAATATGTGCAAATCAATGGGCATTCCTCTCGAAAAGACATTCTGAAAATTCAGGCGGACTTTATTCACACCGCATTTCATCGGTCGGGCGCGTTTTGGTGTGCCAACCCGCTGATGAATGCGATTGTTAATGCCACCAGCCGCGCTTACTGCTCAAACTTCATGGGATACCCTACCGATTGTCCCACCCGGGAGAAAAACGGCTGGACCGGCGATGCGTGGCTGGCATCGATTCAGGGCATGATGACGTATAATAATCAGTTGGGTTATGCCAAATGGCTCAACGATATTCATGACACTCAGTATGCCAATGGTGCCCTGCGGGTGGTGATGCCCGATCCGTCGGGTTGGGACTGGGATGGCGGAAAATACCCCGACCCTGATTGGGAAAGCGCTTATGAATTCATCTGCTGGAATCAATATCTTTATTATGGTGATGGGCGGGTACTGCGCGAGCATTACCACGGCCTGAAGCGTTACTTTAAATTTGTGATGACCTATACATCACATGACATTTTGCCTGATCATGCCGGTATTGGTGATTGGGTCACCGCGGCTAAACACATGCCCCCGGTTTCTTTTACCTCAACGTGCATTCTTTATCATGATGCGATACTGCTTTCACACATTGCCACCATCCTGCAAAAGCCCAAGGATGCCGCAACATTTCTCATGGATGCCGCGGTCATCCGCAAGGCTTTTAACAAACGGTTTTATAAAGGGCAGGGTGTGTACAACAACGGCGGTCAAACGGCAGAGGCCATGCCGCTGTATTATGGGATTGCCACCGCCCCAATGCGCCCGCAGGTTCTTCAACGCCTGGTGCGGGATGTCCATGCGCATCAGGATCATCTGGATGTTGGGATATTGGGTGATAAGTGCTTATTTCGCGTTTTAAGCAGCTACGGGCATACCGCTCTGGCGTACCGCATCGCCACCCAGACAACCTACCCAAGTTATGGCCAATGGATACTGCGCGGTGCCACAACGTTATGGGAAGGCTGGGGCTGGAAACCGGC
Organism: Phycisphaerales bacterium; assembly: GCA_027366115.1. Lineage (GTDB taxonomy): Bacteria > Planctomycetota > Phycisphaerae > WQYP01 > WQYP01 > JAMDCX01. Next base: position 5,100 of record DAHXLH010000212.1, read on the forward strand.
CGACGCTGCTTCGCTAAATCACATCATGTTTGGTGACATTCTGGGTTGGATGTACAACGACCTGGCGGGGATTCGGCCTGATTGGCAGTTACCGGGTTTCCGCACCATTCTCATTAAGCCGCATCCCGTCAAGGCGTTGCCCTGGGTACGCTGTGAACATGAGAGTCAATTTGGGCTTATTAAAAGTGCTTGGCGCTGGCATGGCAAAAAACTGGCTTTGAAAATTACCATTCCGCCCGCAAGTTCGGCCCTAATCACGCTGCCCGGAGTGGGGACTCAAGCAGTGCAATGCAATGGTAAGCCTGTGACCTCCGGAACCGCTGGCGTACTGGCCATGACGCGCGCATCGGGGGACCTGATTATTCATGTTCGCCCCGGGCACTACCGGCTGCTCTACACGCCACGTGGCCTGCGCTGATGGTTTAATTGTGGCTGATTCAGAAGTATAAAAAGGGGATTTTAAGGTTTCATTCCCAGATAGATTCCAGCATGATTCAACAAGCTGCGCAGCGGCGGCGGGAGATACAGCCCCAGTAACAAAACTAAAACCAGCGATACCAGAACCGGCGCGCCGCGTAAGAAGCCTTCACGGTATCCGTGTTTTACCCCCGGTGACTTGGGGCGCCCCAATACTGCAGAGAGCACAATGCGGCCCATACCCAGAAAAATAATCAATAACAGCAGGACAACCGCGGCTCCGATAATGTAATGGCCTGCCGCAAACCCTCCGTTAAGAATCATAAACTCACTGACAAACGGGCCAAAGGGGGGTGAACCGGTGATGGCCAGAAAACCCAGCAGGAAAACCGTACCGGACAGGGGCAAGCGGCGCATCGCTCCCTGCACATCCTTGGTGGTTTTTCCGCCGTAAGCCAAGTCGATATTGCCCACGGATAAAAATAGCGCTCCTTTGCTTAAGCCGTTGTTAATCACATGCAGCATGGCCCCGACCAGGGCAATGCCGCCAAACCCCAGTCCCAAGGCCAGAATGCCCATGTGTTCCACACTGGAATAGGCCAACATGCGTTTGAGATCTTTTTGACCGACAATAAAAATCGCCGCAACCAACATGGACAAAAGCCCCAGCATGATCAGCAGCGTGGAGGCAAAAGCCCCATCCCCGGCGGCGCGCAATATATTTTCCGAGCGTACCACCATCAGAAAAGCGCTGCTGATCAGCGCTCCGGAAAACATGGCGGAAACCGGAGCAGGGCTTTCACCGTGCGCATCGGGCAGCCAGGAATGCATGGGGGCCAGCCCCATTTTTGTGCCGTAGCCAACCAGCAAAAAAACAAATCCCACCTTCAGCCAGATCGGATTGAGATGGGGTGCCTGTTGGAGCAGATCAGGAATGCTCAGGGAGGGGGCCATTCCCTTGAGAAGGGCGGCGTAGGCCATAAAAAAGGATCCCAGCAGGGCCAAAGCAATACCCACCGAACAGATCACCAGGTATTTCCATGTCGCCTCAAGGGATTGCGGCGTATGGTTAAAATAAATGAGCGGAGCCGTGGCCAACGTGGTGGCTTCCATTGCCACCCACATGAGTCCGAGGTTATCGGTGCAGATAACCGTGCTTATGGACCCCAGAAAGGCCAGCAGGCAGGCACAAAAGATGCGATTGTCGTGATCCGCGCGATAGCGTAAATAGCCCGCCGTATAAAATGAACAGATAAGAAATAATACGCTGATCAGCAACAGCACCACGCGCCCGGGCGGATCAATAGCCAGCCAGCCGTTAGCTTCCGGCGTAATATGGTCGCTCAATATGGCCAGAACCAGACATAAGTGGACCGCCGCCGTGCTCGGGACCAGCCAGGGCCTCCAACGATTGGAGGGAATAGTCAATGCCAGAATCGCGGCCAGCGGTCCCAGAATAATCAATGCGATATACATAAATACATAAACCTTTATTCCTTCATGGCTTGGCCATTACATTAAAACAACAGCATCCACAACGCCGCGATCGGCAGGGCAAAAAGCAGAAGTATTAATAGCGCCAGCAACATGAAGAATAGATAGCTTTGAATACTTCCCTGCTGAAAAATCCGCCCCCTGGCCAGCAGGTTCTGCACCCATTGCCACCCCGGATTTAGAACGTCCTGCAGCATCGGGTCATCCACATGGGCGTCTAATTCGCCGGGACCCGCAAAGACCCCGGATATCCGCGGAGTGTGCCGCCGTTGGCGTAACAGGGGCCGTAATATTCCCAGAAGCATTTGCGCCAGCGACGCGGCGGTGTACTGCATGCGGCTCGATGGGCGGGCATAGCCGCAGGCCCATGTCGGTGTCGCCCGCACGGACCGTAGAAATTTCTGGAGCACAAATCCGGTGGCCGCGGCTCCAATAAGAATCACGTTGATTATCGCCAATATCTGCAGCGGTATCAGACTGGCCAACGACGGCAATGGCCGATGAATCCAGTGGTCGATGACACGGTCCAGCACCGGTGCTACAAATTCCGGCCCTATGCCAATGCCGATACATCCGGCCGCCAAAATCAGCATGGGTAGCCACATCGCCGCGCCGGATTCATGCCCATGGTGATCGACGGTGCGAGGGGTTCCAAGAAAGACTGTCCCATAGGCTTTGGTAAAACACGCCGCCGCAAGCGCCCCGACCATCGCCAGTATTGCCGCTACCACCCCCAAAATAGCCAATATGGAAATTGAATGCAGCAATCCCATATAGATGAACCATTCACTGACAAATCCATTCAGCGGCGGCAGGCCGCAGATCGCCACGGCACCCACGAAAAAAAGTCCCGCCGTGACGGGCATGGTTTTGGCTAATCCGCCTAGAGCGTCAATTTCTCTGGTTCGCGCGGAATGAATAACGCTGCCGGCCGACAAAAACAGCAGCGACTTGAACAACGCGTGGTTCCATACATGCAGCAGACTTCCGCCTAATCCCAAAATAATCCACACCGGTTGATGATAGGTCTCCCCGACCAGCGCCAAGCCCAGCCCCAACAGGATAATGCCGATATTTTCAACGCTGTGATAGGCCAGGAGTTTTTTAATGTCGTGCTGCCCGATAGCCCATAACACGCCCAGAAAAGAGCTGGTTGTCCCCAATGCCACTATCAGCAGACCCCATCCTAAGGGGCGTGCGGGAAACAGGGGCAACAAGCGCAGCAGCCCGAAAATTCCCATCTTGATCGCCACCCCGGAAAGTGTGGCGGACACATGGCTGGGGGAGTTGGCATGCGCATCCGGCAGCCAGAAATGCAGCGGCATCATGCCGGCCTTGATACCAAATGCGGTCAGTGCCAGTAAAAACATCGCGGTTTGGACGCCCACATCGGCTTGCCCCGGCTCCAGCGGGCGCAGAAGAAAACTGCCTGAAAATATCCGCAGTAGAATAAACAGTACCACCAGCAGCAAGGTGCTCACATGCGTGGCCACCAGATATATCCATGCCGCTTGCCGGGATGCCGGCTTCTGATCTTCTGTGGCTATTAGAAAAAAGGAACCTAACGCCACGAGTTCCCACGCAATAAGAAAGCAGATGCTGTTGCCACTCAACACCAACAGTGCCATGCCGACGATAAGTATGGCATACCAGAATCGCAGTTTTCGTGCGGTCCGTGGGTGTCGGCTTTGTCGCCAATATTCCAGGCCGTAAATGGAGCTTAATCCGCCGATGAGAAAAATAGGAACTAGAAAAAATGCCCCCAGGGGATCCAGCGTCAAGTTGATGGTCATCGCCGGTGCAGGCCCCGGACTGGCGAACGCTTCCACCGGCGCGCCCAGCAACATGCCAAAAGCGCC
>DAHXLH010000262.1:0-9784 GCA_027366115.1 Phycisphaerales bacterium
GTCTCCAGAAGATCGCCGGCTTGTCGAACAGCGTTCATGGCGGGAATCAATTTATCCAATGAATACTTGGCGTGCGCCAGCGTATCACCGGAAGCATGATGCTCGGAATGATGCGTCAGCGCATCGGTTTTTTTCTGCATGTCACTGATGGCAGTGGCCAGGCCGGCGAGCATTTTTTCCTGTTCCGCCAGCGACGCCGCTGGAACCCCTGCCGCCTTGGCCGCCCCGATGGACTTGCCGACATTTTTCTGATATTCCAAGGCCGCTGGAATAATCATGGTCTTGGCGATCACCGTGGTCATCTGCACTTCGATGTTGATCGTCTTGACATATTTTTCCAAATAGATTTCATAGCGGCTGTGAACTTCACGTTCGGTAAGCACCTTGTACTTTCCGAACAGCTCCACGGCTTCTTTGGAAATCAGATGTGGAACAGCATCGACGGTGGTTTTCAGGTTCGGCAGGCCACGCTTTTCAGCCTCCTTGTGCCATTCTTCCGAATAGCCGTTGCCGTTGAAAATCACGCCCTTATTTTCTTTGATAATCGCGGCCAGGAGTTCCTGTACGGACTTGTTGAAATCCTTACCGGCCTTATGGTCAGCCTCCAGCTTGCCGGCGATGTAATCCAAGGATTCAGCGACAATGGTATTGAGCACCGTGTTAGGCGTAGCAACGGATTGCCCCGACGATACCGCACGGAATTCAAATTTGTTGCCGGTGAAGGCGAACGGTGAGGTACGGTTACGATCCCCGGCATCACGCGGCAACTTGGGAAGCACGGTCACGCCGACTTCCATGTGGCCGCCCTTCTTGGTGCTCTTGGCACCGCCAGCTTCAATTTGCGTGATGATGTCCTGCAGTTGATCGCCAAGATAAATAGAGATGATCGCCGGCGGCGCTTCATTGGCACCCAGGCGATGATCATTACCCGCCGAGGCAATCGCCACTCTCAATAGCGCGGCATGTTTATTTACCGCCCGGATAACGGCGGCACAAAATACCAGGAACTGGGCATTTTCGTGCGGCGTATCACCGGGGTTGAGCAGATTTTCGCCGGTATCAGTCGCCATGGACCAGTTGTTGTGCTTACCGGAACCATTGACGCCGGCAAACGGCTTTTCATGCAGCAGACATGCCAAGCCATATTTCTCCGCAACGCGACGCAACGTTTCCATCGTGAGCATCTGATGGTCGTGGGCCAGATTGCTATTTTCAAAAATCGGGGCAATTTCATACTGGGCCGGAGCCACTTCATTGTGGCGCGTTTTTACCGGCACACCCAGTTTGTAAAGTTCCTGCTCCGCTTCCAGCATGCAAGCCAGAACGCGTTCGGGAATGCTGCCAAAATAATGATCTTCCATTTCCTGACCCTTGGGCGGCTTGGCACCAAACAGGGTACGTCCCGCATTGATCAGGTCCGGGCGGGCAAAATAGAAATTGCGGTCAATGAGAAAATATTCCTGCTCCGGGCCAACAGTGGTGAATACTTTTGTGGCGCTGTGATTGCCAAAAAGTTTCAGCACCCGCATGGCCTGAATGGACAGAGCTTCCATGGAGCGCAGCAGCGGGGTTTTTTCATCCAATGCTTCACCGGTCCAGGAAATAAACGCGGTTGGAATAACCAAGGCCGTGCCATTGGGATTTTCTAAAATATAGGCCGGACTTGTGGGATCCCATGCGGTGTAGCCGCGGGCTTCAAAGGTGGCGCGGATGCCGCCGGATGGGAAGGATGAGGCATCAGGTTCGCCCTGCACCAGTTCCTTGCCGGAAAATTCCAGCATCGCACCGCCGTCCTCGGTCGGGGCGACAAAACTGTCATGCTTTTCGGCGGTAACGCCGGTCAAAGGATGAAAAATATGCGTGTAGTGGGTAGCGCCTTTTTCCACGGCCCAATCCCGCATGGCCGCCGCCACCACATCCGCGATGGACGGATCCAGTGCCAACCCCTTTTTAATGGTCTGTTGCAGTTTTTTGAACACCGGCTTGGGTAAGCGGGCTTTCTGGACTTCCTCATTAAACACATTAACGGCGAAAATTTCCTTGACGGTCTTTTCCTTGAAATTAACGCGTGGTGGAATGGTTCGGAAGTTGGTTAATGCGACTACTGCCGCATGACGAGCATTGGATGCACCCATAACTGAAAGACTCCTGTAGAAAAGCGACTCACGACTATCCGCCGGAAAATTCAAAGCGGCTCCTTTCGGGAAAGGCGGCCATTTTACCCGACACCGCAAAACTGGCAATGTAAACCATCGGAATTCTTTGGCGAATTAGAAAATGCGTCATTTTTAGGCATTTGCATTTCTCATCCGCCGGTTTTGATCACAAAGGATTTAACGCCCTCCGATTGACCTTTCCCAAGCACCCTGAAGGCGCAGCTTCGCGACAAGCGATAGTGCGCACGTGCCGATGCTGATAAGAGCATCAGAACTACCTTCCGGATGATTATAATGCAACCAGCGTGCCGATGGGGGAATTGGCTTATATTTTTTATTCTTCTGCACAATTTCAGTGCACAACGATTTCAACCCAATACCCTCCGCCCTTTTTTTAAGCAATCCCTTTGCGGCTCGACCACCTTGGGCAGGCCAACAGGGAGCCGGTCCAAGTAACCGCCGGGTTGCGACGGCGCTATCTTTCGCGTTGCCCCGGAACATCGCCTCACAGAGCACCGTGGTGATAACCCGGTGGTTGGTTGCCAACATTGGATCAGCCACCGGATTACCATTCGGTGCTATCGGTGCTCCAACGCCGCCTCCGCCGCGACCCGCATAACACTTAATGGTGCCGATTTGCCGGTGAACCCTTCAAACTGGATTACCGCCTGGCGTACCAGCATCTCCAGCCCCTCAATTGTCTGGGCACCTTGTTTGGCTGCGATATCCAGAAAACGGGTTCGCCGCGGGTTATAGACCGTGTCAAAAACCACCATATTGGAACTGATGACGGTCAAATCATCTACCGGAACGGCCTTTACGTCAGGCCACATCCCCGCCGGCGTACAGTTGATGACCACACAGCAATTCGTTTTTCTAAATTCATCCAGCAGCGCTGCCGACACATGGCCGATTTTTCCGTTGAATTCATACGCCAATTCTTGAGCTCGCTTCAGGGTGCGGTTATACACCACCACCGTAGCCCCCAGTGACGCCATACCCGCCACCATGGCTCGTGCCGCTCCGCCCGCCCCCAGCACAGCCACGCGTTTGAGTGCCAATTCGGTTAATTTCCAGCCCGTAGCGGCACGCACGGCTTCGATGGCTCCATACCAGTCAGAATTGGTGCCGCCAACCGAACCATCAGACGGAAAGTAAAGTGTGTTAATAACCCCAATGCGCGCCGAGGTCTCATCCAGCACGCCCCCGGAGCTTTCCAGATAACGTGCCGCATGGGCCTTGTGCGGAATCGTAACGCTGGCACCGCGAAAATTTAAATCCCGCAGGCCCCGCATGGCGGCCAGCGTGGCGCAAAATGCCTCATATTCCGGCGCGACAGCCAGCGGCACATACACGCCCGGAAAGCCCACCGCATGAAAACCCGCATTGTGTATCATCGGACTGATGGAGTGCGATACCGGCCACCCCATCACGCCATACACCGGCGCGCTTCGCACCTGGCTTTTGAAATGATAGGTGTGAATCAAATCAGCAATCGTCGGTTGGCCGGGAGCGGTTGTGGCACTGCCTGTGGGAATAGCAAAGGTGAAGGCGGCATTGTATTTAGAGGCCAGAATCCGCGTGACCAGTCCCGCTTCGCCCATAGCGATAATCACCAGGGGTTTGCTGATAACTTTCGGCAGTTCCTCATACAACCGAAACGCCTCCAAGGCTTCAACCAGATTTTCCGCCTGATAGGCTGCTTTAATAATGCACGCCGATGATATCTCGGCCATGGCCTTCATGCGCCGCGGCAGATCCGCCGGGCGAGATGAAAAATCATGCGTGGACAGAATTAACTTCGGCCTGCCTGAATTATCTGTTGGGTCCTTTGCCAGCAGGGGCACCGCCTGCGCGACAAATTCAGGATTGTTGCGCCAAGTCTCGTATTCGATATCCACATACTCGGGTTTCAGTCGGCAGGCGTCAAGAATCAACTTCAGTCGATCCGCTTCGGACCCCGTAAATAGGCCGCCCTCCGCCTTGGTGCGAATCGTGACAATAATCGGCTTGCACCGTACATCAGGGCGCGCGAGCAATGCTTCGATGATTGCGCAATTGGCCTGGTCACAGCGCAACTCGATCATATCCGCGCCTTGTTTCACAGCATCAGCAATCTGCGGTAAAACCGCTTGAACGGACTCAACGAATATGGGCGCAACAATATCGGTCATTTCTTTGCTTTCTTTTTTGTCGAAGCTGTTTTGCCGGGACCCCGCTTGCCCGTTGGCTTCGCTGTGGCATTTTCCAGCGGTTCAAGGGTCAACATTTCGCCCCGCTCCAGCGCCTGCAAAACCCCCAGATTAACCAAATCCCACGGCCGGCCATCCGCGGCCATTTCTTTGGGCGTTTCCATGATTTTCGGAATCTTTTTAAAAGCCGGGTTTTGACACACATAGCGAAACGCCTCCAGGCCGATCATCCCACGACCGATGTGCGCGTGACGATCCACTCGGGAGCCCCAAGGCTTGCGGCTGTCATTAAGGTGCATAACACGTAAGCGCTTCAACCCGATGATGCGGTCAAATTCCGCAAAACTTTCCGCCGCGCCATCGGGCGTGGAAATGTCATAGCCCGCGGCAAAAATATGACAGGTGTCCAGGCATACTCCTACTCGGCCGGGATTCCGTAATGCCGCGAAAATATCACGCAAATGCTCAAACCTCCAGCCCAGCGATGTGCCCTGTCCCGCTGTGGTTTCCAGACAAATTGTTGTTGAGCCGTGCTCATCCCGCTCCAGCACCTCCTGCAAGGAAGCCGCAATGCGGGCAATTCCCTGGGCTTCCCCGGCACCCCCATGCGCGCCGGAATGCGTTACCAGATATTGAATTCCCAACGCATGGCATCGCTGAAGTTCCAAGGCGAAGCTGTGAATGCTTTTTTGCCGCAGCTCTTCATTACCCGACGCCAAATTAGTCAGATACGAGTCATGGGCCACAACATGCTTAAATTTCGCTTTTTTTACCTCGTCCCGAAACTGCTCAATGACCTCCGGCCGCAACGGCGGCGACGCCCACTGCTGCTGATTGCGGGTGAATATCTGCACCGTCTGCAAACCCAGATCTTGCGCCTCCACAACCGCGTTATATAAACCGCCGGCAACGGACAAATGCGATCCATACATCTAGGCCGCCGCCCTTTCAAACACGCCCACCCATTCCATGAATTTTTTGCGAATCTGTTCTACTGCCTGTGCACGGTCGATTTTACCCGCCCGCAAATCAACAATGGACTGCAAAAAGCTCGACCGCCCCACCGCAAATCCTATGAAGCCCGGCACCCGCGCCGCTGTTGTCAGCCATTCAATGACCTTCGCTTCGTTTTCCCCGCGTCCCAGGATAATGCAGCCGACTTTATCGCGGCCGCCCCGCCGGGCTGTCGCGGCGATCGTGCGACAATCTTCGGTCTGATCCAAGCCTTCAATTTTCCATACATCCGGCTCGACACCAAAATTTTGCAGTTCCTCAATGGCCTGCCTCATCAGGCCGGGGCGGAGTTTAAGATCGTACGCGTGTACATCCCCACGCACCTGCTGCAATTGCGATTTTTCCGCAGGAACAAGCAGTTCAAACATGAAATAGCGTTTGCTTTCCGCAAGATAATCGCAAAGGGTTTTCAAACGCTTGGCCTGCACCGCGTTCATGGCCGCATCCCCCTGCGGATTGTACCGCACCAGAACTTTGGCGAATGTCGGACTGAATTTTTCAATATGCTCCTTAAACGCCGAACCATATTCAAAATCAAAATCGTGCTGGCCGCTTTTTTCAGTGGATAAACATGTAATAAACCCGTGCGAACGAGCTTCTTCAAGAATGGCGGTGCCAAATTCCTCATCCACCAGCAGTCCGGCCTTGTCCGCCGACACACCCGCCGTGATCGCCGCTTTGAAGCCGCCGTAAATCACAGCTTTGCTCTGGGCAATGTCATCAATCTGGGCGGGCGTCATTGGTTCGTGGTAGCCGAAAACTTCGGTTCCATAGGAGTGCCGATGGTCAAAAGGCAAAATATAAAGACGTTTGTCGTAACCACCAATCATCGCATTTCTCCTGTAAGGCGGATCATAAGCTTGCCGGTCCCATCAAGCTTTGTCGTGCCGATACCGGCGCATCAGAGCATTGGTGGAACTGTCGTGTTGCAAACCGGAATCGTCCGGGGCCGCCAATTCCGCGGCAATTTTTTTCGCCAGCACTTTTCCCAGTTCCACGCCCCATTGATCAAACGAATCAATGGAAAATATCACGCCCTGTGTAAACACCGAATGTTCATAAAGCGCCACTAGCGCCCCCAGAATTTCCGGCGTCAATTGTTTCGCCAGAATGACATTGCTGGGGCGATTGCCGTCAAATGTCCGGTGGGGAACCAGCCATTCCACAGTCCCTTCCTGCCGGACCTGGGCCTCGGTTTTCCCGAATGCCAGGGCCTCGGCCTGCGCAAAGACATTGGCCATCAGCAGATCATGATGATTTCCCAGAGGATTTAGCGACTGCGCAAAACCAATGAAGTCACAGGGGATTAATTTGGTGCCCTGATGAATCAGTTGGTAGAACGAATGCTGGCCGTTGGTTCCCGGTTCACCCCAGAAGATCGGCCCGGTTTCATAATCCACCCGATGGCCCGTCAAGGTGATACTCTTGCCGTTGGATTCCATGGTAAGTTGCTGCAGATAAGCGGGAAATCGCTTGAGATACTGATCATACGGCAGAACCGCGACGGTCTGCGCTCCAAAGAAATTGTTATACCATATCGACAACATGCCCATGATCACCGGCATGTTGTTTTCCAGCGGAGCCGTGCGGAAATGCGTGTCCATAGCGCGAAATCCGGAAAGCAGACGTGCAAAATTGTCCGGGCCTACCGCCAGCATCGTCGATAAGCCGATCGCGGAATCCATGGAATATCGCCCCCCCACCCAATCCCAGAATCCAAACATATTGGCCGTATCAATGCCAAAGGCGGTTACTTCATGGGCGTTGGTGGAGACCGCCACAAAATGCTTCGCCGTGTGCGCCGGGTCTTTGGCGGCGGCAAGCAGCCAATCGCGGGCGGTATGGGCGTTGGTCATGGTTTCCAGTGTAGTGAACGTTTTCGAGGAAATAATAAACAGGGTTTCATCCGGTGACAGATCATGCGTGGCCTCGGCAAAATCGGTCCCGTCGATGTTGGAGACAAAGCGAAACGTCAAATCCCGCCGCGAATAATGCCGCAGCGCCTCATACGCCATCACGGGGCCTAAATCGGATCCACCGATACCGATGTTGATCACATTGCGTATGGGCTTTCCGCTAAATCCCTTCCACTCCCCGGACCGCACCCGGCTGGCAAACGCCGCCATGCGATCCAATACCTCATGCACCTCCGGCACCACATTATGTCCGTCGGAAAGATAACTATCCGTACGGGCTGATCGCAGGGCCACATGCAGTACCGAGCGATTCTCTGTAATATTTATTTTTTCACCGGCAAACATCGCCGCAATATGTTCCTGCACGCCGGACTCTCGGGCCAACTCCAGCAGCAGCTTGAGCGTCTCATCGGTGATCCGATTTTTGGAATAATCTAAAAACAACCCCGCCGCCTCCGCGGTGAATTTTTCCGCCCGGCCAGGATCGTCCTTAAACAGATCGCGAAGATTCAAAGCACTGGCGGATTCAAAGTGCTTGGCAAGCGATTGGAATGGCGGCCGACTCGTCAGAGGAACCGCCATTTTAGGGTCAACGGATGGGGCGCTGGATGCGGACATAGGTAACTCCATAACAAGGTTGCATGAGCAAATTAAGACGCTGCGGCAAGTGCGGAACTCTTCTGACCGACGACCTTCATCAGATCTGTCCACGATTTTACAAACGATTCCGCCCCTTCTTTCTGAAGCTGGGCTCCGAGTTTGTCAACCGTAAAGCCCGCTTCCGCAGCCTGCTGAAGAATTTTATCAGCATCCGCGACATCCGTCGTCATGGCCGAACCGAGCTTGCCATGATCGGCAAACGCCAGAAGCGTTTCTTCCGGCATGGTGTTCACCGTATCAGGTGCCGCTAAAGCCGTGATGTAATACGTGTCGGGTGCGGAAGGGTCCTTGGTGCCCGTGCTCGCCCAGAGCAACCGCTGCGGCATGGCACCACCGGCGATCAGCTTTTTCCATTTCTCGCTGCCCAGCAGGTCCCGATAGGCTTTATAGATTTTATATCCTACCGCAACACCCAGTTTATTTCGTAGCGAATCGGGCGATTTGCCCATGATGGCCTTATCCCACCGACTTATAAACACCGACGCCACAGAAGCGACACGCGGATTAAGCTTCGCGGCGATACGCCGCTGAATTCCGCGCGTGTAGGCCTCGGCGGCGGCCACATATTGCTGCGGAGAAAAAAGTAACGTGACATTCACCGGAATCCCGCTGAAAATCGCTTCTTCAATGGCGGGGAGGCCTTCTTTCGTGCCGGGAATTTTTATAAATAAATTGGGACGCTTGGCTCGGCCGAACAGCTCCTTGGCGGCGGCCAGCGTATTGGCAGTGTCGTATGCCAGCAGCGGCGATACTTCCAGGGATACAAAACCATCCACACCAGAGGTCTGATCATACACCGGTCGAAATAAATCCGCCGCACCTTGTAAATCTTCAATGGCTAAACTGAAGAAAATCACCTCGGGCGATGTCATCCCCCCGTCATGGGCTGTCCGGATGGCCGCATCGTAAGAATCAGATTTGCTGATGGCGTGATCAAAAATGGTCGGATTGCTGGTCAGCCCCGTGACCGAAAGTTCCTTAATGTACCGCTTGAGAGTGCCGCTGGTAAGCAGCTTTCTGGTAATGTTGTCCAACCATAAGCTTTGCCCCATGTTATGCAGGAGAGTCGTGGGCGACGATGCTTTTCCAGTATTCATATTTCCACCTTTACAAAGGGCCGAGTGTTTTTTATCGAGCCGGCCGCCTGAATGAAGATCGGCCATGACATCATTCAAACCGCTTTCCTTATTCTATCACTGCACCAATCGCAGGGAAACATTTCTTATCCGTCTGCTCTTGGGGATCAGGCTATTCACTATGGAATCCGCTGCATGTTCATGCATCCGGATCCACCGGTTCGTCACGCGGATCATGCCATGTTGAACCATCGGTCAACAGCGATTGCGCTTGCGTGGGTCCCCATGTGCCGGGGGCATAGGGCTGAACGGGCGTCGTGTTGCCGAGGATGGCATCGACAACCCGCCAAGCTTCTTCGACCTGATCTTCACGGGCGAAAAAATCCGCTTTCCCGGCAGTCGCATCAAGCAAAAGCCGTTCGTACGGTTCCATTTCATCATGCGGATGGCGTTGGGCAATAAGTTCCACGCTGGTTCCCTCAAGCGCCTCGCCAATTTTTTTCACCCGCACACCCATGGCTAACACCACTTCCGGACTTACCCGAAATCTTATATGGTTACTGCGCCCCACACGGGCCTCGCGAAAAACGCGCTGGGGCGGCTTTTTAAAATCAACAATGATTTCTGTGCAGGATACCGGCAGGCATTTGCCCACACGGATATAAAATGGCACCCCCGCCCAGCGCCAGGAATCAATAAACAAGCGCGCCGCCGCAAATGTTTCTACCGTTGAGTCCTTCGCCACACCGTTTTCTTCCCGGTAGCCCGCG
>DAHXLH010000301.1:0-6281 GCA_027366115.1 Phycisphaerales bacterium
AAGTAGCCCGACAGGTCCCCATCGGCCATTGGCTGGTCCACCCGATCTCCATGCTACAAATAATGCAGAGTTCATATTTCATCTCCAGCATGATATATCCCACGAAGATATTGGTTGCCGATGTGATTCCTTTCGGCAGCCCTTTTAACCAATTCGGTGGTGGGGGATTCAGTGTTTTTATTACGTCCGCCACGGCCGCCACTGTGTGCTCCCGCACTTTATACCTGTTCTTTACCTCGGTCGGATATCATTGATCATGGGCGAGTAACAATTGATTCCCCAAGATAAGTGATGTGGGCGGCGGCGAACAGGTCTGGCACACAACTCCCGGTCTGTGTTTGTCCAAATCCACCGCTAACTCATAATCGACGTGCGGCAGCCCCAGTAAACCGCACAATTCGCATGCAATTTTCTCTGCCCAGTCCTCTCCCGTGCCGCGCTCGTCGGCCTTAAACAACAGGCGTTCTCCGTTTTCGCCAGTAAACCAGAACTTTGGCTTGGTACCCAATTGTTCCAGGGATTCGGCCTTGCTGAGGTAGACCTCTCGAACAGGAAACACGATTACGACTCCCGTTGCATGACGCACCACGCTTCCGTCGGACACGATCTCCGCGCCAACAGTTACCTTTCAAGCGGAATACTCCCCAATCACTATAACAAAAACTGCCCGGAATGCCTCGGGCACCAACGGCCCTCGTTTTTTCGGGTGGGGTGCCGATAGAATACTAGGCGGTGATAACCGCACTTTGCGGTTATACTTTTACCCCATGCGAATCATTGCTGGAACATTTAGAACGCGACGGCTTATCGGGCCGGACTCTATGACCACCCGCCCCATTACGGATCGGGCCAAACAATCGCTTTTCGACGCATTAACCTGCGCTGTAACGATTCCCGATTCTGTCGTGCTGGATTGCTTCTCCGGCACTGGTAGTCTGGGGTTGGAATGTTTGTCGCGGGGCGCAAAGCGGGTGATTTTTGTGGAGCGGGATCGCAATGCGCTGGAAGGTCTTCGCAACAATATAGGGGCCTTGCGCGTTGAGCAAGAGTGTGATGTGCTTTCCGCGGATGCGTATCACATCGGGCTGTTACTTTCCGGCAAGCTGCGTGGGCAGCAACTGGGATTGGCCTTTATAGATCCGCCTTATGCCCACATGGAATCGCCGGAAGGTCGCAAGCGTGTGGATGAGCTTATCGGTGGGCTGTTAACATCCATGGCTCCGGATGCCTTAATCATCCTGCGGCATCCCACGGTGGTGACACTTGATGACATGGCGGTTTACCCGAGGGTGGTCCGGGAGTTACAGTATGGGGCGATGGCAATAACCTGGCTGGTGGCGGGCACAGTACCGGCATAATGACGGATTTTGTATATGCCGACATATCAATATCGGTTTTTTAAGCCTGCCCAGGCGGCGCAGTTGCGGCGTTTGGAACTGATGGTGCGCGGCGTGGTGGAGGGCGTGTACGCCGGCATGCACAAAAGCCCGCATAAGGGATTTTCCATTGAATTTGCGGAACACCGGGAATATGTGCCCGGCGATGAAATTAAACATCTGGATTGGACCGTCCTGGCGAAAACCGACCGGTACTACATCAAGCAATATGAGCAGGAAACCAATCTTCGGGCCACGATCTGCCTGGATGCGTCGGCGTCGATGAATTTTGGCGCTGCATCCCTGCCTGATTCACAGGGCAAAACACTGCAGGGCGTTACCAAGTTTGAATACGGTGCCGTGCTGGCGGCATCCTTAGCATATATGTTGTCCAATCAGCAGGATATGGTGGGGTTGATCGCCTTTGACAAAACCATCCGGCTGGAAATTCCACAAGGTAACGGCCCGTCCCATCTGGATCAGATTTTTGTGGGTCTGGAAAAACTTTCACCTGACCAGGAGACTGATATTTCCGGCACACTGCATCTGCTGGCTAATAAAATTCCGCGCCGCGGCCTGGTTATTGTCATCAGCGACCTGTTTGATGATCCGGATAAAATCACCAGCGCCCTGCAACATTTGCGGCACGCCAGGCATCAGCTTGTGCTCATGCAGGTACTGGATCGCGGAGAAATGGAACTGGCCTATAACCGGCCCATAACATTTGAAGATATGGAAGACGGATCGCGCCTGCAAATTGATCCCAAACTTATTCGCGATGATTATCGCCGGGAAGTACAGGCCTTCCTTGATTTAATTAAAAAACGCTGCGGCCAGTCCCGCATTGATTATGTGACAGCCTTTACGGATGTGCCATGGGATGCGCAGATTCGTGAATTACTGCGCCGGACATCGCGACGCTGAGGATGCATAACAGCGCTTGGAAAGGATGCGCATGAATGATTTGCCGCTGGCGGCTATGAATTTTTCAGATCCAGTCATGCTGCTGGGCGTGCTGGCGGCGGGCATTCCTGTGCTGCTGCATCTGCTGAACCGTGTGCGATCACCGATTGTACGCTTTCCGACGCTGCGATTTTTGCGCGTCACCGCCCAGAAAACGTCACGCAAACGCCAGGTTCAGCAATTTATTCTGCTGCTTTTGCGCATGGCGGTTTTTGCGATGATCGCCATGGCTGTAGCCGGGCCGCTGGTCCATGGCGGATCGCCCTTCGCGGCGTATGGCATGTTGTTATTATTGCTCGGGGGCATTGCCGTTTTGGCGGTGATGACGGTGATATTCAGCAACGCATTGGATCAACGCAAAGCCGCCGGCCCAACGGACGCACCATCCGGGAGTATAAAAACCTCGCCGGGCCCGGCACCAGGCAGGCCCGGTCTATTGTGGCCGGTGATTTTTATGCTCGTGGGCCTGGCCGCCACGGTCACAGCTATATTTGGCTTGGGAACGGACAGGCTTTTCCCCAATGTCGGAACGCATTTCAACGGGCAATCCACCGCGTGTGTGATTATTTTAGATAATTCACAGTCCATGCTGGTGCAGGACGGTCCGCATACACGGCTGCAAACCGCGATTGATCAAACCCGCGATCTTCTTGGACAAAGCCTCACGCCGGCGCGTATGGCGGTGCTGCTGACGAATCCGGGCAACAGCCCTGTTCCGGATCATCTAGGTAGCGATCGTGTGGCGCAAATCGCCCGATTGAACGCGATCAAAAGCACCGGCCGGGCGTTACCCATGCGGCAATTAATAGCCCAAGCGACAAACTTGCTGAAAAATTCCATCCGGCCCAACCGCATGCTGATTATTATTTCAGATTTCGCCGGGCCGGCGGCATCCGATACCGGCATGTTTGCCCCACTAAAAAAAGTGCCGGGAGTTCAGCTAGTCCTTATGCCGCAGACAATCGGCACGCCGGATGATGTTGCCATCGCGCACTGGGGTATCGAGCATGGTGCCGCTGTGGTTGGGGCAACGGTCCAGTTCCGTGGAACGGTCATTAATAATGGGGCCACGGCCGTGGCACCGCGCTTCGGGCTGAATGTGGATGGAAAAAAAGCCCCGAATACAGAAGCCCGCTCTACGTTAGGGCCGGGCGGCACCGATTCCAGCCGAGCCACCGTTACCCTGAAGTATCAGCTTAGAGCGCCAGGCCTTAACCGCTTTACCCTGACCGAATTAGATAGCAGCCATGCTATGGCTTGGGGCGATCGCCGCAGTTTAATATTGCCGGTTAAAAATAAGATACGCGCGCTGGTGGTAGGAAACCAGCCGCGGCTTACGGGTGCATCCACAGCTTTTTATGTAAATGCGGCGCTGGCCCCGTTTTCCACCGTCGCCTCGGCGGGTGCCAAGCCGACGCTATGGAGTATTGAGCCGACCTACCGGTCGTATAGCGCTGTGCCGGGGATGAGTTTGTCGAGTTATGCGGCCATATTTATCTGCGACGTACCGCAGATTTCGCCGCAACTGGCACAAAAGCTACACCGGTTTGTGGTGGGTGGCGGACGGTTATGCTGGCTTTTAGGCCCGGCAGTAAATCCCCACAATTACAACGCTGTTGCGGCGGGGAACCTGCAATTATTGCCGGGCGAAATTTCCGGGCCCGTCAGCAGTCAGACCGGGGCAGCAGTGAATTGGGTGGATGTGAAAAGCCACATTTTTTCTGGTTTATTTCAAACCCAGGAGCCATTTCAGCGCATTGTGGTGGTCGGGCGGTGGAGTTTGCCGGGAAATTCGCCAGTCATTGGCAAAGTGCTTTCACGCCTGCATGATGATTCGCTGTTGCTGGTGCAGCATTCTTTGGGGCATGGGCGGGTCTACACGTTCCTGTCAGCCCCCGGCGGCGGCTGGAGCAATATCGCGTCGACCAGCGCGTTTTTGCCGATGATGGTGCGCATTGCCCTGGGCAATGCGGCAGCCAGTGCGGGCATTACGTCCTACACACCGGGAAAGGCTGTGCCCATTCATGTACCAACCAAGAATTCGCATCTGTCGATTAACGTCACAGCGCCGCAGTCTCACACGGCGGTAAATGTTTTGGCATCGCACACACCCGACGGGCGCCTGGTGTGGCGATTCACCGGTGCCCAGCGCGCCGGTGTGTATCACTGGCAGAGTTTTAACGGGAAATATTCCGGCGAATTCATCGTCAATGTGCCATCGGGTGAGGCGGATTTACATGCGACCGGTGCGACGGTGCTAGCCAAAGAGGCCCCGAAGAAACAGACAGTTTTTATCGCCGCTACTGCTAAGAAATTGGTCGAGGAATTGGCGAAAACCAGCGAAGGAAATTCCCTGATGCCGGGAATTCTTGCATTGGTGATGATCTTAGCAATTATTGAGGCTCTCTTGGCCAACCGTTATAAGCCGGTCAAGGTCACGCCGGAGCACCAACTTTTCCAAACTGGCCGCCGCGATGCCGAAACAGATTCTGGCCGTTCCAGCAGCGCGGCGCTTGAGGCGTTAATGCAGTAGCAAGGCATTACCAGGAAAGCCATTACCACGGGGCCGATATATTGGTCAGCAGATTGTAAGGTCTGGCGAGCCAGTTGCGGCGTCAGGGCTGCTACAGCTCCTACTGCCACCGCTTTTGGGTGTTGGTAGTTGTGTGGATAATTGGTGGAAAAATTATCTAACGCAGCAGCGCAGGTGCGATAAATAGGGATTTCTTAATGCGTTATGAACACGCCCTTACCGCTGGGCTAACAGTTTCAGAGAATCTGACAGGCCATTCAGACATTAATCCGACGGCTTTTACACGATAAAAACATAGTGTGTATAAAGACGTAAGTGTATATAAATTAATCACTTACATAATATCAACCTAACGGTTCCCACAATCCGACAGAGCTTACAACGATGATGATGTTCTTATACTTTAATTATTAATACGGCCGCCGCCGCCCCGACGTATGGACATACCGCTATAAATTGTGGATAACTTGTTAATTCAACCCGTACTTCGGGCACGGTCAACGACAGTCTTTACTTTGAAAATCAAGCCTTTGGTAGCAATTTGCAGGTGGCGAAGCCCGGGTGTTCCAGGACGTAGGAGCATATCCACTTCAACCTTGGCGGGGCTGCATGAGCAATAGAGCGTCAGAAGGCCGCGTTGCAATGGACCAAATGCGATGCTGTGCCAGAGCTTTTCCGGCAGGGTGGCTTGCAGGGTTTCACTGGCGGTGGCCAGCACGTCGCCGGTTTTGGTCACATGCGCCTGGAACCATTGCGGCAGAAAATCTCCCAGTTTTTCCGGAGGGCGGCGATCCGAGGGCGGGGAGAGTGAAATTTTCCTTTGCAGAGTTTTAAGTTGAATGCGTTCGCGACTGTTCCGCAGATCTTCCAATGTGATGCGCTGGCGGGAAAGGGCGGTTTTCAAGGAATGTTGTTTACGTCCGGTCCGGGGCGTGGGCAGGCGTCGGATTTCACCGGCCACCGGTATCAGATTTTGGCGGTTTTGTTTTTTCGGGGCCATCGGGAATCCTCCGTTAATATCCAGAGAGCTTAACGCCTCACTCCAGGACTTCAAACATTCCAGACTGCCGTGAATTATATAATAAATGAAGGCTCGGAAGCATCGCGTTACTTTATTCGCACAATATCTTGCCGTTGCAGGCCCAGGCGGGAAAATTCAGGCTCGGTTTGCGTTAGCCAGCGTATGGCGTCGGTGTAATAGCCGGCGGTGGGGGCTAGATCGGGAATCTGCAATTTCCACCACTGATTGAACATCAGCATATATAATTCGCGTATATATTTACATATCATACTAGCCAGGGCTACGGCCAGACAGTGTTGCTCCGCTTTTTCCCGGAAGATGACCAGTGTTTTACCGTTACGTGCGGGGGTTGTAACTAAATACCGGCTTTCCTGAGGCGATTCCAGCA
>DAHXLH010000314.1:0-11973 GCA_027366115.1 Phycisphaerales bacterium
CCTGCCATCCAACGAGTCGATATGTACGTGAATAACCGCCCCGCCGCCCGGACTGGAAACGCGAATAGCAAGATGATTCTTGCCGGTAAAATCCTGCGGTTTGTATTGCACCCACGCCCCATCGTCAATCGAACCAATGCTCGTGCCGCCTTCGCTCAAAGATTGCGTCAGCACGCCGGCGCTGACCGCTTGGAGGTCCTGCGGCCGTACATGATCATGCGGGTGATAAAACGGCGACTCGAGAGCCTGGGCAATACCGTCATAGGGTGAAATACGCACAAACGGCGAACCGCTGTAGCCGCCCAGATGGCATTGGCCCGCCGTTGGACCGATGACGGCGACGGTCTGGAGATCCGATTTTTGTAACGGCAAAAAGTTGTTGTCATTTTTTAATAAAACAATGGACTGTTGTGCGGCTTTCACAGCCAAGGCCCGATGAGCCGGTGAATCAACCACATCAAAGCCGATGCTGTTATAGGGAACGCTTTCCGCAGAATCAAATTCCCCAAATAGCACCCGGACGGTCAATAGGCGGGTAACCGCCCGGCTGATGTCCGCTTCACTGACGAGTTCATCCGCCACGGCCTTGCCCAGATGCTTGGGCAGCGTATCGCCGCAATTCAAATCGCAACCCGCCTGCATGGCGGCGGCTGCCGCCTGATGCAGGGTAGGCAGGTAATGGTGGGGGTTGAAAATGTTATAGATTGCGTCACAGTCGGAGGTGACATAACCGCGAAAACCCCAGCGATCCCGCAGTAAACTGGTCAAAAGAAAGCGATCAGCGCTGCAGGGGACACCATTGATAGCGCTATAGGCGCTCATAAATGTAAAAACGTCTGCATCCAACGCGCAGGTGCGATACGCCCGGGTGTAATATTCCCAGAAATTCCGCGGACTTACTGACGCGGAAATGCTGGTGCGATCATCATCGGTATTGTTGCAGATAAAATGTTTGGCACACGCGGTGGTTTTCAGGTAATTGGGATTATCCCCCTGCATGCCCTTAATGACGTTTACCGCCCAAGTTCCGGCCAGGCAAGGATCTTCCCCCGGCGCTTCTTCACAACGGCCCCACCGCGGGTCACGATGCAGATTCAATGTTTGCGGCGAATAATAGGCTAACCCCACATTTTCTTTTTTGTTGTAGGCCCGCGCCTCATCCGACACGGCGGTATATACCTCCAAGGCCAGCGCCGGATTCCAGGAGCATGCCATCGCCAGCGGCAGCGGGAAGCTGGTCACGGGACCACCGCGTACCAAGCCATGCAACGCTTCACCGGAATAGTAATTATATGCCGGCAGACCGATGCGTTTAATGGCCGGCGTCTGGTTGCCGGTTTGGGCGATTTTTTCCGCCAGTGTCATTTTGGCTACCAGAGCGGCTGCCCGTTGCCAAGCTTTTTTATAAGCCGCTTCGGATATACCTACGCGCGGCGATTCCGCCGAGCCTGCGTTGAGTTCATGGTTTCCCTGCGACTGCTCGGAGCACCCTGCCAGAGTCGCTGCGCCAATGGCCGTAGCTCCGGCAAGGAAAGCCCGCCGATTGATACTGTTGTTGACGACCGGTGAATCTGACATGCGTTTCTCCTGAACCAAGGAACATCATTATTACACGTGGCGCTAAATCATTTTCCCGAACCGCTATTGCCAAGCGTTCGTTAACAGTGGCGAAGTCCTATGATATTGCGCCGACGTACAACCCGCAATATGGCAAGGGATGAGAAATTAATTCGGTATACATTTTTGCTCCGGCCACGCCATGATTGCTAAACCGCTATAGAATGTCTGCTGTAGGATCAGGAAAGGACCGCGATTCATGCGCATTGCCATGGCCCAACTTAACCCCACCGTCGGTGATATTGCGGGAAATACCCGGCGTATTATCAGCGCGATGGATCTGGCCATCGCGCAAGGTGCCGATTTGCTGGTGTCGCCGGAATTGTCCGTCATTGGATATCCGCCACGGGATTTGCTGTTAAAACCCAGCGTGCTGCAGCAGATGCGGAATGCTTTAAATGATATTGCCCGGCACAGCAAGGGTATTACCACCATGGTCGGCTACGCCCAGGAAAATCCCGGCGCGTCGGGCCGCACGCTCTACAATGCGGTGGCTGTGGTCCGGGACGGGGAAGTCATTCACCGGGGCGTTAAAAGTCTGTTGCCAACCTACGATGTTTTTGATGAAAGCCGATATTTCGAACCCGGCCCCAAAACAGAAACAGTGATGCTCGGTTCGCTGCGCGTTGGCTTGTCGATCTGTGAAGATTTATGGAATGATGAGCAGGTGGTCGGGCGACAGATGTATGCATTTAATCCCGTTGAAGCACTGGCCAAGGCGGGCGCGAATATTCTGGTCAATATCAGCGCTTCACCCTTTACGTTGGGAAAAAATGATTTTCGCCGCAAGCTCATCAGCCATCAGGCCCGCCGATGGAATATGCCTATTGTGTATGTGAATCAGGTCGGGGCGAACGATGAACTGATTTTCGACGGCTGCTCCATGGCCTTTGACGCGGCGGGTAATCTGCTGGCCCAAGGCAAAGATTTTGAAGAAGATTTGATTGTTTTTGATTTACCCGGGCCGACGAAGTTGAATTGTCCGCCGCCGCGAACCGGAATTGCCTCCATGCACGCGGCACTGGTACTGGGCGTGCGCGACTATGCCCGTAAATGCGGTTTCAAAACAGCGGTGTTGGGGCTTTCCGGGGGTATTGATTCCGCCGTGGTCGCAGCGCTGGCGGCAGAGGCACTGGGCCAGGATAATGTGACAGCCGTGGCGTTACCTTCACGTTATAGTTCGGAGCATAGTTTAAGCGATGCCAGGAAACTCGCCACTGCGATCGGCATACATTTCCATGAACTTCCCATCGAAGCGGCGCACCAGGCGATGGAAAAAACGCTGGAGAAGTTTTTTCATAACACCTCGCCCGGCCTGGCGGAAGAGAATTTACAAGCGCGTATCCGCGGCAATCTGCTGATGGCGTTGTCCAATAAATTTGGCCACTTGCTATTAACTACCGGCAACAAAAGTGAAGTCGCTACGGGGTATTGCACACTTTACGGCGATATGTGCGGAGGTTTGGCGGTCATCAGCGATGTACCCAAAATGATGGTTTATGAACTGGCCGGAGAGATTAATCAGCAGCGTTTGCAAGCGGGCTTGGTCGCCGCGATTCCGGAGGGATCCATCACCAAACCACCGAGTGCGGAATTGCGCCCCAACCAGACCGATCAGGACAGTCTGCCGCCCTATCCGATACTTGACGCGATATTGCGGCTGTATGTGGAAGAGGAAAAATCGGTCTGGGAAATTATCGCCGCAGGCTTTGATAAACCGACGGTGCTGCGTGTGGCGCGCCTGGTGGACATCAACGAATATAAACGTAAGCAAATGCCGCCGGGGTTAAAAGTAACATCCCGCGCTTTTGGCTACGGGCGTCGCATGCCCATAGCACAACGCTACGACCCCGCCGCCATGGCCCAACAGCCAGAGTAAGCGTTCTATCCAAGCGGTAGTGAGCTATTCATCGAGACAATTTTTAATTCCCCTGTAACTTTCTCCCCCCACGCGCGTTTGGCTGGGCGTAGGCGACCGTTAGGGGATTACATCGGATGGTCCGATGGTCCGCAGGCGGTGCCTTCCAATTAACAAGGGGTTTTTTATGCGTAAGTTTATGGTAGCTTTACTGGCGGTTTTACTGGTTGGTGCCGTTGCCCCAATCATACCGCAGGCGGCTCAGGCACAGGTTACCGCGAGCACGGATCAAACCGGAACCTTAACCGGAAAAGTGGTGGACGCTAATGGAAATCCCGTCAGCGGAGCCATGGTGAATGTCATGCTGATTCAAAATAACGGCCCGCGCCAGCGCGGTCGTATGAAGCCTAATCAGGTGCAACCGGGACAGACGGTTTGGATTAAGCGAACCATGGTTCGGGGTCTCACCAAAACCGCCGATGATGGCACATTTACAGTCAATAACGCCCCGATCGGCAAATATCGTATTTTCGTATTTGACCGTGGCGTTGGCTTTGGCCGGGTCCAGAAGCCTGTTCCAGTGGCTTCGGGTGCAACCGCTGATGCCGGCACTATTACGTTGCAGAAAGGCCGCCCGGGTCGTGGTGGTCGCCGTGGCCCACCGCCAGGCCGGTAATAATACGTTTTAACTGCATGAGCCTGAGGGGCGCAGCGGTCTATTGCCGCACTCATTCGCTGAGCCATAGCGCCAAAGTCCCGATCTCCTTCTAAACGGCTCACACCCTCATCATGCAGGGTAACAACCCCGTCCCGCAGGCAGAACCCTGCGGGACTTTTTTTTGGATACTACATCACCATTTGACTTTATCACTAAATAAGAATATAAGAATATATAGGAAGTTGCAGCGTACAAACTGCACCGTTGAATATGCCGCCGTTTTAAGCATCTTCAATGCCGATACGGATTTGACGCTTCAACGAAGTCCACGAACTCTGTCGAGCGTGGATAGACGGCTAGCTGCCCGGGGTTACTTCGACCCCTGTAGCAATGTTTTTTGTGGCGAAAATTTATTGAGGTGTCCCATGACGATTGAACGTGGTGTGCGTATCATAGCGGGTACGATGGTGCTCATTAGCGTAGCCCTTGCCGTTTGGGTCAGCCAGTGGTGGTTGATTCTGGCGGCTTTTGTCGGCCTGAATCTCATTCAATCCGCGTTTACGGGGTTCTGCCCCGCAGAAAAGATTGTGGGACGATGCGGCTTGACGCATACTAATCAAGCGTAAAACGCCGCGACTATCGCGGTTTGGATTTCAGGTTAGCCAATCAGGAGCGTGGATCATGGCGAAACGCCGGCTCCAATTAAAAACTGTTGCCCGTATTACTGGCCGAATCGCCGGGGTGCTTCTGGCCATACTTCTAGTGGTGGCGCTGCTGCTGTGGAGCACGGGGGCGCTTAAAGCGAAAATCTCACCAGGGTCTCTACCGGTGCGAACCGCCAAGCCGTTCAAGGGTGCGACGGCGATCGTAGCAGTCCAATCCATTTCGGAGAATCTCCGCGCGGTGGGCACCATCACTCCGATCGCACCGGTGCTGCTGACACCGCGAATCGTCGGGCGAATTGTTTTCAGCCGCTTGATCGCCGGTGGCAAGGTGCAAAAAGGGCAAGTGCTTGTGCGCCTGGATTCGGCGCAGCTCAAGGCTCAGTTGGCGCAGACCGCGGCTGCGGTGTTGTTGGCTAAAGCACAACTACGTCAGGCGATGATTGACCAGAAGCGGGACAACACCCTGCTTACCACCGGCGATGTCACCACGGCAACCATGGATGTGGCAAATACCGCAGTGGCTTCGGATCAGGCGAATCTGGCACATGCATTGGCGGAAATGCAGGCGGCACACGCCGTCCTGGGATACACCACCATCCGCTCGCCTATCAACGGAATCGTGATGCAAAAAATATGTCAACGTGGGCGATACCGTCATGCCCGGTCAGATGCTGGCCAAACTTTATGATCCACATAAACTACAGTTGGCGGCGGTGGTACGGGAATCTCTGGCCTCTCTGCTGCACCTGGGGCAATCGATGACCGTGCAATTGGAAGGGTTCCACACCACCGTGCAAGCACACATTCGGCAGATTGCGCCGCGTGTCAATGCGCAAAGCCGCAGTTTTATTGTGAAAGCTACCGCCAAGTTTCCTCCCGGTGTGTGGCCGGGAATGTATGGCAATCTAAATATTCCTACCGGTTCGCATAAGGTTTTGGTGGCACCCCAGGCCGCCATTGAGCATATTGGCCAACTCGATCTGGTAAATTTAATTATCCATGGGCGACTGGTGCGTCAAACGATTCAACCCGGGCGGCATATTGGGTCCATGAGGGAAATTCTTTCCGGCCTGGCACCAGGAGACCGTGTGGCGGTTAAATCCACTGGATTGATAAAGTCCAATATCCAAGCGCCCCGCCCCCAGTCTGCCGGGGAGATCAACCCATGAGCACTCCACCGGACGCCCGCGCTGGTGAACTTAGCCTCATAGAGCGCGTCGTTAAAATTTTCCTGCATTCCAGACTATCACTTGTGCTGATTCTGCTGGCCGTGCTTCTGGGTGCCGCGTCGCTGCTGATTACCCCCCGTGAAAAAGATCCGCAGATTATCGTTCCCATGGTCGATATATATGTCAATTTTCCGGGGCACAGCGCCAAAAGTGTGGAACAATTGGTGACCACTCCGCTGGAAAAACTGCTGTATCAGATTCACGGCGTTGAATATGTATATTCCACCAGCCGGCGCGATCAGTCCATGGTCACCGCCCGATTTTTTGTCGGGCAGGACGTGGAACGCAGCGTGGTGAAGGTATTTCGGAAAATCAAGCAGCATCTTAATCGCGTACCGGCCGGCGTAACCGGTTGGGTCATCAAGCCGGAAACCATTAACGATGTTCCGATTGTTACCCTTACGCTGACCAGTAAAACCGCCACCGCGGTAGCTCTAAGGCAAACCGCGGAAGAGTTGGCCGCCCGCCTTGCCGCGGCACCAAATGTGTCACGCGCGTACGTGATCGGTGGCCGACCGCGCGTGGTCTATGCCTACCTAAGCCCGTCAAAAATGCACGCCTACAACATTACTCCCCTGGAGATAGATCGTGATATTCAGGCGGCGGATGTCACGATGACCGCGGGCAGTTACCAGCGGAACAACAATGAAATTCATGTGCTGGCCGGAACGGCGTTGGCCAATGCCCGACAATTGGGGCACCTGGTGGTGTCCGTATGGCACCAGCAGCCGGTGTATTTGAGCAATGTCGCAAAAATTGTGGATGGCCCCGCCGAAGTGCATTCGTATGTCTGGCATACATGGGGACCGGCTGCCAACGTTCATGAGGACCATGATTTTCCTGGCACCCTGCTGGCCGGAGAATCCTCACGGCTGGTCCGCAGCGCGTCGCCCGCGGTTACCGTGGCGATCGCCAAAAAGGCTGGCAGCAATGCCGTGACGGTAGCGGCGGATGTTATCCACCGCGCGCGGGTACTGGCCGGGGTGATGTTACCATCCGATATCAACATGATCGTTACGCGAAACAGCGGCCTTTCGGCAAATGCCAAAGTCAACGGACTGGTGGACGGCCTGCTGGTAGCGATCGTGATTGTCATTGTGCTTTTGACCATTGGGCTGGGATGGCGGGAATCCATCGTCGTGGCCGTGGCCATTCCGGTGGTGTTCGGACTTACCTTGGCTTGCAACCTGATGCTGGGATTTACCATTAATCGGGTGACGCTTTTCGCACTGATTCTTTCCCTGGGATTGCTGGTAGATGACCCAATCGTTGATGTGGAAAATATCAGCCGACATTTTGCCTTGGAAGGCAAGGCCACGCGCCTTATCGCATTAAAGGCCATCTCTGAAGTTCTTGGCCCGCTGATTGTCGCGACGCTGGCGGTCATTCTTTCCTTTATTCCAATGTTTTTTATCACGGGAATGATGGGGCCTTACATGCGGCCGATGGCATTTAATGTGCCGGTGGCCATGCTGATGTCGATGCTCGTGGCGTTTACCATCACGCCTTGGATGGCGTATCACATGCTGAAAAACAAGCATCGTGA
Source organism: Phycisphaerales bacterium (assembly GCA_027366115.1). Lineage (GTDB taxonomy): Bacteria > Planctomycetota > Phycisphaerae > WQYP01 > WQYP01 > JAMDCX01. Next base: position 7,574 of record DAHXLH010000314.1, read on the forward strand.
AACGGAATTGCTGGCCCGCGAGGAATCAGCGGATCCGCACGCTGTGCCCGCCATTCAGCGAACCATGCGATATCGTGTATTTTCCAAAACTCTGGGTTCCATGCTGGAATATCGCGCGGCGCGGTGGGGATTTCTTCTGGCGGTTGCGGGCATTACCGTCGCCGCGATCGCCTTACCGGCCATGCGAATGGTGCCGCTGAAAATGCTGCCGTTCAGTGATCAGAGTAATCTGTTAATTGTTATCCACGCGCCGCGCGGCACCACGGTGCAGGGCACCGACGCCGCCACGCGGGCACTGGTGCATCGGCTGGAGCGACTGCATGAAGTAGTGGACATTACCAGTTATGTCGGGGTCGCGGCCCCGATGGATTTTAACGGTCTGGTGCGGCACTATTTTATTCGCAATCAACTCAACGACGCCCAGATCGCCATTGATCTGGCCGGCAAGCAGCAGCGGGCCATGCAAACTCACGAAATTGCCCTGCGTATCCGCCACAGCCTCACGGCCATTGCTCATAAATATGGTGTTCGCATTCAGATTGTGGAAGCTCCGCCCGGGCCGCCGGTGCTCGATACGATCGTCGGAGAAATTCACGGATCTCCCACCACCAGTTACCATCAGATGCAGTTGGCAGCCCGCACGTTACGCCATCGTCTTTTGCTGGAGCCGGATGTCGTCGATGTGGATGACTCGGTGCAGGCGCAGCAAACCCAAATGGTGTTCGTCACCGATAAACGTAAGGCGGCTCTCAGCGGTGTGACCACCAGTGAAATCTCCCATACGCTGGCACTGGCGTTAGGCGGCACTGTTGCCGGCACGATTCACGCCCCCCGCCAGCGACAGCCCCTAAATATCATTCTCCGCTTGCCAATTTCCCGGCGTTCCAACCGGACGGAATTATCCAGCATATTTGTGCGCGGCACCGGGGGCGTATTGGTACCACTGGCGGAAATAGGGCATTGGAAGCGGACGCTCCGGGGTGAGGCCATTTACCATAAAGATCTCCGCCGCATTGTCTATGTGTATGCGGATACCGCGGGCCGACCGCCGGTAAACGCCATATTGGATGTTGAGGCGGATCGCGTGCCGGATGGTCGGACGCCGAAAATTGCGGCAATGTCTTCCGTCGGCGAGGGCTGGATTCATGAAGTCAAACCGCGGCCGCTTTCTGGTCGCTCCTTTTTTCATGACGGATCAGGAATCGCCTGGCAACTGCCTCCCGGCCTGCACGTTAATTTTGCCGGGGAAGGCGAATGGCGCGTTACCATTCATGTTTTCCGCGATTTAGGCTTGGCATTTGGCGCGGCGATGATCGGAATTTACGTGCTGCTCATCGCGCAAACGGGTTCGTTCCTCTTGCCGCTGGTGATTATGCTGGCCATCCCCCTGACAATCCCCGGCGTCATGCCGGGGTTCTGGATATTGAATGTGCTGACCGCCCATCAAGTCGGCGGGTACCGCGCTTCCGTATTTTTTACCGCCACCGCGATGATCGGCATGATCGCACTGGCTGGCATTGTGACGCGCAATGCCATTATTCTCATTGATTTTATTCATCGATCTCTGGCCAATGGGCAATCGCTTTACGATGCGATTCTCGAAAGCGTGGTCGTGCGCATGCGGCCCATTCTGCTCACCGCCGCCGCGGCGATGCTATCGTCCATTCCCATTTTGAGCGATCCAATTTTTTCCGGTCTTGCCTGGGCGCTGATCTTCGGCCTGCTGGCATCGACGGTCTTTACACTCTTTGTAATTCCCGTGACGTACTACATTCTATTTATAAATAAACCCGGCCACGGCGCGCCCACCCAAGATGAATCATAATCCGGTTACGTCCCCGTTTATCGTCCCAGTCCGATGCTCATCCATGTTATCCGGTGGATTCATACACCGGTAGCCCCGTCTCGCGCCGCCGTCACATTTTCCAGAGACGCCCCAAGCGGGTAAATCGCATTCTCGACGCCATCGGCAACAACGACCTGCAATTCAGGATACACGCCATGTAAGAAGACAAGCTGATGAGCGGATTTCAAAAAGCAGCCACCAGGATCAGTCAGGGATTGATTTTGGCGGCTCTAATTATTGGCGCTGCCCGGAAGATGGGCATCAAGACATCTTTTCGTCTCTTCGGTTATCCCGGAGCGGCCATTATTTTATTCCTGCTGGCAGCAACCGGAGGCATCGCCATGATCGTACAGATATTGGTCAGCGACTCATCGCATAAAACCAAGCATTGACCAGTCGCACCCACGATAATGCGCGGCATTAGCTCGATGCGGCAGCGTCGAGTTGGTCGCGAAAGTAGGATTCTGAGGACACGATCCGCTCCCGCCCGGCACGCCCGGCACGGCACCTGCCGCAGCGCGCAATTGTTTGCCGCGGCCAACACCCGGCGAGTTTACAGAGAATTCCGCAAGCCAATCCCCACCCTGCCACTCGAGTTCACCAGCATACGCGTACTGCCGTGAGCATCGGCGGTTCGCTCAATGGCCAATGAATAATGATTAACTCATCGGAGACTCCGAGTTTCTGACCCGTGATCCGTGGTCTTTGGTTATTGAAATTCACCACAGAGGAAGTGGAGGAACGCGGAGGACGGGCGGCGGGAGCGCGAAAACAATCCACAGATTGCCAGGATTGCGCGGATTCCTCGGCCAATACAGCCATGCGCGCGGCGGGAATTTTTCACCGAAGATCGGGCGGAAGACGTCGAAATTGTTTCAACTGTCACCATAAATCCAGGTTGCGCGAACCTCGGACCGGTAGATAGTCAACTGGCCGCAGCGGAAGTTTCCCCTTTCGGCGACAGCTGCGCTTTTGCTATCAGCCTTATTTGCTCTACTGCTCAACTCTCTAAATTCACCTGTTCTATTGGGCCACAGCCCAATTTGTCTCCCCCGTCGCCGTTCACCCGTCCCTCCGCTACCTCCCCTACCTGTGGTGAATCCCCCGTCGTCAATCTGTGCAAATCTGTGGATCTCCCGTCTCCGTGCCCTCTGTGACCTCTGTGGCTTTTAATCCCTTTGTGCCGTTGTGGTGGAATCGCTCAGCCCATGCGACCATAAGCCTGCCTGAAACACCAGCTATTTCAAAGCCTGGATTCTTATTTGCACAAGGCGGATCGCAAAACGAATCCACGAAACCGATACTCGCAACGCGACGCACGCTTACCATTTCACTATCCGCCGCTCCTGTGACCAACCTTGGAATCTACGGATGTCACCTTTTCGCGTTTCTTGCATATATATAGACTCCTTCGGGGTTAAACCAGAGGCGGTATAATTCTCTTCCAACATAGGAAGTCGCAATGCGTCTCCGGTCCCACTGAAACTCCCCTCCCCCTAAATCCAACAGAATGCTTTCATCAAGTTCGCCATTAATTTCTTCTTTAATCTCGGAAAGTGAGCATTTCACACGATTGTCACGCGCGACCACGTTCAAAAATCTGCCGTCGTCAAGTTCAAAGACAAACGCCGTATCGCTCCACAAGACCGCACGGATTTTCTTTCCGCTTATCTCCGAATCAGGAATCGTACGATTCTCGGAATTATAGGCTAAACCCCGATTAATAGCGGCCTTAAGATCGTGGCACCCCTGCGGTGGTGCGCTGCGCATAATCAGTTTTCTCATAAGCTTACCATACTGAAGAAAGGCACCCACCGGAGTAAAGGTCGGTGGAAGTTGCTATCTGATACGCCAAAGCGTATCATAACAGCATGAAGGAAGTGCTGTTTTCGCCCGAGGCTCATGCCGAGGTAATGGAATTGCCACTGTCCGTGCGGGCACGCGTGCTGGCGACCGCCGAACGGTTGCGACATTGGCCTGAAGTCAGTGGGTATAAACGCCTGACAGGCCCGTGGGCCGGGCGATTCCGCATCCGTACGGGTGATTACCGGATCATCTTCCAACCAAGGGACCAGGTGATCCGGATCGTGAAAGTCGGTCACCGAAAGGATATTTACGAGGACTAAAACATGACCACACTGACTATTGATGGACGCGAATACGTGGCCGTGCCAATTGAGCGGTGGAAGAAAATCCGTGCGGTCTTGTGGAGCGATACGGCGATTGTCTTTGAACTTGACGACGGCAGATTTTTGAACGTGGTCGCGCGTGACAATCGTGTGAAATGCTCACTTTTCGAGATTAAAGAAGAAATTAATGGCGAACTTGATGAAAGCATTCTGTTGGATCTAGGGGGAGGGAAGTTTCCCCTTTCGGCGACAGCTGCGCTTTTGCTATCAGCCTTATTTGCTCTACTGCTCAACTTTCTAAATTCACCTGTTCTATTGGGCCACAGCCCAATTTGTCTCCCCCGTAGCCTGCCGGATGCCGGCGGCGCTGGCGAGTTGTCGCTGGGACCACCCCAACGCCAGGCGGCCTTGCAATACGTCCCGAG
>DAHXLH010000042.1:0-3621 GCA_027366115.1 Phycisphaerales bacterium
TGATGCAAAAAGCCGGGGTCAAACCGCTGGTTGAATTAAGCTTTATGCCTGACGCGTTGGCCTCGGGAAAGGCGACCATCTTTTATTACAAAGGAAATACGACTCCGCCGAAGCATTTCAGCCAATGGGGGAAATTGATCACTGGATTGGTACGAAATCTTGAAGCGCGTTTTGGTCGCAAGAATGTTGAGACGTGGTATTTCGAGGTCTGGAACGAACCGAATATCGGCTTCTGGAAGGGAACTTTCCAATCGTACATGAAACTCTATGCGACAACGGCGCATGCGATTAAAGCGGTTGATCCTAAGCTGCGGGTAGGCGGACCGGCCACCGCGGGCCTGGGTTGGATATCGCGCTTTATCGCCGCGTGTCATAAAGAACATCTTCCACTGGATTTTATTTCCAGCCATACGTATGGCTCGGGTCCGCATCCGTGGCCGGGCAAGCGCAAAGGGCTGCGTGTTTCCGGAAGGCCCGACGCAATTGCCGGCGGTATTGATGCAACATGGGCCAAAATACACCGCTCCGCCATGCCGCAGTTACCGCTGTTTATAAGCGAATGGGGGCCATCATACTCCAGTCGTGATGCGGTGCATGATAGTTATTTTCAGGCCGTATGGCTGCTGGAGCAAATGCATTCCATGAAAAATCCTCCGCCGATTTTGTCTTATTGGGCGCTGTCGGACATATTTGAGGAGGACGGACCGCAGACGTTGCCGTTTGAGGGCGGCTTTGGCATTTTCAATCCGGAAGGCATCCGCAAACCCACGTTCTTTGCACTGGAATATCTTCATGAACTTCAGGGGCGGCAGCTGACGACCCATGACCCTGACTCCATCGCAGTTGTGCGGCATGGCGGCATATCCTTGCTGGCCTGGAGCTACCGTTGGCCCAAACAAACCGCGCGCGATGACGTATTTTTCGCGGCACCGCACCCATCCGCGCCGGCACGCACCATTTCTTTGCATGTCGCGCATCTTAAGGCCGGTAAATATGTCCTTCAAATACATGAAGTCGGATATCGCCATGATGACGCCTACACGATTTATCAGAAATGGGGCAGGCCGGCCCATTTAACCCAGCGCCAACTTGGAATTTTGCGCCGGTCCACAACCAATAAACCGGTGATAAAGAAAACCGTTACCGTGGCCGGCAGCGGTGATTGGACTTATCAGGTTCCCATGCGGACCAACCGGATTATGCTCTTACGATTATCGCCGACGGTGAATTAACACACGGTCCGCCTATCAGTGCCCATGGGCGTAGCAATGTTTCCGGGCCACCGGGCCGTGCGGGGAATCTTTACATAGCCGCTGGCCATGCCGGTGGTGGAACGCAGCCCGCTCGCACCCCGCTACCGCTGGACCAGACGGTGCGATTTTTTTACGATTCCGCATTATTTCCGCCCGCCCGGTAATATTGCCACAGCCATGCCCATGGATACTGCGCATGGTGTCCGGAAATGGAGGCGCGTTGCGCGCCGGTGCAGATCATCAGCAATGAAAGCGACATACATTGGATGTATGTTGACTGTGCATAAATAGTATATCAATGAAAAATACATTTTCAGTCAAAAGTTCATAAGTTATGGTATATACGTGGCTTATGTACTTTAATATATCCGGCACGTGGTTTGTATTCCCTGATCTATGGCTCGTCGATGGTGGCGTGCGGAGTTTCGGAGTTTGAAGATGACTATTGCTGAATCACCATGTGACAAACCCCAGATTACAACTGCCAATCAGACCCAGCAGATCCGCCAAGGGCGTTCGCGTTTTATCGCCATGGCGGGCGCTTATTCGCTGGGAAATTTTAATGACAATTTCATGAAGCAGGCGGTGAGCCTCTTGGCGGTTTCCCATGGCCTGGCCCATTTGCAGGGATGGATCGCGACGTTCTTTACCATCCCATTTTTATTTTTTTCCGCCCCAGCGGGTTGGATGGCGGATCGCTTTTCCCGCAAGCATGTGGTCATCGGCTCAAAGGCCCTGGAATTAGTGTTATTAACGGTGGCAGCCGTGGGAGTTCTGACGCTAAATTGGTTTCTGATCATGGCGGTTATTTTCCTCATGGCGCTGCAGGCCACGATATTCGGTCCTGCGTTAGTGGGATCCATTCCGGATGTCTATCCCGAATGGTACGTTATTAAGGCCAACGCCCGGCTCAAAGCCGCCACCACCGCCGCGATACTTTTGGGCGTGGTGCTGGCGGGAATCGCACTGACTTGCCGCGGGCATATCGGTGCGTATCCCCTTGGAAGAATTATTGTGGCCGCATCCCTGGTGAGCATTTCCATGCTGGGGTTTATGATCAGCTTTGCGGTACCGGGTCGGCCCGCCGCGAACCCCGCCGCAAAGTTTCCACGGGGAGGACCCGTGAATTCGATTCGGGATTTATGGTTCCTCCGCACGGACCGGTTATTAACAACCGCCATCCTTGCCAATACCTATTTTTGGTTTATTGCGGCGTTGCAGATTCTGGTGATTAACAAAATGGGGCTGGTACAATTTGGCCTCAATGACGCGACCACCAGCTATCTGGCCTTGGCGGAATTGCTGGGAATTGTGATCGGAAGTCTGGCCGCCGGTAAATTTATTTCCAGAGACAATGGACATCGCGCCACGGCTCCGGCGATGGGGGTATTGGCAATATTTCTCTGCGGCATCGGCGCTGCGCCGTTGTTGCCGCACGCGGTCAAACTCATGTATGTGCTCTTAGCCCTGGGCGGGTCAGGAATTGCCGGTGGGTTTATCATGGTGCCGCTGGAAAGTTTTTTCCAGGTGCGGCCGGCGGCCAACGTCCGAGGACAGGTCATTGCCGCCGCGTGGTTTGCATCATTTGTTGGTATTCTTATGGGCAGTATGTTGTATATACCGTTACAAAATGGTCTTGCACCTACGCAGGTGTTCCTGGCTTCGGGCGTGTTGACGATGATCGCAGCGGCCGTTATTGGCGTGGCCTTCGCGTACAGTGACCCCCAGCCCATCGGCGGCAAAACGAACTGGGCCGGGCAGTTGCTGTGCCTGTTGGCGCGGGTGATTTTGCGCCTGCGCTATCGCATAACCTTGAATGGTGTGACTGAGATTAAAAAGGCCGGCCGCGGTGGGATACTCTTTCTGCCCAACCATCCGGCGTTTATTGATCCAATTATTATGGTCGCGCATCTGCACCGATATTTGGCGGTGCGCCCCTTAACCGCGGAAGATCAACTTCGTCATCCACTGGTAAAAGCATTGGTCGGCACGGTGGGTGTTCTGCCCATACCGGAAATGTCCAGCATTGAACACGGCAAGGCGGATCGCGTGCAACTGGCCATAGGGCGGTGCGTGGAAGCGCTGCGCCAGGGGGATAATATTCTGCTGTACCCGGCAGGACGGTTGATGCGGGAACAGGTAACTGATCTGGGCAGTGCCAGTGCGGTTGAACGCATCTTGGCGCAGTTGCCGGATGTGCGCGTGGTGCTGGTGCGAACCACGGGTTTATGGGGCAGCAGTTTTGGGTGGGGCGCGGGCGCACCGCCGCGGCTTGGTCATGCGTTTAAGGCCCACCTAACAGATTTATTAGCCAGCGGAATATTTTTTCTTCCCAAACGGCAGGTGCACATCACCTTTCATCAGCCGG
>DAHXLH010000044.1:0-3622 GCA_027366115.1 Phycisphaerales bacterium
GACGCTGGTTCGGACGCAACGCCGCAATGCCGCTGCCGAACACAGCCACCGCAAGCGGACACTTCGGCGATTGCACGCGTTGGGTCTGAAATTGAAGGACATGATAGTCTGCGATTGGAGTCACTTATAGCGTTGTAGTACTAACCCCTAAACTTCTGGTCCTGTCCTTACCATTCCTTATGAATCCATGAGTGCGGATAATAGGTTTGCAAAATGGATCTCGCCCGCCAGCCGCGTTGGGCCAATGTCTGAGCCCCCCATTGTGATAATCCAATGCCATGGCCAAAGCCGTGCCCATCGACGAGTTGAATATTATTGCCATCGCGTTGAATCATAAAAAAACTGCTCGGTGGTGCCGGCACGGTACGCATCGGATCCAACGCCAGAGCCAGCCGGAATTCCTCGGCTCGCATTTTTCCAACATGTCCTGCAACATCTCTAAGCGTAATAATCATCGGTCGGCGGGTAACCGGGTTTCGCTGTGTAATGCGCACCGACACAATAGGCCCAAGCTCCGCGAGATACGGCAGATCATTTTTCTGGCCCCACCAGGTTATGGCCTGCGTAATTTGCTGCAAACTGAAAGTCATTGTCGGCCAGGTAAATTCCGGGCAGTTCGCATCCAGCGTGCCGAACAGGCGGTTGGTCAATGGCGGTACGGAAGCGTCACCCCAGGCTTCCGCCGCACTTTGCGAAGCTCCCCCATTACACGCTGAATAAAAGGCGCAGAACAAGCCCATTTCCTGGTTGTCCCGCGTTTCCATAATATCGCCGGTGGTAGCGCGTACCGCATTCCATGCGTTTGGCGTTTCCGCATTTTTCCCACCGTACACCTGCGAATTTTGACCTCCGGTAACATCCCAGACGTGGGTGCGGCCAAAGGTTTCCAACTGGTAGAGCGCATACGTTCGGGCCGCAACGGCTTGTGCCCGATATGTCGCCGGCAGCCAACTATGATACAGTTCTCGGGAAAGCACGCCCGCCAGATAACTTTCAATGGGCAAGCTGTTAATAGCAGCGTATTTCCCATCCGCCAGATGCACAATGCGTACGACCCCGCGATAGAGATGAGCATTGATGTACGGCGGCGTGACGGATTCCTGCGTAATACGCACACGAATCCACGGCTCGTGCATCCATGAAGCCAAATGAATAATGCCCGGATATAACGGCCCGAGAATTTTGGGTTTTGGCAAAATAGCCGGCACGGCGGGAAATGCCGGTGGCATCATGGGCGATACCGGGGTCGGTGCCGGTTCCGGAGTCAACGAACTTACCGTGGGCGGAGGTGGGACTGTGTTATAGGAAATAGTCGTTGGCGTGGTCTGGCAACCGCATAGCATGAAGCCCGTCAACAGGGCTGCAACTGAAGGAACAAAACGTGGCAACCGACGTGCGATCCGGATCATCCATGACCCCTTTGCGGTAAAGTGCCAACAGGCGTGGAGGATGTTTTGCAAACACTACACTCCGATCCCCACGCAACGGGACGAAGAGGCAATGGAATCGGTTGTACTGCAGGCATCTTGCCTGCATCGAAAATACGACAAAAGCAGGCGGGACGCCGGCGGTACCTATAAGCTCACCCGACTGTAGCCGCCTCAGGCCGGCCCGCCGCAGCCGGTTCTACTCAACGCGACGTAAAGACAGTCCGAACTCAGTGAGCTTCTGCTTAACTTCTTCCAAGCTGGTCTGACCGAAGTTTTTCACACCCATGAGTTCCGCTTCCGTGCGGCTGGCCAAATCGCCCAACGTGTTGATGCCCAGGCGTTGCAATGCCTTGCTGGCGCGAACGGAAAGGTCCATTTCCGTGACCAGTTTATTCAATACTGCTTCTGGCACCTTGGCGGCCACTTGTTTAATCAACTCCTGCCGCTGCTGCTGCCGGGCTTCATCCACCGCCTGACCCAGTCGCAGGCCTTTCTTGGAAAGCATTTCCCGAATTTCATCCAGGCTGGTTTCCCCAAAGTTCTTATAGCTGATAAGCTCGGCCTCGCTGGTGCGCACCAGATCACCCAGCGTCCGGATATTCATTTTCTTCAGGCAGTTGCGGGCACGCACGGAAAGTTCAAAATCAGTGGTGGGCAATTCCAGAAGCATATTGCGCGGCAGAATGCGTTTATCAGAATCATCCTGCACTTCCATATACATGGAGCTATCCACATGCTCATAATACATGCGTCCATGCGGATTATTGGGCTTGACTGACAGAAGCCGGTGCAGGCATTCTTCCGCTTCATCATAATATCCGGCATCTTCATACAGCACGGAAAGATTCAACAGCACGCCTTCACGCGTGGGTTGATGCTGCGCCAGCGATTCATAAATGGAAAGCGACAATTCATCATCGCCGAGAAGATCAGCGTAATACGCCAGCTTGAATGCGATATCTTCATTTTCCGGATCAGCCTGATGGGCTTCTTCCAACTTCTCAGCGGCTTGCACGATATTGCCGGCGTGCGCCAACTTCATAGCCTGCTCAAAAAGAGACTTGGCCTTGCCGGCGTCGCGCGGCGTGGGTGTATTTACGATTGGGGCGGCGGTTGTGGTCGTCATGTGTTAAACCCGATTTCCTCTGTTGTAACAATTCCAGCAAAGTCATCAAGGTTCATAAAAGCATATCTTTCATGCCCTGACGAACCCTTAATATTACCATTATCCCCTATAAATGACAACCACGTCGCATGGGCACAAAATCGACGCCAGCCGCGAGAGTTTTTACTCCGGGACGGCTGATGATTCTCATTGACACCAATATCCCCCCGCGCGTGGCCATCCCCAGATATTGATCCCATGACTTTCCCCCTTTTAATCGCGACCGGGCTGCTTAGCAGAATATTTGCTTAAGAGCCGGGCCGCGCTGCGACTAATAACCAATGAGCAATGACCACTGAGCAAAACATAGGGATTTCCAAATCTCTGATCCGTGAATGCCGCTGCAGCGGCAGACAGGAGGTCTGCGGTCCGGTGCCGCCGCCGGCACCAAGTGGAAGTTGTTTCGGCAAGCGTTACCATTAACGATCATCATTCATTTCTTGCTTACAACTTTCAAATTTCCCCAAGCTCGGCAAGACCGCTTCTTCTCACAAAATTAGCGCGCCCGCGATCCACCATGCCGGGATTTTACTTGAGCTTGCCTCTGATTGGCGACTGCCTTCGGCTCCGCTCCAATCGCCGCCAAAGCGATGCAAAAGGACCCTTCCGTGCCTGGCGATCGAAGTATGCGATTTCTTCGCTTGGGCTTAAAGTCTTAGTCTCTGCGTAGATGTCTTCCTGCACCTTGTGCTTGAACGCCACAGCGCTAAATGTCTTGCGAATCTTCCTCGAAGAAGGCACGGGTCACCTCCAATGGAGTCACAATGGTTAACCGCCGGAATCCCCGGCTCTCATTGACCATATTATACGCATTGATCCGATCAAGGCGAACAATATGCTTGAAATTCCACGACACGATGGCATCCACTCCGGTGACGCTGGCCGCCGCCACATGCAGCGCATCCTCCTTCCATCTGGGCCCCACAACCCCGGCGGTGAGGTAGGCGTCCCGCAGGGCGATGACCTCCAAGCTTAAGACCGCATATTCAATGTGTTCCGGCGACAACGATTCCAGAACCGCGCGAAC
>DAHXLH010000045.1:0-4133 GCA_027366115.1 Phycisphaerales bacterium
AATTGGCGTTAACGCAACAGCGCAACGCCAAGGCCGAACGCAGCCACCGCAAGCGAACAATCCGCCGATTACATGCGATTGGAGTGAATCTGAAAAACATCACCAAGTGTTACTGGCCTCGGTTGTAGCGTTGTAGTACTAGGGTTGAGCCTGCTGCGGGGCGAGGGGGTAAAAAAAGCCCCCGAAGAGGCCGTCGCGTGGTTGCGGAAAGCGAGGTCGCAGGGCCACAAAGGGGCGGCGCGGGTGCTTATCCACATGCGCACAAAAGAGGGGCGGAAACTTGAGATGAGCCGGTAATTTCGGTGCAGACGGTTCCGGCCCGGGCACCCGGGCCATCTTTTGTCCGCGCTTCACGGTCTACCGCGTTCCTCCTCGACCGATGTTGATCCCGATGACCTTTTTGGCCAAACAGTGATCGGGGGGGGGTAAATTCGTCGGCGTTCTGGAATCTGAAATCTTTCCCGGCGCGCCGGCATGGAATCAATGGGTAACCAGCAATGATTTCCGCTGCTTGGGACAGGTACTGAATATACCGATCAATACTGTTAATACTGATCCATACTGTTAATGCTGATCCATACTGTTGCTGCGCCTTTATGCCTTTGTGTCGAAAATTCCTGTTGCAAATGCCAAATGCGAAATGCTCCGTGCTCAACGCGCTGCATCCGCGTAATCTGAGAAATCTGTGGATCAATACTCTGAACCTTGAACCTAGAATCTTGAACCCAGAAGAAATTGAAAGCGCAGCGCTTCCGGATAATTTGATTATTGCTTCCCGGCGCGCCGGGACTAACTACTGACTCCCACCTTCTAACTCCTCAACCACCGCGCCTTCGTTCCGTTGCGGTGGAAAATCGGGGCTTGTTGCGTGGCGTGCGTTTTCCTTGCACTCTTCACCCTCTTTTCCTTGCCGGTAAGGCGGGTTAAAATCCAGGCACCAAGTGCACTGGCGTCCTGCGGGCGTGAATGATGGTCGCAATAGCTGAACTGCAGCTATGGAAAAACTGAAGAACTGTGATTGATGAGGACGTGCAACGGTACAATGGGCTCGGTTTGTTAGATGCTTTGGAATCCAGTGCGTATGCAAAGGCCATTCTTTGGAAAATCCCAAAAGTCTTTTGTGGCGTTCCTGTTACTCGCCGAAGGCTTGCTGGCGACAGCGATCCTGAGAGGGCTTTTCTGTGAATACGCGCAGCCAGGCACCTCCATTCGTGTCCTGTCGTCGCGAATCCTTACGGGTGCCATATCTGCCAATGGGCCGGCACGTACGGACGTAATCACGTTGTGTGCTTCAACAGTTGTTTTCCTAATATTGGCCACAGCACCGTTTCCAAGGGCTGTCTCGACCCGAGGGGAGGCCGGCCCTAGAACTACCAACCCGGTAGCTGCCCCGCTCGCGCAATTCTGGTGGAGGTTCAGCCTGCTTGCCGCGTGCGAAATAACCTTAAGTGCCGGAAGCGTGTTGTACGTTGCGTCGAGGGCAGGTTTCCATTGGACCTACGGGGGTGGCAGATTTATTCAATATTTCGTGCGCGGATTTTGGCAGGATGGAGGGCTGGCTCCGGGGGGGGGATTCCTGCGCTGTTGGTTTGGGGCGCGGGCACCGCAGTTGTGGTCGAGCGAATGATCCGGTGGGCGCGCCGCCCCCGCGATTCCGTGCAGGGGCCGCAAGGTGTCGCGGACTGTTATGATGGGAGCAACGGGCCAGCCAGCAAGTGAGAAATCGGGGCGCAAGGAATCGCATGGCAAGGCCAACCGAAGAAATGTTGAACGCGACACCCAGCGCTGCGATGCAGCCGAACAGCAGGATGTACTTCATGCAGGATGCGAATTGGAGCGCTACAGCAGTTTTGAGCTGCAACGGCACCGCCGGAACGTTGGACGTAACCCAGCAGTTCGCGTATTCGCCCTTCGGCACAACCACCATATTTACCTCCGACTGGTCCGCTACCGCCGAAATGCCGCTAGCGGGCAAACTGCATCGGGGGATGACGATTCATCCAGTGGCTGGATTATATTACGGCCGCAACCAGGGAGCTTTACGCAGCCCATGTGACGGACACAATTTGGAGCTACGTCAGCGCGTTGGCGCGGTGCGACAATAGTCGCAACCGTATGAGCCGGGCCTTGCGGCGGCATGGCTGAGAGCGAAAGGTTTGAACACTAACATGTTATTGCCAACCCCACAGATCGTCGAGGAATCGTTTTTCCCGTTGGCCGTCCCGCCCGCCGGGGCGATGGCGGCAGACGCGGGGCACGACTCAGCCTTGCTTTTATGGGCAATCTTCTGGGTGCTCACCGGGGCCGTCGCGGTTGCATTTACGATCACAGTCGCTCCACCGCTGCAACGGCGTTTGGCGCAAGCGGCGGCGCGGCATCCAGTGCTCCCGGCAATCGCAGTGCTGGCCGGATCATCCGTTTTCATGGGCTATTTTCTGCTTATCTTAACCCTCGATCTCTCAAACGCACGCCTTTCGATGCTCGTAAGCGGTCGAATAGGGCAGTTCTTCCACGCGATTTTTTTTCCTTACGGGAGGCTTAGCGTAATTGCCGTGGCTTGCGGCCTCCTGTGGGTTGGTATGCAGGGGCGCATTCTGTGGTTGATTTGGGCGCTTTTGTCGCGAAATCCTAGGCCACGAGGGTCATCCCTGATACAGAGCTCAGGGGAGCATCCTGTCGGTCGCCCGCGCCGTTGGCTTCTGTGGTTCATCGTTTTCACGGTGGCGGCGTTGGTATTGGTGGTTTTTCTGGCAATGCGACTCTACACGGCCCAACTGGCGGTCGAACGCGATATGGCGGCAAACCAGGCGTCCACGCAACGATTGTCTGAATCGCAGGCGGATGTCGCCAAGCTCCAGTTGCGGCACGGTGATGCCAGCGCGCTGGTCGCCGCCTCAACTCGTGCCGCGGAACTTGCCGAGGCGTCGGCCCTGGTTGGCAATCGGCTCGATGCTGCCGTACAGGAAAGAAATCGGAGGCGTTCCGTGCTGGAAATCGCCGCTGCTGGCGTTGTGTTGATTGGGCTGCTCGCCGTGGTCAGGCGGTTTGAATTACTGATCCGCAGAGGCCGTAACGGCTAGCGCTTGCGTGCGATAAAGACAGACGGAGCGAAACGGAGTCGGGGCTGGATGTGACAGAATGGAGCCAATTCGATAGTATGAAGGAATGGCACGCATGCCGGAGAATAACCCGCAAGCCGCGACCGGATGGCGGAGGGACGGCGAGATCGTGATTTCTGAGGACGGTCGGAATGCCAAGCAACATGCGAAAAATACAAAACCATAGGGGTGTCGCCGCCAAGAGTCGAAAAGAGGGATTTGAGTCGGAGGCCATTTTTCTGGAGGCGGAGAATTTGTATTTCGCCACCGGTCGCGGACGAAGCCGGAGCAAAGCGCTATCTAAATATTTGGCCGCTGCCAAACTCGGGCACACCGGTGCAGCCTGCAACGCTGGGGTGATGCTCTGTCGGGGATGGGGTGCCCGCGTGAATATGAGAAAAGCGGCCGAGCTTTTCCGGTTCGCGGCCGAGCGGGGAGATGCGGAAGGGCAATACAGGCTGGGGATCATGTTGCGCGACGGAACGGGTGTGCGGCGCGATGTGCGGGAAGCAGTTACCTGGTTCCGCAAGGCCTCCACGCTCAATGATCGCGATGCCCAGCACGAATTGGGATGGGCCTACCTGCGCGGAAGAGGGGTTGGACGCAATAAGCGAAAGGCGTTTCATTGGTTCAGGGAGGCCGCAATCAATGGTGATTCTACTTCAATGCGTAATATTGGACTGTCGTACCTCCGCGGTAAAGGCACCGCACGCAATCTAAAGAAGGCTTTCTTTTGGTTTCGCGAGGGCGCTCTTTGCGGGAATGCTCGTTCTATGTACGAACTCGGCGTCTGCTACGAAGTCGGCGAGGGCGTGCCACCGAATAGACGGCGTGCAGTGCATTGGTTCCGCAAGGCCGCGCGTGAGGGCCACCGGCGGGCGCAGTACAACCTAGTACTACAACGCTATAAAAGCTCAAGCAATCTTACGCGGCCAGCCGATAGGGGCTTATGGCGGTGTTCGCCGTAAGGAGACCCTGAGTATGGACGCTGAGACGATTTTGCGTATCAAGCCGGAATTGACCGATTTCCTGCAC
>DAHXLH010000062.1:0-5505 GCA_027366115.1 Phycisphaerales bacterium
CTTAATTTAGCACCCGGTACCGTCTCACGCGCATTGCGCCAACAGCCCGGAATTAAGTCCGAAACGCGCGAACGTGTTTTGAAACTTGCGCAAAAACTTGGTTATACCGTGCGTCTTCGTGGCAAAGCCGCCGCAGAAGCAGAAGCCTGTTATCTCGGCGTTTTAGTGCAATCTCCGGAAAGCAGTTGGACGCATACGCGGTATCTCGTTGGCTTAAGTCAGGCCGCCGCCGCCATGAATGTTACACTCATTGTGCATCATGTTTCCTTCCAGGACTGCCTGAGTATTGTCAATGCCGACCGCCAGCCACCGGCCATGCGCGATGGCCGTGTCAAAGGCCTCTGCCTGGTACATCGTTGGCCGGAGGACGTGGCGCGGCAATTGGCGGAAAAATTCGCCTGCGTTTCCATCGTGCATTTTTACCCCGGTGCCAAGGTGGACCTTGTTGATATGGATCATCGCGGCGGAATGAATATCCTCGCTGAGCATCTCTACAGCCTGGGCCATAGAAAAATTGGTTATTTTGGTTACTGCAGTGATATGTCATGGTCGCGTGCCCGCTATGCTGGATATGTGGAGGCCATGACCAAGCTTCATCTGGAAGTAAATCCGGCCTGGGCCATTGAATTTGGTGCCGACGTATTTGAACACCGCCTGGTGCCGGATGCCGCCCCGGAACAGGCTCTGCGCTTAATTAAATCCGGTGTGCGTGCCTGGATGGCCACGAATGAATGGGCCGGACAGATGCTGGCGCAAATCGTCCGCGATGCCGGGTTGCGGGTGCCGGAAGATGTTTCCATTACCGGCTTCGATCATACTGATACCGTTCCCCGGCCTGTTGTCCAGCTCACGTCGGTGGGGGTGTCGCTGTCATTAATCGGCACCGCCGCCATTCAGCGTCTTCATCATCGCCTGGCCCATCCCGATGAACCGCGACAGAACATCCTATTTGACGTTGAATTTGTCCCCGGTGATTCCACCGGCCCGCTGATGACCTGATAACCTGCCCTTGAAAAGCTTGACCGGACTATGTTCCGCGATGGCCGGAAAGTGCGATCAGCCGAGCAAGGTCCTGTGACAGATGCCGCAAGGCCTTCATTGCCCTGATCCTTGGCTTTCTACCTCTGCCGTTACCGGCACCATCAGCCAAATCCGTACTCCAATCCGTTTCGCCCGGTACACGTGGTTGAGTCTTCACCACAACGGCGCAATTACCGTAACTGATCAGTATGTGCAGAATTGGGCAGTGGATTCAGTATTGGCCAGTAGACACGGAACCTGGAACCTCGAATCTGGAAACGGAAATTCAGCATTTGACACCTCGCCCCGGCCCGCACGGCGTAAGACTCCTGCACGGATAGCGCGGGTGCAGTGCATTGAGCACCGGGCATTTGGCATTGGGCATCTGGATCTTGGAACATGAATCTTCACTTGCCGGACCCGCCTGCCGCTCCAGCGCGCAGGGGACCACCGCACCTCTGTCACTCATTATTGGTTGTTGCTCGTTGCTCGTTGTTTCCCGGCGCGCCGGGATTCGTTGCTTCCCGTCCCGCCGGGACTCGTTGCCCCCCCCCGTATCCCCGTACCCGCGTCATCCGCTTAGAGAGTTTACCCCGTGCGCGCCGGGGCGGTCCACCCCATCGCACCAAACACACACAATGAGGCTGGCTGAGCAGTGAGGAGTTAGGAGTTGGGAGTTAGAAGTTAGAGGGGATTTGGAAGCGCTGCGCTTTCAATTTCTTCCAGGTTCCAGGTTCTGGATTCTGATCCGCGAACTCCAGCGAGACAGTATTATCAGTGTTAACAGTATTGGTCAGTATCGATCAGTATTTTCAGCACCTGTCCCGTGTGCCGCCGGGACCCATTGCCCATCGTTCGTTGTTCGTTGTTTCCCGGCGCGCCGGGACTCGTTGACGCCCTCCCCGTATCCGCGTTATCCGCTTTATCCGCGGTCCAATCCCTTTTATTCACTGCATATTGCTCATGTGGGCACAGGACCCAGGCAATGGGCCGCCTGCGATACCTCGAAGGCGTGTTTCATAAAAAGGCTATAATTTATCACAAAATAACCTTGTGCGATTGCAGATGCGGTTTTATAGTCATACGGCGTCCCGCATGTGCGCGGGCATTTCGCCGGAGCAGATTTCCGGGAAATTCAGCGAGTATCTGGAGATAAAAATATGGCTTGGCGTAGTGCGGTTCTGGTGTGCCTCTGTGCGTGTCTGATTCTTCTGGTTCCGGTGCACGCCGCGCGGGCCGCGGGAAAGTTCTTTCTTAAAGACGGCGACCGTGTCTGTTTTTATGGCGACAGCATTACCGATCAGCGATTCTATTGTGCAGAAGTGGAAACCTATGTGCTGACACGCTTCCCGCATCTGCATGTGCGATACATTGATTCCGGCGTGGGCGGCGACACCGTTCGCGGCGGCTGGGCCGGACCGATTGACCTTCGGCTCAAGCGCGATGTATTCCCATATAAACCCGATGTCGTGACCATTATGTTGGGTATGAACGATGCCGCCTATCGACCGTTTAACAGGAAGATTTTCAATACCTACAAAAAAGGGTACGAGCACATTATCCGGTCGCTTAAAAGTCATCTGCCCGGTGTAAGAATCGTTCTTCTGGGAACCACTCCGTATGACGATATTACGCATAAGCCCAAATTCCCCGGTGGTTACAATGACGTGCTCGTGCGGTACTGCCAATTCGTCAAACGTCTGGCCCGGCGGAATCACCTCATGTATGTTGATTTCAACGCCCCGATGCTCAACGTGCTTAAAGAAGGGCAGAAAATCAATCCCACTCTGGCCCGGCAGTTTTTCCCCGGCCGCATTCATCCCAGTGCCGCTGCGCAGATGATGATGGCTCAGCAATTGCTCAAGGCCTGGGGGGCACCGGCAACCGTGACCCGCGTGGGCCTTAATGCCGACACTGGCAAAATTATCGCCGCCGACAATACGCATGTCAGCAATGTGCACGTTTCGCATCATACTCTTGCCTGGACTCAGCAGGACCAAGCGTTGCCCGTTCCAGTGCTCGGCCTGCATGAAAACTGGCCGCAATTTCCCAGTTGGGAACTCTTTCGCACCCCACAGCCGAACCCGGCCTATACCAATCCCGCCGCCGCTTTAATCGATAAGCTCTCCGGTTTCACCCGGCAGTTGGATCAGGAACCGCTGGTGGTAACAGGACTTTCGGCATCGCGTTATACCTTGAAAATTGACGGAACGACCGTTGGAACGTTTACTTCCGCTCAACTGGCCAAAGGAATTAATCTGGCTGATTATTTTACTCCTATGCTCCGGCAGGCGTACCACGTAAGCAATATCGTCTGGGAGGAAATCCAGGCACATTGCGTGGGGCGCTATGAAGTGCAGACTATGATGGAAAACTTCGATCCGTGGTGGACCAAGCCGCACCCGCCAAACTTACCGGTGACCACGGAGAACGATCCAGCCGCCGCCAAAGCCGTCAGCGCTATTGTTCGCACCATATATCGGCTTGAATCCGTGATTGTTGCGCGGGAATATGCGGCCAATCAGCCGAAACTGCACCACTATGAGCTGATCGCCGCCAACTGATTGCCGTGCCGTTGCTCGGGATAAAAATAAAGCGTCCGCAAACCGCATGAACGGGTATCAGGTTGCGGCAGCGTGCTTGTGCTGACAGGTACAAGCAATGCTTTGGGACATCCACTGGCATTGTGACTGATCCGGAATCACAGCGGTTCATTGGTTCATTAACTGAAAGGCGAGGGCTGTTGCGATGAAAAAGCGGAGGAATCGCACGATCAGCGACACATTCGTGCGTCATGCCGTGGCAGGTGCCGTTGCTGTTGCAGTATCTGTAATGGAAGCCAGTGGGATCAGTGCCCATCCATTCCTTGGTACCACATGGCAGGACACGGCGTATCCATCCTTCGGCGACTTTTTCACGCAACTGACGCCGGAAAACGACGGCAAATGGGGTAGCGTTGAGCCCGTGCAGGGTACATTCGACTGGTCTCATCTCAGCGCGATGTACACCCTGGCGGCGCAGCGCGGAATGTTGGTCAAGCAGCATAATATGATCTGGAAGGGCCAGCAGCCGGCATGGGTGACAGCCGGTAATGCGACCTCGGCGGAACAGGCGTGGTTTTCCGCTTACGCCGGCAAATTTTCTCCCAATGTGATGGATGTGGTCAACGAACCGCTGGACGGCGCGCCGCAGTACGCATCCGGTCTGCCCGATGGAGGAACGTCCTCCTCCAGTTATGGCGGATTCGGCTGGGTGGTGCAGGCGTACAAGTTGGCGCGAACGGACTTTCCGAATGCCACGCTGCTGATCAATGATTACGGCATTCTTGCCAGCGGCACAAAGACCGCACAATACATGGCCCTGATCAAAACCCTCAAAAGCAAGGGACTCATTGATGGTATTGGCCTGGAAGCACATGGCTTGGAGCATGTCAGTACTCACACCATACAAACGGATCTTAACACCCTCGACACATTGGGCCTGCCGATTTATATATCGGAATATGATCTGAATCAGTCCAATGATGCCGCACAGCTTGCGCAGATGAAAGCTCAGTTCCCGATCTTTTATACCAACTCCATGGTCAAGGGTGTCACGCTTTGGGATTTTGCCTATGGCCATACCTGGCAAAGCAATGCCAATTTGCTGTATGCCAACGGCAATCCCCGCCCGGCCATGCAATGGCTTGAAAGATATGTGAATCCCGGCGGTACGGTCATCGACAGCGGTGCGGTGCAGACGGTTGCATCCGCTGCCGGGATCGCAACGGGCCCCATCGCCATTGATTTCGGGGGCGGCACGCTCCGCTATGCCGAAGCCGGAATCAACCTGAAAAATGTTTTACAAATCAACGATAATGCCGCTTTTATTGATATCAATGGCCAGACCGGCGCTCAATATTCAGGCAATATCAGCGGCGGCGGATCGCTGACCATTGAGAACACGGCCAATTCGGGCAATGACTCGCTCTTGCTTGCCGGCACCGACAGCGTCTCTGGTGTTACAACCATAGCTGGAAATACCAGGCTGGTATTGGATGCCATTACGGGCGTTTCGGGGACAGGTGTTATCACCGGTGCGGTGACGGTAAACGCCGACGGAAGCCTGAGCGGTAACGGAACGGTTGCCAATACACTGTTGCTGGCGGGCACGCTGGCACCCGGTGAGCGCACGGCAGGCACCATAACAGTTCAAAATCTCGTTATCAACAATGGCGGCAAACTCGACTTTATGCTCAACACCGCCAATGCCACGGCCGGTACCGCCGGCAACAGTCTGGTAGCGGCTGCGAATGTGACTGTAGGATCGCATGTTATTGTGTCCATCACTGCCGGTCCATCATTCGGTGCGGGAATGTATCATTTATTTAGCTTTTCCGGCGGCATCGCCAACGCCGGGGACATCAATTCCTGGATCATCGACGGCCCTGTGGGGTTCAGTTATGCGTTGACCGATCCGGCGGGGATGATTAACTTGAGTGTAACG
>DAHXLH010000065.1:0-6497 GCA_027366115.1 Phycisphaerales bacterium
GGATTTTCATGGCGATCCGTTTCACGCCAAACTGGTGCTCTACATCGGCGGAAATTATTATTTTGCCGTCGGGCCGCTGGTGCGCCGGTTTGAAAAACTGCATCCGAATCTCAGGGGCAAAATATTTGCCGAGACGTTGCCGCCCGGCATTCTCCTGCGGCAAATCAAAGCGCATGGCCGCATTACCGTGGGCAATATGACGTTCAGCGCGAAGCCGGACGTTTATGCGGCAGGGTTGCTGAAAGTGAAGGCGTTGATTGCCAAGGGAATTTTAACCGGCCCGGCGGTCAGTTATGCCACCAATGATCTCACGATTATGATTCCTAAAGGCAATCCGGGACATATTCATTCCTTGCGGGATTTAGGCCGGCCCGGCATAACATTGTCCATGCCCAATCCGGCTTGGGAAGGTGTGGCCCGGCAAATTAAGCTTTCACTGGTCAAAGCCGGCGGGGCCAAGCTGGAACGCATGGTGTATCACACCAAGGTGAAAAATGGCCAGACCATTCTGACCCATATTCACCATCGGCAAACACCGCTGTATTTAATGCAGGGTCTGGCGGATGCGGGCGTGACATGGAAATCAGAGGCGATTTTCCAAGAGCAGAGCGGCCATCCGATTGCGGATATTTCGATTCCCGCCAAATATAACACCACGGCGGTGTACGCCGGGGCGGTCGTAAAAAATGCCCGGCATCGCCGCGCGGCATTACAGTGGCTGGCATTCCTCAAGACCGCCGCCGCGCAGGGCATTTTCGCCCATTATGGCTTTAAGCCGGTGGCCGCAAATGTGGCACGGCAACCAGCCCCACGAGCAGGCGGTTCCGACCACACGGTCATTTTTGCCGACGCCGTAACCGCCGCGCCGGACGGTGCTCCAGGTGCGGCCATATCCTTCACTCCGCCGCCGGAATCAGCCATGCCGCACGGCAAACTGGGACAGGCGATCCGGCTGGGGAAAAATGTATTTGACAACACCCAGGCCTTTGCGGCCAAATACGTGGGTGACGGGTTAAATTGTGAAAACTGCCATCTTCAGGCGGGAAGGAAAGCGTATTCCGCCCCGATGTGGGCCGCGTATGTGGCCTTTCCCAGCTATCAGGCCAAAGCGGGTAAAGTCATCACGTTTGCCGCGCGGGTTCAGGCGTGCTTTCGTTTCAGCATGAACGGCAAAATTCCACCCGCAAACGGCAAGGTCATGACCGCGCTGATCAGCTACTGTGCGTGGCTCGCCAAAGGCGCTCCGGTTTACGGCCAACTGGCGGGACGGGGTTATAAGATGCTCAAACTTCCGCCACTGAAGCCCAGCGCCGCCCGCGGCAAAACGGTCTTCACGATCAACTGTATGGCCTGCCACGGGGCGGCCGGGCAGGGGTTGATGATGAATCATAAATATCAGTTTCCCCCGCTGTGGGGTCCGGAATCTTACAACTCTGGTGCCGGGATGGCCAAGGTTAAACTGGCAGCAGCCTTTATTAAATTCAATATGCCATTTACCAAGCCCGGCAGCCTCACCGATCAGCAGGCGTGGGATGTAGCAGCCTACATAGACAGCCAAACCCGCCCGCCGGACCCGCGGAAAATGCATGGGAAGTAATGGCCTCCTATGGCCCGATTCGTAGATACTCAAGCGATTCTCACTCCGTCGGGTCCTGCTGGTAGATGCCTGCAGGCGACATAAGACGACGGGCCGACTGCGGTCTATTATAGGACTATAATATCCGTATTACGCATTTTTCGTAATAGGATCATTATGCATGGTTAAAGTTAGGAAAATTTTAGTATATTTTACAATAAATTTGTAAAATTCCATTTAAGTCGATATTATAATTCTATAACGATTTGCCCATTGGAAGTTTTTTAATTGGCAAATTCAGGACAGCGGTAGGCCACGGACTTGGCTCGATGGATTGCGGAATTTTGACGGGCCGAAAATATGATTTATGAATTTACGGTTGAGAACTTCCGATCATTTGGAGCGGCACAAACCCTGAGCCTGATCAAAGGCAAGGAACGAAACAAGCCGGAGAATCTTATTGAAGGGCCACCTGGCTTTCCAAAGGCAGTGCGCACGACTGCAGTTTTTGGACATAACGCATCAGGCAAAACTAATTTATTTCTTGCGGCCCAGATCATGTGGCAGACCATTGCGATTTCAGCCACCGGTTGGAATGCCGACAATCCAATTCCCGGTATAGCACCCCATCGCTTGGACCCCCAATGGGCAGGTAAACCCACACGATTTGAAGTTGCATTCTCCATGGGGGATCGCGTGTTTCGCTACGGTTTCTCAGCGACGGCAAAGGCGATTGTTACAGAAAGGCTAGCTGAGGAATTCGCTGTCTCCAAGTCCCGCATATTGTTTGATCGTCAATCGACAGCCGCGAGCGGCGCGGCCAACGTGCAATTCAGCGACGACTTTGACGCCGCCGCCAAGGATAACGTTCCCAAGCTCACACGCGATAACGCCCTGATACTTTCTTCCGGAGCAAACCTCAATGTCCCGTTGTTGCGCGATATTTACACGCACATGATGCGAGGAGTTAAGCTAATTTGGTTTTCTCCATTTGGCAACACTCAGGATTTATTGGCGCAAAATATCCAGGAGAACGACGTCTTCCGTCACCAATTATTAAATGTCCTGCGTGATGCTGATATAAGCATCACAAATTTGCGAGTGCAAGGGCCGCCGGAGCCAAGTGACGACGAGATAGAGCGACTGCGGCTGCATCTGGCACCCCAGCACGGAGATCGTGCCCGCGAAATGGCGGCGATGTTTGCCAAGCAGGGAAAACAAAGAGCGATTCTATCAGAGCATGTTCGCGTAGACGGAACTCCCGTTGAATTCGGGTGGGCAGAAGAATCGCAAGGCACACAACTGTTGGCGATGTTGTTTCTTCTGGTTACGCAGGCCTTACGCGATGGCTCGGCGGTAGTTGCCGACGAATTCGGTTCCAGCATACATCCCCTCCTGGCACAAAAACTGCTCGAGCTATTTCAAAACCCCGAGAACAACCCCCGTGGTGCTCAGCTAATATTCACCACGCATTACAGCCAGCTTATGACGCCGGAATTATTCCGCAAGGATCAGATCTGGATCACGGATAAAACGTCGCAGGGGCAGACTGAGCTATTTAGTCTTGCCGACTTTCGGGGTGAAAAATATACCCGCAGCTCCGAAATGTTTGAGAAAAATTATCTCGAAGGACGTTACCGCGGCGTCGGCAATTTCGGCCCGACACTTTCAGGCGTACCAATCGGCGTAGCTGCCACCGATGAAGGCGAAAGCGGTGAGCCAGAATGAGCCTCCGACGCCGACCGCATCCAAAACCCAGCCGGAAGCCAGTGCTGATCGTCTGCGAAGGCTACTTGGAAACTACATATTTTAATGTACTGCAACGCCATCCAAACGTACAGAACCGCTTTGCGTTGAACATATACTGCGCCCATGGCGGAGGTCATCGCAATGTGGTTAATGAAGCGAAAAACAGGGCGCGTACCTTTGGCCAGGGTGCTTCAATCTGGTGCATCTTTGACGTTGAACATGATCCACAATGTCCGCAACTCCAGCAGAGTTTGCGAACCTGCCAGGAAAATGGGTTCAAAGTCGGCTTGTCAAATCCATGCTTTGATGCTTGGATAGTAGCGCACCGCAAGCAGGTTGCGATTGGCTCGAGAACGCCGGGCGACTTTAAGAAGCTGCTTGGCTCGGTCGCCGGGGGCACACTGGACGTCCGTGATACTTCCTGGATTTTGGAACACATTATGGGTGGCGAAGCCTTTCCCAATATTCAAATGGCTGTCAATAATATCCCGTGGTTCAGCTCGCGTCAGACGGATCAAATCCGCGGCAGTAATCCTTCCACCAGCGTTGGTGAACTGGTAGGAATGTTGACCGATCTATAAGGCGCTTCTCGATAGGCGGAGCGTATGAGAAAACACTGCGGCTTAAAGCCCTGCGATTACCGCGTCGGTTACTTCGCTGCAGGTGGATTTGCCGCCTAAATCGCCCGTGAGAATGTTTCCGGCATTCAACACCGCGAACGTCGCTTTCTCTACCGCCGCGGCTTCTTTGCTTAAACCAAATGTGTAATTGAGCATCATCGCTACAGTCAGGATCGTCGCCACCGGGTTGGCTTTATTTTGGCCTGCGATGTCCGGGGCGCTGCCGTGGATGGGTTCATAGAACGGCACGGCCGAGGCGCCCTTCGCGCCGGGATCCCCCAATGATGCCGAGGGCACCAGCCCGATGGAACCCGCCAGCATGGAGGCTTCATCGCTTAAGATATCGCCAAAGGTATTTTCCGTGACAATCACATCAAAATCCGAGGGCCTTCGCAGAAGCTGCATGGATGCGTTGTCCACGTACATGTGCTCCAAGTGCACATCCGGATATTGTTTGCCCATCGCGGTGGCCAATTCGCGCCATAACTGGCTGGTGGCCAAAATGTTGGCCTTATCCACGCTGGTTAAACGCTTGCGGCGCTTGCGGGCGGTTTCAAAACCGACTTTCAGAATCCGGCTGATTTCATGTTCGCTGTAGGCCAGCGTATCAATGGCTTTGCGATCCGGCGATGAACCGCTGATGCTCTGCGGTTGGCCATAATACAGGCCACCGGTAAGTTCGCGGATAATCATAATATCAATTCCGCGTTGGATGAGTTCCATTTTCAGCGGGCAGCGGGAGGCCAATCCGGGCGGCAGCAGAACGTGCCGCAAATTGGCATACAACCCTTTCCGCAATTCCAAAAGCGCCACGCGCTCCGGACGTTCTTTCTGCGGCAAGGTTTGATCCCGGTCCGGCAGGCCCACGGCCCCAAATAAAATCGCGGAATTGCGCTTGCAGACTTCCCGAGTGGATGCCGGCAATGCGGTACCATGCTTATCAATGGCCGCCCAGCCGACATCCGCAAATTCCGCGTGCACCTTATGGCCGAATTTCTTGGCCACCACATCCAACACGCGCATGGACGCATCTACAACTTCTACACCAATGCCATCACCGGGCAACACCGCAATACGCAAATCCATTATTCAACTCCGCAAGCATACAAACCATCATTTTAAGATCGGAAACAGTAATGGCAAATTCCCCGGGAGGCAACTGGCACGCGGCCGGCTGGGATGTGAGCCAACGTAATGCTGTGACGGTTTCCGGCGCTATGGGTAAAAGCCGTTACCCGCAGGGGCCGCGCAGTTTTGCAAAAACCGGTTTGGACAGGCAATTTCGCTCTTGTTCTCAACCTCTTAACTGGTCCCAAGATTGAAGTTATCGGCTGCGGGTCAGGGCTTGGGCGATTTCCCCGCGTGCGCCAGTTTGGCCAGCAGCTTGGCGATGGCCTCCTGGTCTCGCGGCGTGGCAGTCACGACCATAGTAGTGTGGAAAAATCGCAACGAGCCGACCGTACCGCCATTGTCAATCCAAGAATTGCGATCAACGGTATTCTCGATCAACTCACCAAGATTTTTCTCTTCAGCACGGCGCGCCTCCGCGTTGCCTGCGGCGTGTCCCGTTTTAAGCAGCGATCCCACTTGGTAGACAAACGTGGCTGTATTCGGCCTAATCGAGTCGCGGGAGGAAATCAGGATGACTCCCTTGTGCACGCCCCACGCCAGCGGCGAGCCGGAGGGTGCAACTGTTTTCAAAACATCATCCAGCGCGACTTTAATGGGCACCGGCTGGAGAAAATGCAGTGTCACAGGCGTGGAGGGCAAAATCCCCATATTTCGCAGCGCGTCCACCTGAATGCAGATATTCACGCCGGCGTCTTTGGCAAGCGTGGTCACAGCTTTTCGGAATGGGGTTTTCTTGAAATTGACCAGCACCGGTTGCGCCAGCCGCCGGCGCACACCCGTGCTGGTGGCCACCGCGGGGGCTGCGGTACATCCATTTAAGGCCATCAGACCGCCGGCCAGCGAAACCATGATCAGAAATGATTGCACACATTTCATGTTCGACCCCTTGTCCATGACTTGTGGACTGCAAATTTCAACGCGACTTCAAGAAATAATGGTAGCTTTGGCCTCCATGGAGGTCAAGGCGTATGTGACACGACGAATCACCACGCCTGTGTCAGTTGCCACCGTTCCTCAAACGCTCCTCCTGCCAACATGTCTTATCGACTGATCTGTCGCCCTATAGCCGCCGCATGGCTGATCTGATTACCTCTGCATATTGTTCCACCATTGTGCCCGGAAGCGCCAATGTAAATGCCCCGACTCTGGCGGCGATCATTTCAGCCGTCAGTGATGCTGTCCAGCGATACTGCCGCCGCAATTTTACCCCCGCCGCCTATACCGAACTTTATGATTCTCCCAACCGGCCATATTTAATGTTGCGGCAAACGCCCATCCTGCTGCTTAATTCGGTCACCTTGTATCCCACCGGCCTGTATCCGCTGGTTTGCACTCCCGATCAATTTGACCTGCGGCCGCAGATTGGCCGCATCTCCTTTAAGCCGCAGGCGGCGCAATCGCTGGCGGTGCCGTTTCCCTGG
>DAHXLH010000084.1:0-6625 GCA_027366115.1 Phycisphaerales bacterium
GATTTCGGCCGCAACATGGTTCGTACCTCCAAAATATTTGGCTTATTGCGTACTGGCTTGCCGGACACACGGGGGTGGGGCAGTGTGGTCGTTGTGGTGAAGTTGTTCGTTCAGTGCGACCATGGGCTGCCCGCCAAGACACAATGGATTCGACGCCGATATCCTAACCCCCGCCCCCGTCTATGCCAAATGCCAAATGCCAAATACCAACATACCAAATGCTCTCCCTCGTTGTTCGCTGAAGCGCGGCGTTAATATGCTCTACTGATCAGCTATCTCCTGATCAACTGCTCTGTGACTGCAGCCGCCGCCGTTGCGATGCAGCAACCGCCACGCGCCCCTCCCGGCGGCTATTCCTGGCCTTCCCGCAATGGATATCCGGCTACGCCCCCCAAGGCAGGTCGCGCGTCGCGGTTGTTGAACTGCGGCGTTAATGAGTGCTGAAATCCGCCGACGGAAGGTTTTTGTCCAACACAATCTTGCCGTGCGTCTCAGTGAACGTAATCGCTCCTTTCAACCGCATTTTTGATGCTTTCTTTAATTCCCTTCGGAGGGTAGCGACCGCAGCAGGCGTTGCCGGCTCGTGCAGTTGAGCTAAGTCCTTCTTGATCTCCGCATCACTCAAGTGCGGTACGCCATGCCCCGCTTGGATTAACATTCTGACCTGGCGAATGAGAAAATTCTTTTTGTCAATCCAAAGTGTCATAGTGGTTCCTGAGGACGCCAATTCCGGCTGCTTTCCGTGACCGGCGGCAGGGTGTGTGTGCCATGAAACGACATAGCAATCAACGCCCTGCAGGGCTTGATCTTTTCCTTCGCGCAGCGTGGCGTTGGTCGAATCGAGGACATCGCCCAGTTTTTTGTGCCCGAAGAAAATTTCGGGAATGGTTGACGAAGCGCCGTCGGAAACACCGGCACCGGCAGCCAGCGCCAACTGGCCATCAGAGTACTTTTTCTTCACCTCATGGTGATCCACATTCATCACGAAAAAACTTCCCCTTCCATCCGACCACACTGCCCCACCCCCGGTCATGCCATCGAATAGCCGTTGCGACCAATGTATGCGATAAAGCTTGGGGCGTTGTAAATGGATGCTGAAAGCAGTGCGCATCGTGAACGCCGCACCACCGTTCATACCTCCCATCGTTGCGACGGCCGTCCCCTTGTCACTGTAGCTTGAAAGCGCGGCGTAGGCATGTTTCGCTTTGATAATTATGTCTTTCGCCGTCACTTTGTTATGGTTTCCGTCGCGTGGAGCTGATGCCATTGCCAAGCCGCCTGCAAGCAGCAGGGTCGCGACAATACAACCCGCAATTATCGATTTCGGCCGCAACATGGTTCGTACCTCCAAAATATTTGGCTTATTGCGTACTGGCTTGCCGGACACACGGCATTGGATACAGTCTTGGTGCCACGGTTGACCGGCTCATGTTGGAAAACGCGTAACCGTTCCCGGCCTTTCGCGCCGTCGGCCTTCCATCATCGCCTTTAACACACCCTTACCCTTTAATGATCCACGCAGGCTCTTAATATAGGCGGGGGTGACAGGTTTAATCAGGATCCCCTCCGGCGTGACCACGACCGCAGCCTTCGTGCCCCTTTCAATTGACAACTCTCTGCGCATGCGGCTGGGAATAACCACGTGGCCTTTCGTGCCGAACGTGGCCGTTTTGATTTCGTGCACCGTCGTCATAGTAAAATAGCATACTGGGAAAGAAAAGTATCTCAAAATGAAATTGAGTCGTCCCATCATGCTGTTAAGCATCCGCAACTGTCGAACTGAGGGACAAAAACGAGGTTAATTGGATTCCCAAGTCTTCAAGGACTCGGCGGACCAGTGGATCACAGAGTGTCTGAACTTCCAGGAGGCGCTCCGCGCGGTAATCTGAATCTAATTGATCATCAAGGCCCGGGTGGCAGCTTAATTCGGTAACGCCGGGGCCGAGGTTATTTAACAGCGTGATGAAATTAGCGACAGAGATATTTTCCGCCATCGGGCGCAGATGTTCATCCTGTCCGAAAAAAGCGCCCCAGAAACGGACCCGGCTGCTTGTGCCGCGCAGCACAATTCCCATCTTCGATGCCAATTCCAGCATGAAGGCTTTTATGAATGGCTGCTGATGCGTATGCTGATGCGAGTCCAGATGCGTGGGATTCCGCTGTGTTAATTCTCTGAATGCGTCCAACTGCGAATAAATTTCTTCGCGCACGGCGGAGGGCGTATCCAGCGGCACCACAAATCGCGTCTGCACCCATTGATCACCACGCAAAACCCATTCCCCCAGATCAACATGCAACCCCAGGCTTAGATCGGGGTCGTCCAAGGCATATTGCGCCGCGTGCCGGGCAGCGGGCGCGCGCACCATGAGGCTGGCGCTGGTCAACACTCCGTGCCGACGGCATTGAATAATACCGCGGTTGGTTTCAGTGCTTAAGCCAAAATCATCGGCGTTAATAATTAACCGCTTTTGTTTTCCCTGTGGCCTTACCGTGCCGGTAGAATTCAGCATCCAATTTGATCCATGACATTTTTCAAAACTTTTTCCGCGGAAAAGTACTGCTGGGCAATTTCCCGTGCCGCCCGGCAATGACCGGCGTAATCGGCATTAATTGCGTCAGCGGCCGTAAGGATATCATCCATGGTCTGAAAAGAAAACAGTCCGCGTCCGGTGGGTAGATGATTACTGAAACCGGTTTCCTGATTAATCACCGGCCGCCCCGCCGCCAGATAACAGGCGCTACGATCACTGAACCAACCGCTTCTCAGACGGATGTTCTGATCTTTGGCCACCGTAAATTCCCCACGAGATTGCCGGATATAGTCGCGGTAACGCTGCATATCCCGTGAAACCGCCACGGGATCGGCAACGCGCCACCGATTGGCTTCCAGAAGGGTTCGCGTTGGGGCATCAGCGCCGGTTGCCAGTTCAAACGGCGCGGTGCAGCGCTTCGGCAAATCAATAAATTTGAGAAATTCACGGTCCTTTGACCAGTAATAGGTTTCGCCGTTAAATACAATATCCTTTCCCTTGTTTTTCCACGTCGCAATGGTATTGAACGGCGCACCGGGAATCGCCGGCAGCGGGTCCCATAAATCCAGCAGTACCGGCTGGCGCGTGGGCCGCCAGTGGTAACGCCCTGCGGGAAGTTTGCAATCCGGATAGCCCAGATTTTCTCCATAGGTAAAGTGGTGCGTATACTGGTCCAGCGTGGCCAGCGTTTTTGGATCTCCCTGGGAAATGCGAATTTGCGATTCCACCGGATCAGTTTCCAGATAGACGCGTACGGGACACCGCAGATGTTCCTCCCGCAGTTCCTGCGCTCCGGTAACATTGATCATCACATCCGCATTTCGGTACAGTTCTGTGATTTGTGAGTCGGTCATGCCATAGCATTTCCCGCCTTCATAATTCCCACGAAATGCCCAGCGGTCCGTCAGACCGTACTGACTAAGAATGGGAGCCACCGCATGGATGTTTGCTGAAGCGTCAGGCGAGCAATCACCTAAAGCAGGGTCGTATACCCACCGCGCGGAATCTTCCACATAATACGGATCGTACCCCAGCTTCCGCAGGCCCAGCATAAAATGCAGAAATTGATAGCTTACCCCGGCCAGCGGATACCAGAACAGGATTCCGAAAACAATTATTTTAGGTTTGGTTGTGTCGCCCAAGGCTATCCTCCTTTTCCGACAGGAAACGAATGATTCGTGCCGGGTTGCCGGCGGCAATACAATACGGAGGTATCTCGCCGTCCACCACCGATCGCGCGCCGATAATGCTGCCGTCTCCGATGCGCACGCCCGGCAATATACAGCAATCAAAATTAATCCATACGTTATTGCCGATGACGACCGGCCGCGGTTTTATGGCGGGCGTTAGTCGGCGGTCGCGCCCGGCGGCAAATTCCTCGAGCATGCGCCGGCGCGAGGGAATATCTTCCGGGGCACGGAAATTGTCCATCATGACCACATTCCAGGACACCAGACAGTGCGTGCCGATGGTCACGCTCTGATCACAAATCAGCCACAGGCCATTCACCTGGCTATACGCCCCGACAATCAGTTGCGCTTCCACGCCCATGTCAAACATGCAGCGCATGTACACCGAGCTATTTTCTCCCAGCGTTATCGCCTGATCCCGCCGGCTGCGGCATAGTTGAAAACTCCAGGACGTTTGCACATAGGCACCGTCGCCCACCACGGCATTGTTCGGAATGTATCCGTTATGCCAGTCGCCTGGTATCGTGCGGCTCATTATGATTCCTCCATCGGCCGAGCCGGGTTGCCGGCCACCCGGGTGCCCGGAGCAACATTCCGCGTCACCACGCTGCCTGGCCCGATCCACGCCCCCCGGCCGATATGCACACCCTTAAAAATGGTGGCATTAGGCCCGATCCATACATCGTCCTCAATGACCACCGCCGCCGTCAGCACCTTCGGTCGTGGCTCGCGGGCAGCCGGCGAGCAGGCCACCGCATCCAAAATTCTTTCTGCCGGGGCAATGGGATGAAAATCACTATCCGCGATCACCGCATTCCATCCAATAAGTACGTAACTGCCAATGGATATGGATAATTCACACATCAGCACAGCGCCGGTGAAACAGCAAAAACTGCCGATGGTAATCCGGCCCGCTGGCCCCACGGAAAATTGCACCCCGTCCATGGTCGCCTGATCACCGATCACCAGTGCATCGGCTAGTTGCCCACGAAATCGGCGAAACGCAGCTTTACCGATGATGCAGGTATTTTCGCCGACATGGACTCCCCCCGGCAACGTTCCGCCGTCCCACGGGGTCATCCAATCAACTGATGGCGTGCTCATGGAACCTCCGCCGACTGCATCTGTGGGTGATATTGTAAATTATATAAATGGCGGTATAGACCATCCTGCCCCAGCAGTTGATCGTGCGTTCCGGTTTGGATTAACGCTCCGCCTTGCAGGACGATGATCTGATCCACGTATCGCACCGTATGCAGGTGATGCGCGATGATAATGGTCGTCCGGCCCGCCATAAGCCGCCGCAGCGCCGATAAAACATCTGCCTCGGTTTGGGCATCCAGCCCGGTGGTGGGTTCATCCAGCACAACAATACGTGCATCTTTCAGAAACGCCCGCGCCAGAGACAATCGTTGCCGTTGTCCGCCGGAGAGCATCACACCGCGCTCTCCGATAACCGTATCAAAACCCGCCGGCAACGCCTGAATAAAATCCCACGCTCCGGCAGCACGAGCGGCGGCATGGACATCTTCCAGTGTGGCTTCGGGGCGGGAATAGGCGATATTTTCATGGATGCTGACATCAAAAAGCACCGGCTCCTGCGGCACAATGGCAATCTGCCGTCGCAAAGAGGCCAGCGTAATGTCGCGTAAATCACAACCATCCAGCAAAATCCGCCCGTGAGCCGGATCATAAAAACGTAAAATCAGCGCCGCCAGCGTAGTCTTGCCCGCACCGGACGGCCCGACCACCGCCACGGAAGTACCCGCCGGAATTGTCAGGTCAATGCCGCCCAGCACCGTTTGATCGGGCTGGTATCCGAACGCGACATGCTCAAATGCGATTTTACCCAGCACCGGCTTTTTTATCGCAACGGCATGGGGCGAATCACTGATTAATGGCTTTTTATCCAAAATTTCAAAAACCCGATGCGCCCCGGCCACCGACCCTTGAATCGACGAAGCCGTATAGGAAAGTGTTTCCAGCGGCTTAAACAACAGCGCGGTGTAGCCGACCATCAGAACGATATCGCCCGGCGACAACTGCCCGGCCAGCACCCGGCGAGCCGTCATCCATATAATCGCGGCGGTGCCGCAAGCGAACAAAACGGCCACGCCGCTTTGACTGGCGGTTTGCAGAAGCGTAAGGCGTAAATTGGCCTTCAGGCTTTCATTGGCCTGCTTGGCAAAGCGCGTGGACTCAAGGGCCTCCCGGCCAAAGGCCTGCACCGCGCGAATACCGCCCAGGGTTTGCTCCACGCGCGTGCTGACCCGGCTCTCATATTCATGCACACGCGTAGATAGTTCTGTTGTTGGCTTCTCCAGCCCGCGCACCAACACCAGCAGCACGCAACCGATAATCAGAGCCACAACCGCAATTTCCCAGTCCTGCCCCACCATCACCACCGCAATGCCCACGAGTGTCACAATGGATGAAATTCCCGGCACCAACCCGGCATTAAACAGGGCCTGCACCGAATAGGTGTCCCAGGTAATGCGGTACAAAGAGTCGCCCACGGTGGTGGAATCATGGAAACTCAAGGGCAATCGTTGCATATGTTCAAAGACACGGCAGCGGAGCTTAAATACCATGCGCAAGCCGGACGAAACCAGAAGCCAGGTGCTTATGACGGTTATCGCCGCGCTTCCCACACTTAAAAGCAGCAAGGCCAGACATAACAATCCGATCATCCCCAGCTTACTAGTGCCGATGGGGATTAAATGGGCGATAAAATTCTGCGTGGCCACCAGAAATCCCGGCGGGGCGGATTTTGTCGCCACCACATTCATAATGTATTTCAGCGGCCAGGGCTGCAAAAGCCCGATCAAGGATCCTGAGAGCATCAGCAACAGACCGACACTTGTTGTTCGCACTTCCCCGCCCATGCACAACACCAGGAGCCGC
>DAHXLH010000095.1:0-4520 GCA_027366115.1 Phycisphaerales bacterium
CCGGCTCCAAAGGTAAAGGAATATCCCTGCTGTTTGAGCACCACTTCCAAGGCGCTGATAAGCCCCAGTGTGTCAAACGCATCCACGTAGCCCATGTGGCTTACGCGGAAAATTTTCCCTTCCATGGTACCCTGTCCGGCCGCAGTATGAATGTTAAATTGCTTACGCAGCGCACCGCGGAAGGTTTTGTCATCAAAGCCCGCGGGGTAATGAATGCCCGTAACGGAATCGGAGGGATTGCTGGAAAAAACTTTCAAGCCCATGGCTGTTGCGGCGCTGCGTGTGGCCCGCGCAAAGCCTGCCGTGCGCTTCCAGACGTTTTCCATCCCTTCCCCAGTGATCATCTCCAAGGATTTGTGCAACCCGCGAACCAGTGTCACCGCCGGGGTCCAAGGCACATCATTTGCCTCCAAACTCTTAAGATAGTGCGGCAAACTCAAGTACAAATTCGGCTGCGTAACAGATTCCATTTTCTTACGCGCTTTTTCCGATACGCTCAAAAACGCCAACCCCGGCGGCAGCATGAGCGCTTTCTGCGATCCGGTGACCAGAATATCCACGCCCCACTCATCAGGCTTCACCGGAATAGCGCCTACGCTGGTAATTCCGTCGGCAATTAAAATCGCATCGGTTTTCCGAACGTGCCCTGCGATGGCCTGAAGGTCGTTAACCGTGCAGGTGCTGGTTTCACTGTGACAAAGTGTCACGGCGTCAAACGTACCCTTCGAAAGCGCGTCTGCCACCTCTTGCGGCGGGACGGCATGGCCATATTCCGCTTTAAGCTCGGTGATCTGACATTTATTGCGCTTGGCAATCGTAACCCATCGTTCCGCGAATTTACCGTTGGAAAGACACAACACTTTCCCGCCCTGCGGAATCATGTTAATCATGGCACATTCATAGCCCGCCGTACCGCTGCCGGAAATCGTTACCACCGGGTTGGCCGTTTGCAGCACCTGCTGCAGAAGCTTGTTGACGGCGGCAAACAGGGTTTTGTATTCCTGCGTGCGGTGATGAAATATCGGCCGAGCCATTTCTAATAGAACTTCATCCGGAACGCTCGTGGGGCCGGGGGTAAATAAACGCATACGATTCATGTCATAACTCCAGAATTAAACAACACAATTCCAACCAGCGGCCAACCCGGATACCTACCGCAGGGACCGGTTCAACGCCACCCAAACCATGCAATATAAGCGAAACGTCATGATTCTCAACAGGGCATCGAATCGGAGGTGACACTTCTATTTCGGCTAAGGGGTGACAATCCTAATTCGGTACAGAAAATTGAATCGGAAAATATCGAAAAACCGCCGAAAAACCCATACGATTCCCCAGTAACCCCAAAAAAACTTTGCAAAGCGGTCGGATAGCATACAATACGGAGAGGATATTGAGCGTTTTGTTATTACAGGAGTTTCTATCATGCAAATCGCAAAAATAAAGTTCCTACCCATGGTCGCCGTGGCGGCCTTATTGACCGGTTGCTCCTATGGACCAACCACCCCAGTAACCCAAGTAGGTAGAGAATATCTTTCACAGCGCTGCAGCGACGCGCTGGCACAATTCAAAGAAGCTCGGCCCGGCATGAATCAATGGATTCACTCGGCTTACGCTTACACTATTCTGCCATCCGTGGGTGCCGGGGCTATTGGAATCGGCGGGGCATCCGGGCGCGGAGAAGTAATCCGCCAGGGCCACTTGCTGGGCTATTGCAAAATGACACAGGTGAATATCGGTGCACAAATCGGTGGACAGAGTTTCGCCGAGCTAATTCTTTTCCGCGATCAATACGCATTAACAAGATTTGAATCCGGACAAACCACGTTTGACGCGCGGGCCACTGCCGTTGCGGCGGCCAGCGGTGCGGGTACGGCGGCAAATTATCAGTACGGTGTGATCGTCTTTACTCTTCCGCTCGATGGGCTGATGGTGCAGGCAGCCATTGGTGGCCAGCACTTTACCTTTGCGCCGGCAGGACAATGAGGCGCTGAAGGTATGGCATCAGGTGAGATTCCAGGCAAGCCGGAGTTTTTCCCCGGCGCCAACCCGTCGCAGAAGGGCATGGCGCTTTTGAAATCGCTTGCGCTGGTTGGACGCAGTGCCTTTACCACCACCGGCCCCTGCCTGGAAAATCTTTTGCCCATGGGCACGTTAAGCGACGTGACCGTGCATCATACGGGTTTTCCCGATCCGTTTCTGACAGATGATTTTGCCGCGACCGCCACGCATCTGTTGGAAATACAAACCTTGCACCGCGATCCGGCCGGGCGAAATTGGGCGGACATCGGTTATCATTTTGCCGTGGATCGGCTGGGCCGTATCTGGCAGCTTCGCGGTCTGCGATTTCAAGGTGCGCATGTAAGAAACCATAATGCTCATAACGCCGGTATTGTTGTATTGGGAAATTTTGATTTGCAAACGCCTACCACACAACAGACAACCGCCTTAACCGCTCTGCTGAACTTTATGCGCGACGCATTCCGCCCCATCAATGTTGCCACGCACCGGGAATTAGCCGATACGCCCACCTCATGCCCCGGCAAATATCTACAAATGTTTATGGAGCAGAATTTTCGCGCCTCACATAAGGAACTCGCATGACGACGCCTGGCGATGTTAAAGTCGATCCTGCCACGGAAATGGCCGCCGAACGTACCATGCTGGCGTGGATCCGCACGGGTCTGGCCCTGATGGGTTTTGGTTTTGTGGTGGCCAAGTTCGGACTATTTTTGCAGAAACTTGCGGAAATAAAAGATATTCACATGAAAGTGCAGGCCAATCAATCCGCATCCGTATGGATTGGTATTGCACTGGTCCTCCTGGGCGTGGCCGTAAATATCGCGGCCGCCACACGCTTCGCCGGCCTGATTCGCCGGCTCCACTCCGGCGAAAAAGCCAAACCCATGCGCTGGGAACTCGCCGGCGGCGTAGCCATTATCATGGCCCTCATCGGCTTGGGAATCGCCGGATACCTGTTGCGGTTAAAGTAACCCGACTTTTCCATTAAAATCGTCAGGCACATCAAAAGCGGCCGGTAAAGCTCGAACCCACAACAATCAATAAAGTTGGCGGTAATGGCGTCGGTGCGGATTGAACTGGAGTCGGAAAGAAAATAATGAATGGCCCATTGATAGCGGGATTCCCAGTCCGTTGCGATTCCCCCTGTAGCGGAGTTAATAATACCGCGAAAACATTGTGTTTTGCAAGCGATCGGATTTTTGTTTTCTTACGACATTGCAGGCTGTCGCAATACCAAACGCCACCAAAACGCCACAAAGTGTGGCGGGAGCATTTCACAATTTCAACGATGCTCATTTCCTTACGGCCTGCCAGTTCGCAAGGCGGCCACACGCCGCCACTTGTCTCCCAAGCTCCGGTCCCGATGTATCGGGACTGCCACTGCCGCCGGGATGGCTTCCCGGTCGCAACGGCCTTTATCCCGATTGCCCTCGGGAGACTTGTCCCGATACATCGGGACTGGAACACTTCGCCTTTGCACGGCGCACCTGGACCGTTATACCTACACACAAGAGTCACTATAAGTTCCTCACTTGAGCGCGGGTGGCCGGTACCGAAAGCCGGACTTGAACCTTGCCATAGGGCTGTCCCACGCGTCGGCGAGAGGAGTCAGCGAGGCCCCGACGATGGCGCGGACGTATTTGGCATTCGGACTTCGGTACCACTCCGGCGCTCCACCGCCCACCCATTGCAGAAAAGCGGTGACCCTCTTGGCGTTGCGCGACAGCCCACCCTGCTTTGATGTCGGTGCGGGACCATACAATCCCTGGAGCGCGGTGTTGATTCTTTTTGGCCCAACATGCATCGTCCGCACGCCCCCGACCGTCAACGCCCTTAACGAGGTGTTAAAGGTCGCAACATCCCGTCTGCGGAGCTGCCGTTCGAATAAAAAGACGCTATCGACCGCGCCAATACCGTGTCCCCCGGCAACGACAGAAGCGGTGCCTTGCTGAATTGCTATGACCCTCGGGACGGCCCTGTTATTCGGCGAGGAGTCGAATCGTGCCGACATCCACGCACCATCATTTTTTGTTAGTTCCTGGACCGCAATTATCTCGCGACGGGCGGCATCATAGGCGAGCCCGGTCGAATGTTCAAGTCCAAACAGCGCCAGTTCGCACGGTCCAAGCTTGAACTGACGTTTCATAGGCGGATAGGAATAATACCCAAATTTGATGGTACCATGATCGCCTCCTTTTTTTTGGCTGGCAAAAAGGTGGAAATAAAATCCCCCAGTCCTTGTCCAGAGCACCTCCGGCCCCTTTTCTTTGGACGTGAAGAGGGCAGTCAAGCTGCGATTTCCCACGGAACAAAAATACGCGAGGGCTTGCCCGGAAAAATTTATCAGCAGCATAAAACGCCCCCTCCTGCGACAGGCGAGAAATGCGAGTCCAATTTTCCTAGGAGCCTGTCCAAGTAACCCGACTTCCCCACGGACATAATTTTCCGACGGCTTGACGTGTAGTCATATATATGATAATATGTTTTATAGATTACAG
>DAHXLH010000104.1:0-3696 GCA_027366115.1 Phycisphaerales bacterium
CAATTCTCTTACATCATCAAAATCCCCCATGTTCATAACCTGCGCCATGATACGATGCGGATAGGCCACGGCTTCTTCCGGCGATTTCCACCAGATATACTTCCCGGCCAAACGCTTCAGCAGTTCCTGATCCATAACAGCACTCATGGGAGCCTGACCGAATAATCGCACCCGGCGATTACTCGGTCAGGCTCTTAGCATACCCAAAGTTGACAATTCGGTCATCCTATGTGATTGTAATGGGAACCTGTCCGAGTAATGGCCGGGATTGCGATTACTCGGACAGGTTCCCGGCAATTTAAGTTTCTTTTCAGGACGGTGGAAGATGGTTCGACTTGTCGACACTTTTCGGCGCTTTCGGCGGTTTGGTTTTTTTGCTTGTGCGCTGGCATGCTTGTGGTTTGTAGCCAACGCCTCCGGCGGTCCGGGAAACAGCCCGCGCACGGTGAATTTCCCATCGGCGGGTCACCGAACGACCTTTACGCCGTTTGGCTTTTTATGGTCGCCGCATTTTTCCGTCTATGAAAGAACAGCACTGTTTGCCGTCGCGGGCATAGCCATTCTGGCGTTGCTTTATGCCGCGTATCTAATGGGTTTTGTCAGTCGGGCGGATAAGGGCACGCCGCGCATGCAGGATATCGCCCGGGCTATTCGCGAAGGTTCCAAGGCCTACTTAACACGCCAGCGTAACACGCTGTTGCCGATTATAGCCCTTATCGCCGTGCTGCTGCTGTTAACCGCCAACTGGCATTCGCAGCTCGGTGCGAGTCTGCCGATTGGTCGGGCGCTGGCCTTTGTGTGCGGGGCTTTATTTTCGCTGACCGTGGGAACCGTGGGCATGTTCTTGGCCACGCGCGGAAATTTAAGCGTAGCGGCGGCCGCAGCTGATGAAGGCTTTGGCAAGGCTCTGCGATTGGGCTATCGCACCGGTACGGTAACCGGCATTTTAATTGACGGATTGGGACTGCTGGGGGCCACCTTTATATTTATGTATTACGGTGATCGTGCGCCCGATGTGTTGCTGGGCTTCGCCTTCGGCGGAACGCTTATTGCGCTATTTATGCGTGTAGGCGGCGGCATTTATACCAAGGCCGCGGATGTCGGGGCGGATCTGGTTGGAAAAATTGAAAAAGATATTCCCGAAGATGATCCGCGTAATGCCGCCACCATCGCCGACAATGTGGGAGATAACGTCGGCGATTGCGCGGGAATGGCTGCCGATATTTTTGAAAGTTATGAAGTTACGCTCGTTGCGGCGATGATTCTGGGTTGGGCGAGCTTCGGCCGCAAGGGCGTATTATTTCCGCTTCTGGCGCAGGCTATTGGTGTGATATCCGATATCATTTCCACCTCCAGCGTCCGCGCGCCGGCCAAAGGCGGCGTCAAAGAGGCGATGCAATCGTTAAACTCCGGGTTCCGCGTCGGCGCCATTTTATGCACCATCGGATTTTGTCTGCTGGGTTTTTTTTACCTGCGTTTCAATGCTGCGGCATTAACCGTCAACCATTCTCTCTCCGCCATTGAGGCCCATACGCCGGGTTGGGCGTCCATGGGAGTGGCGGGGTTGGATATGCGCCCGGCGGCGGCGGCTATTGTCGGCTTGATTCTTGCGGTGCTGTTAAACTTAAGCACGGAATATTTTACCGGCACGGAGCATGGGCCGGTGCGTGGTCTGGTACGGGCGTGTTCCACCGGCCATGCAACCAACATTATTCAGGGCTTGGCCACAGGACTGGAAAGCAGCGTCATGGCGATTCTCATCATTGCCGGCAGCATCCTCGCCAGTGTAATGATATTTTCCCATACGAATCCTATTTGTGTCGCCTACGGTGTGGCCATGTGCGGCATTGGTATGCTAAGCCTGACGGGTAACACCATCAGCATGGATGTGTTCGGCCCGGTGGCGGACAACGCGAATGGTATCGGTGAAATGGGGTATGACCGGCAGCAGATGGGCGAACAAAAATATCAGGCGGCGCGGGAGGTGCTGTCGGATCTGGATTCCACGGGCAACACCACCAAAGCCATCACGAAGGGCATCGCGATCGGCAGTGCGGTCATTGCGTCAGTGAGTTTATTCGCATCGTTTATTACCATTATCGGTTCCGGGGGACGCTCGGATCATGCTCATTTAAGCGAAGCCGTTTATCGCGGCGTATCGGGCATATTAAATCTTTCCGATCCGCTTTTATTTATTGGATTGCTGATCGGTGGGGCGGTTCCGTTTTTATTCAGCGCCATGACCATTCGAGCGGTGGGTCGGGCGGCTTTTTTAATTGTGCAAACCTGCCGGGAGCAATTCCGTGACAAGGAAATCTGGGCCGGCACTAAAAAACCGGATTACGGCAAGGTGGTTAATATCTGCACGCTTGAGGCTCAAAGAGAATTAATCGGGCCGGGTATTCTGGCGGTATTGACGCCGGTGCTGGTGGGATTTTCCCTCGGAGTCATGGCGCTGGCCGGATTTCTGGCGGGAGCGATTCTGTCCGGCCAACTTCTGGCGGTATTTATGGCCAACGCCGGCGGGGCTTGGGACAACGCCAAAAAAGTGGTGGAATGTGAACCACGTGATGAGGAAAAACAGACCGGCAAAGGGTCTGACCGGCACAAGGCCAGCGTCACCGGAGATACCGTCGGCGATCCGCTGAAGGATACCGCCGGCCCGGCGATCAACCCGTTGATCAAGGTCATGAACATGGTATCGCTTTTAATTGTTCCGCTGGTGCTGCCCTTTGATCGTGGGTTGGTGCATCAGATCACCGCCGCGGTTCCGGGTTTCACCGGTGTACAAATGTGCTATCAACGATGGATTCCATGGATGGTCAGCGCCGTATGCGCCCTGGCTCTGACTTGGGCTGTTTACCGATCACGCCATGAATCGCCCGATGACCGCAATGGGTAGGTTTACCGCCTTCGCCCGCGACCTGTGCGTTTCCAGGAGGACATGCGGGTGTCGCTTTATTAATCGCCGCGGCCTGAACCTTATACGGTCAGATCACCCGAGAGTTCCCGCTGGTACCGCTTCATTAACTCCGATCGCGTTAAAAAGCCCAGCAGTCCCGGTGTTTTATCCGCCGGGTTGGTATCATCCAGAACGGCCAGACGGGAAATGTCAAATCGGCCAAACATCGCCAAAGCGGCATCCAGCGTGTCATGAAATTTGATCGGTGGAACGTCCGCCCGCATTACTTCCCCGACCAGCAGCAAGGGGGCGGCTTCCGGCTCCAGTAGTACGGTTTTCAAGTCATCAATAGTCAGCAACCCCAGATAAATTCCGGTTTTATCCATTACCACAAAATCTTCTACGCCGTCCCGGTGGCTGCGCGATAAAATGCTGGAAAGCGGCTCGTCGGGGCGGGCTACCTGCGCTTTTGCCAGAACCAGTTGATCCACGCCGATGCGTTGCAGGGCACTGATTCCCACCGCGGAACCGAGCTTTACACCGAGTTTCTTTAACGGCAGCGTGTATAGACTTTCCCCCACGAGTAACTGTTGAATTACCGTCGCCGTTACTGCCGCCAGCATAATCGGCACCATGACCGCGTAATTCTGGGTAAGCTCGAATAATAGAATAATGGCGGTCAGGGGGGCCTGTATGGCCGCGGCCAGAACGGCTCCCATACCCACCAGCGCGTAGGTGGCTGGATCGCTCACCAAGCCATAATGCGAGAGCACCAGGCCCACGGCGCCGCCGCC
>DAHXLH010000118.1:0-8362 GCA_027366115.1 Phycisphaerales bacterium
CGTTATGAGTTGGCGGTACCTCGCATTATTCGTCTGCTGGGTTATGATCGCCTGCCCCGGCAGGACGTTAAACTTAACCGCCGCAATATTTACGCCCGCGACCATGGCGCGTGCCAGTATTGCCGTCGCAAATTTCCAACCAGTGAACTGTCATTGGACCATGTGGTGCCGCGCGCTTTGGGCGGGAAAACCATCTGGGAGAATCTGGTATGTGCCTGCGTCTATTGCAACGCTCGCAAGGGCGGTCGCACGCCGCATCAGGCGGGTATGCACCTGCTTAAGCCACCGATTAAACCACGCCGCAACCCGGTGATCAACGTCCGCCTGGAATCGGATAAGTATGCCACGTGGAAACATTTCCTCGACCACGCCTATTGGAGCGTGGAACTGAAATAGCTTCCACTGCAAAAGCGGCTAACGGGCGCACGAATCTGGAACTTGAAATCTGGAACCTGCAAGTCTTTGGAAGCGATGTCGCCGCTTTTTTGCTGGACGGGGAAATCTGTTGGCCACAGCATGTCTGCCATTACTGCATATTCTGAATTTACGGACTCGCGGCCCTATTAACCGGAAGATTCCGGCTACGCCCGTAAAACAGCGTGAGGCCTGGCATAATGCCAGGCCTCACGCATAGCGGAATAGAGGATTTGCTATCCCAATTTGGGTTAGAACTTGAACTGGAACTGGATCTGGCCGATCCAATCATTAGAACCGGCAGTGGTCCCAAGGTTCGAGTTAGTGTACTGGGCATCCTGCACATAAGTGACCGCGGCTTGAATTTTGGCATTTTCGCCAAAGATATAGTAATTCACGCCACCGGTGGCTTCGTACTGATGCTGGCTGGTGCGGTTGTACATAAGCTCACCATATCGCCCGGCGATTTCCCATTTGTGCGGAACCAGAAAATAGCCCGCTTCAACGTAATAACCGGTTTCAAACAACGAGCTGTGCCCGGTGCCGATCAGGCTTGTTCCGGGAGCACCATCAATGTTCTGGGCATACAAGGCGCTATTGAACGCGAACCCGCGGTATTTGGCATGCGCATCAACCGTGAAGCGCGTCAAATTGCCGTTTAAGGTACCGATGCCCGCGGGAGCAGTCGTGCTGCCCGGGGTAAAGGAAGCAAACGGATTCTGCGATTCATAACCGGCGGCTGCGCCGATCAACCACGCCAGATGCTTATGCCACTCAATATCCGGCGAATCGTTGAAATCGGAAATTCTGCCCGCTCCCGCAAAGTTGATACGGCCATAGACCGCCGGGCGATTTCCAAAGTGTCCACCCGGACCAACGTTGCCGTTGTCCTGTGAGGTCGAGCCATTGTTCAACTGAATCTCGTAGTTGAATGTATGGGGGACAAGCTGTCCTTCCAGATCAACCGCATCAGAACGGACCGGATCAAACGGAGCTTCCGCAACCGCGAAATCAGGGAATTCCGTTCCGGAGGAGAAATATTCCACATGAGTAAAGGGCACCAGCATGGACCCTGCCCGCAAGATAACCGCCGGGCTGAATTTATAGCCGGCCCAGGTATCAAGAATGGCAAAAGCGTTGTTGTTGCCGACTGTTGCGCCGGAGATTCCTGTTTGGAAATCACCGGAAATGCAATAGATAAAATTCTTGAACACATTGCCGGACAGTATCAGGCGTGCCCGGCGAAAATTAAATCCGCTGGTATTGTAATTGGTATTGGGGGCATGCCCTTCCGCGCCGGCATAACTGTACCGGAACTGCAGATAACCATTGACGGTCAAGTTGAACGCTTTATTTGGGGTCCGGATAAAAAAGCCGTTGTCGTAGCCGGCCTGTAGCTGATTATCCATATACTGTGACTGGGATTTAGAATTGTTCAGAACTTCCTGAACAATGGACTTGACCTGCGCGGCGCTTTCCACGCTGTCGCTGGTTTTCTGTTCTTTGGCTTTCAGTGCCGCTACCTGGGCCTGAAGTGCCTGTAATTCCGCCTGCACCTGCGCCGGTGTCAGGGTGCTGGTCGCCGAAGCCGCTGCGGATGCCGCGGATGCAGTCCCCATGGCCGCTCCGGCCAGACTGGCTCCTGCCAACAGCGCGGCCACAAAGGCCCGCTTACCGAATTGCTGTGATACTCTGCCGATCCATGCTT
Source organism: Phycisphaerales bacterium (assembly GCA_027366115.1). Lineage (GTDB taxonomy): Bacteria > Planctomycetota > Phycisphaerae > WQYP01 > WQYP01 > JAMDCX01. The sequence goes on from DAHXLH010000118.1 coordinate 2,123, forward strand.
CCATAACCGATCTCCTTAAAAAGAGCCTTAAAACAAGCGCGGCGGCGATGGGCGACTCCGCCGCGACACAACCACAAAGAGCCTGCATTATCCCCAAGATTGTTAGCAGTCCATGAAGACCGCGCTGAAAATTTGATAAACCATGGGACCGCAGGAAATATTTCCAATTCCCTAGCGCCGGCCATGCGCAACATTAATATTCGCGTTCGGCCGGACCGGCGGTAAATGATGAATTCGGTTTATCGCGCAAGAGTTGCCCGCAAAACCGCGCCACGTGTCATTAGCTCAATGCGGCAGCATTGAGTGACCCCGAAACGTGGCTGAAATGACCCCGCTACACCCTCCCCCGGGGAAAAAGGTGTCAGGTACCTTTTTAAAACAAAGGTACCTGACACCTTTGTTTTGGACCGCGCACCCTGCCATGGCGCTTCATTAGCTCAATGCGGCAGCGTTGAGTTGTCCGCGAAAATTGGTTGAATGACGCCTACGCCCCGGCCCGTCGCGGGGCGCGTACCGCCAAAATTCCAACGATTTCCGTTGCCGCATTCCCCATCCAACCGCGATGCTGCCGCCTCGGGCTAAGGCGCTTTCGGCCGATTCAATGATGAAAATGTGTAAAGGCCGGCACGCCGATGAAGTGAAGTATGAGCCAGGCCAAGACCGCCCCAAAGGAAAGCAGTTCCACCATCGCCAGCACCCGGCCTAACACATTGGTCCACAATGCGATGAACTGGTCCTCGGGGTGCAGGTCCGCGTAGCGATTAAATCCGTAAATGCCCACCCCGCCGCTCAATGTCGCGAGACCTGCCAACACCAGGGCCACCCCATTGATGGCTGCCCCGCCGCCGGGGTTTCCCGGAGGAAATAAAAATAGTCCCGCGCCGGTGAGAAAACTCAAGCAGGATAGTCCGCCGGCGAGAAACGCGAAAAGTCGCCACGTTCTGGCGGGCCACTTGCCCGGAATTTCCTGGGTGGGAATTGTTTCAGACATGGCAGCCTCTCCGAGTTATGGCCGGACACGGTTCCCGGAAAGACGCTTGGGCACTTCAGGCGTAGCCACCGCCGCCCTTGGAACCATATTTTTTCTTACGTTCCGCCGCCACCTTGGCCTCGTAGCCGCTGCGGCGGTGTGCCTCCAACGGATCGGCCGGCAAATGACGCGATTTCCGCCACTCCCCAATCAGCGGGCGAACATCGGCGAAAAACGCCTCGCGTAAAATATTTTCGCTTTGCACCAGATCTTCGCGGGCTTGCGACACCGCCAGCGCCTTGCGATCCACCAGGCATGCTTTAATATAAAGCTGTTGAGCTATATCCACTGTTTGAATCATCGCTTCGATCTTAGGCTTGAGGTTGTGGCTCTGATCCACCATATAGGCAATCGGCGGCAATTCTCCGGTTCGGAAACGATGGTTCTCTATTTCATGGAATATCCGGAAAATCTGATAAGGGTCAATGGATCCCATGGTCAGATCGTCATCGGCATATTTGCGATCATTAAAATGAAAGCCGCCCAGCAGATTTTCATCCAGCAGCCACGCGACGATCTGTTCAATATTCGTCGATTGATAATGGTGGCCGGTATCCACCAATACCTTGGCCCGCGGGCCTGCGGCACGGGCGAAATGTGCCGCCATTCCCCAGTCCGCAATATCCGTGGCATAAAATGCCGGCTCAAAGGGTTTGTATTCCACCAGCATGGTCATGTCATGGGGCATCTGGCCGTGAATTTGCTTGAGCACCTCAGAAGCCCAATGTTTTCGCGCAATAATATCCGATTGCCCCGGATAATTGATTCCATCAGCAAACCAGAGGGAGAGATATTGACTTCCCACGGCTCGACCAATTTTCACCGAATCATGAAGATGCTCGGCAGCCGCCGCCCGGATGGATTCTGAGCGATTCGTAATACTGCCCCATTTGTATTCCTGATTTTGAAAGACGTTGGGATTGATGGATCCAATGGCCACCCCGTGCTGTTCCGCCAGTGCGGCCACTTCTCTGGGATCCTGATCTTTTTTAAAATCCCACAGCACATGCACCGCCACCGTCGGACATGAACCCGTTAACTTGTGCACATGCCCGGCATCGGCGAGTTTTTCATCAATATCACCGGCGGCGGCATCCTGAAAGAACTTTCCAAACCGCGTGCCGGTATCGGCAAAGCCCCACGATGGCAATTCAATTTTGAACGCGTCCAGCAGGGGATAAACAATATCAGAATTTTCTACCACTTTTATCACCACTTCCTGCACCGCCGCTAATCACGGTCGGAAACTTCCGTCCACCCGGAATAAATCCGCGGGAACACACGAACCGACATTCACTGCCCCGCGGTCGGTTGCGAGAACATCGTAGCCGCGGTCACTTTAATAACGTGCACCACCACCCCTGTATTGCTGACCACTTCACCCTTAACGCCGATATACGACCCCAACAATTTGGATATGTCGATTTTTGATGACGGTTCCAGATAAGCCACAACGCGGCCGGTTGTGGGGTCCATTAGCGCATATTTTTTCAGAACGGTGCTGGTCTTGAGAATTCCGTAAGCGATGTAAGGGGCTTTGGCTTCCGCTTTGGCAAGCTCCTTCTGCGACTGTTCCCACTGCTGCTGATAGGGGGCCAGCACGGCGTTCAGCGGCCGGTGCTTTTGCGACGCGGCGACAATTTCCTGAATAGCAATCTGCTTTTTCAGCAGTTTAATCCGCGCGTTGCTGCCATCAATAACAGAGTGCGGCAAATGCGGCTTTTTCATGAGATTCTCGAACCCCGTTAACAGGGGCTGTAAATGGCGTTGCATAATGGGCTTGTTAAATTCCGCCTGCATCTGACGCGTCAACTGGCTGTAAGTGCTGAAGGCGTCGGCACTGAATTGGACCGGTGCCGGTGCCCCCACGGGCATGTTCACTGTGTTGGTCGGCGTGGCCGGAGAGGTCGCTGCGGGCGTGGGACTGTTTGCAGTGGCAGGCATGGTGGGTGAAACCGGCGCCGGCACAACCCCGCCGGACCTGCCGGAATTTGCGGAAATCGGCGGCACCGGAGTCGACAGACCGGTTCCTGCGTTGGCAGGGGCTGCGGCACCGCCGGCAGGGGCGCTTGCGCCCGTGCTTGGCGTGGCGGCAGAGGCCACGGCCGCCGGCGTTGATCCGGTCGGCAGGCCCGCCCCTTTGAAACCCGCCGGCATTGTCAGTTCAGGCGTCACATAGGTGCTGCCGGCCGGTGCCGGCGCTATAAACTTCGCCAGAACATAGAATCCCGTACCCTTGGGGGCACGGATTATATCATACTTGGGGGTCTGGCCCGTTACCGAAACGGTCGCGCCCGTGTTCAAGAGATCTACCACCGCATAATTGCTGGCCGGCGTTAATGCACTGGCGGCACGCACATTAACAAAACTGCCCGTCACGGTGCCCGTGGAGCCGTCGGCGCCGAGTTTCACAAATTGCCGGGCAATATAGCAGCGCGCTCCAGCCGGCGCGGCAAACCGGTACCAGCCATTGCGTTCACCGGTAACTTTGATCAGATCACCGCGGGCCAGTTGGCCAATGGCATAATAAGATAACCCCGGCCCACTGCGGATATTCACATGTGTGGCGTTGATCTGGCCCACAAATTGGGTGACACTGACTTTTGATTTTTTCGCATGCTTTTTTGCCCGGCCAGGGGTGGTTGCCCCCGATGGGGCCACCGGCACGGGCACCGTCACCGCGGGTGCCGTTGCGGGTGCCGTTGCCGGCGCACTGGCCGGTGCAGGCGCGGGTGCCGTCGCCGCAACAGTTTCTGCCGCAGTCGTGGTCGGGGCACCGCCGGTTGTGGTAGCCGGCGTGCCCGGCTGTGCAGCAGCGCAAATGGCCGTGGCAAACGCCATGGCAAACGCGAAGCCCGTCGACATAACAATCCCTGTTCGTGCATGGGTATTTACGTGTGGGAACATAAGATGACCTCCTACAGTCCTTTGTGAGGCTCAATATACAGAGTCCCTAACTCCCTTGAAGCTATCATCCACAAGCCTGATCGTCAAGGCTCATGCTTATTTTATGCAGTCCGTGGCCCCAGCGTGTATAGTATTCCGATGGAATCCTCGTAGCTGCGGGAAGATGCAGCGGCACGGTAATAGCGGAGTAAAAACATGCATCGCGTAACAATTTACCTCAAACCCAATTGCCCCATCTGCGATAACGCCTGCAAGGCCATTGAATTATCCCTGCCAAAATCCGTTCCCGTAGTGATGGAAAAAATAGACATCACCGGCAATGCCGAACTCCTTGAGAAATATGCCAAAGCGGTGCCCGTGGTGCTGGTGGATGGGCAGGAACGGTTCCGCGGTCAGGTTGATCCGGAGAAATTGGGAACCTTATTTTATAACGACCCGGGCAATCGCCTGGCGGGGATAGAATAAACCGACCTCCGGCCAAACAGGAGAAAGCTGCAATGAATCCCGTTAACACTATTTTCATCCGCGTGCGCTACGTGGAGTGCGACCCCATGGGGTATTTGCACCATTCTAATTATCTGCCTTATTTTGAAATGGGCCGCACCGAATTATTACGCCAGATGGGCGTCAATTACCGCGATCTGGAAGACCGCGGATTTATTTTTGTCGTGGCCCGAATCAGTGTAAATTTCAAACGCCCTATCCGCTATGATGACCAATTGGAATTGGTCACCCGCGTCCAGCGGCAAACCCGTGCCCGCATAGATCATGTATATGAGCTTTACAACCAGCAGTCACGCCTGCTGCTGACCACCGCGGAAAGCACCATCGCCTGCGTAAACCGCAAGGGCGAACCCACGGCCATCCCCGAGGATCTCGCCGCACTGCGCCCAGCATCAGACCCGGCCTCGATATAGGGGCCTATCCCGGTAACATGCTGCGCGGGCAACGGTAGTAGAGAGGTACCGCAGGCGTCCCGCCTGCTTTTGTCGTTTTTCCGATGCAGGCAGGCTGCCTGCGTTACCACGGATTGCACCCCATGCTTGATAACGCAATAACCCACGATGTCATTATTCTCGGCGCCGGCGCGGCGGGCATGATGGCGGCAATTTCCTGCGGTGAAGACGCGCTCGCCCGCGGACAAGCCATGCCGCAGATCGCCATTCTGGAAAAAAACCCGCAGCCGGGAATTAAGGTATTGGTTTGCGGCGGCGGGCGTTGTAATTTAACCAATGCCGGCGATATAGATTTTCTCATTACACAATTTGGCCGCAATGGTCGATTTCTTACCCCGGCTCTGCGCACGCTGGATAACGCCGCTCTGCGCAACTGGTTTGCGCAGCGCGGGGTCCCCACGCATGAAGAACATGACGGCAAAATATATCCCGATTCCAATAAGGCCAGTTCTGTGGTCAATGCCATGGTTCAACGGATGCGGGAATTAGCCGTACACATCCATGCGCCATGCACCGCCCAAACAGTCGCATGGAATCCCTCGACCAACGTATTTCACGTCACAACGCACACGGGGCAAATACTTCACAGCCGCTTTCTGCTGATTGCCGTTGGCGGGCAAAGTTACACCCGCATGGGCACCACCGGTGATGGCTATGCTTTCGCCCAGGCTCTGGGCCACGCCATTATCACACCTCGCCCGGCCATCGTGCCGCTGTTGTGCAAACAAACCTGGATCACCGAACTTAAGGGCCTGGCGGTGGCAGACGTAACCATACGCATAGAAGCGCCCGGCCCGCTGCCTCGCTTGGCCACCGGCAAACCACAACCCAGCACCAATGACATGATGTTCACGCACTTTGGATTATCCGCCGGCGGTGACCATGGCTTCCTTAAAGCCGCGCGTGGCGTAAATGGTAAAGGCGGTGGCTTTGAGGTGCTCAATAAGTTCCTGCATCTGCCGGCCCGTCAGGTTGGCACAGACCTGCTGCGAATCTATTTCGGTCAGGCGGCAAAACATATCCGCCAGCCGATGTGGAATAAGTTCCGCGAGTTTGGAGCGCACCAGTTTTCTGCCTTCGGCGGTGTGCCATTGTCGGAACACCTGTCCCAATTCCTCGTGGCTGATGTGCCGCAGGAAATCGGCGCGCAAGGTAATTTCGGGAAATTTTTCCAGCAGTTCGGCGACGATTTCAGAAATATTCAGCACCGCCGGTCCGGATAATCCAAAGTGCGTGAACATCATGTCATTGGTGCTGGGTTGTGGTTTGCCGGTGGCCAAGCGAGGCAGCGGGGCGGGCGCTTCTATGCGTATGCTTTCGCCCAGGCTCTGGGCCACGCCATTATCA
>DAHXLH010000135.1:0-9112 GCA_027366115.1 Phycisphaerales bacterium
TTGATCCTCCACTCCATGCCAACCACAATGGTTGGCAAATAAAAAGTTGAGAGATCCAGAAAGAAAACCCAAGTCGGCGCGCCGTGAGTGCCAACCATTCATAATCTTCCATCGGGGAAGAATTTCACTCACGCCAGCCCCTACGGCGAAAGGAATAGCCGGAGGGGCCGGGAGCGTGGGGCGGAGAAAAAATCTTGTCCCGGTTTATCGCAGGCTTTCCGCCCGAATCCGACGGCGAATCGCCAATCCTCCCATCATGGTCAGGCCACCCACCCCAACCAGCGCCAGCGAGCCTGGTGTCGGGACAGAGGAGAGGAAAGGAGGCGTTGTCCACAGGGGCGTTGCTATACGTGTTGCTGTTGGTATCGCCCCAGATGAAAGTGAGGTCTCTGGTACCGTTGACGTTAAAAATATTTCCCAGGTCAAAGGATGGATTCAATGTGTAGGTGCTGAAGCTGCTTTCGGAAAGCTGGGTAGTTTTGGCATCGAACGGGAAGAAACTGGGATCCACACTCCTGATGCTGCGCAGGTTGGCGGGAACCAGGCTGCCGCTGGCGGTATCAATTTCATAATCGGCAATGGGCAGGCCGCCAGCAACTGTGGTGAAGAGGTTAACATCGCCGGTTACTGTGTTGACAGCAAGCTGAACATCCGATGTCGGCAGCAGCACCGTGCAAGCGTTGCCAATGCCGCCCATGACTGCGGACGCACAAGCTGCGAACAGAACGCCTAGAATTTGTTTAGAAAACATGAATAATACTCCTTCAAATACGGCGATTAGAAATCATCGAAGAAAAACACTTTATCCGAAGCATCCGAAGTGAAACCGGGTCTTAGTTGGCTCATGGCAAGCGGTCACGGTGACACGAAAATTGCTGCGGGTTGCCATCGCCCGGCTGCAAGGCAGGCGTGTCGCGATGGAGTGTACACCGCAGTGCCTCGGCAAAGCCGTCCGTGTGCAGTGAGTGCTTACCATTGATTATCCTTTGCCTAGTCCCACCTCCCAGCCCGTCCCCCTTCGGTGGCGGCTGCCACCAGAGGGGGGGGGGGCGGGCGTGGGTGGGGTGGAGAACAGTCTTGTATTGCTGAATGCGTTACATTTTAATTCGACGGCGAATCGCCAATCCTCCCATCACTACCAAGCCACCCAACGCAAACAGCGCCAGCGAGCCTGGTTCAGGTACGGCGGTATAATCGACGACCGTGCCGGTGGGGCCGTAGGTGTTGCTGTTGGTATCGCCCCACATAAAAGTGAGGTCTCTCGGACCGTTGACGTTGAAAATATTTCCCAGATTAAACGATGGATTCAACGTGTAGGTCTGGAAGCTGCCTTCGGAAATCTGTGTCGTTTTGGCATCGAACAGGAAGAAATTGGAATCCACGCTGGTGATGCTGTGCAGGTTGCCTGGAACCAAACTGCCGCCGGCGCTATCAATTTCGTAACCGTCAATGGGCAGGCCGCTGGAAACTGCGGTGACGAGTTGAACATCGCCGGTTACTGTGTTTACAACAAGTTGAACATCCGATGCCGGCAGCAGCGTGGATGACGATGAAGCGGAACTGAAGCTTGGTGCCGCCATGCTGGTTCTGGCCATCGATGCCGCAGCCACAGTGCCGGTTGGCGCGGAGACGGTTTCAGAAGAACCAAAGTTCGCCCGAAGCAGGCCGAAATCAGTGAAATTAACCGCCCCGTTACCGGTAAAGGCACCCTGGCTCCAAGTGGCACCCGTGGTTGTCCCGAAATTGGTTCGCAGAATACCGAAATCGGTGAAGTTGACTGTGCCGTCGCCGTTTGCATCGCCAGGCGTTCTTTGCATGACCGAGAAGTTGCCGGAGCCGTTGTTCACCACAGCCCAGACTGTGTCATTGGCGGTGTTGATGCCATAGGAACCCAACGCGTTTTCGCCTGCGGTGGCAGGATTGTAGGCACCGGTATATTCGGTGGCTGTACCACCGCTATTCCCGAAGTTGGCGGCCTGATAAATTGAGCCGTTGTACCAGGCCAGCGTCGGGCTATTACCGCCGTTGCTGATGGAACTGGGGTTGTAGCTCATCTGAACCACATGCGTGTCACCGCCGGTACCGGTGATATTGGCCACATCGCTGACCACACTGGTGTTGCTGGTTGGAGCGTTGGCAAAATCCACGGACAACGTGGTGGCTGCACTGGCGGTTCCACCGAGGAACTGTACATGGGTCTGTTGGCTGCCGGTTTCATTGGCTCTCTGGATGTTGTAGCCATTGTAGGATTCACCGGCCAGAATCGCCGCCGAATTGGCGGTTCCGGCATGGCCCAGGTTTCCGGTTACACCGGCGGTAACAATGTAATTGTGGGTGCCCAGATCGTTGGCGGTGGCCCCGGCAACAGCGTTGCCGTCCAAGCCGGTGGCATCATTTTCAGCGGTCACACCATTGATCTGCACCTGATATTGACCGTTGAGCAGTGTGGGCTGCAAAGTGGGACCGGGGGTAAAGTCGGCGGCATTGACACTTTGACCATCGCCGATGTTGGTGTTGGCGGCCAGGGCGGAATCCAGCGTCCACGCACTGGCATATTGGGTATTGGCAGCATCAATACCGGTTGGAGCGGTGGTGATGACGGCGGCATCACGGAGGCCGATATCGTTTCCGGGGGCATAGTTGGCGGTGTGCGGGGCGTTTTGGAGTTGGGCATAAAATGTCGTTGGGATCGAACCGCTGACGCTGTTGTTGGCGGTGGATTGTGCATCTTGGAGTTGCGCCTGCTGATAGATGTTGCCAATCGCATACACACGGCCTGTCGGATTCTGGGTTGCGCCGATCGCGGAATCCAGTTGCGTTAAGCCAAAGCTGGCATAACCGATGTAATACTGAGCATTCACATAACTACCGCCAACGGTATCGGTTCCGGGAACATAATAGGTCACGCTGCGCGTGGCGGTTTCGGTTCCGGGATCGCCGGCGTTGGTGGTGCTGCCAAAAATGGTATTGGCGTTATTCGGATCCGCCGCCATGGTGATATAGCTGTTATCTCCATAAGGGGCGCTGTGCAGCAGTCCCGGTGCGGCCTGGGATCCGGTGGGGGCGGCAATGGCGGTGCTGCCGGTAAGCTCAACGGTCGTGAGGCTATTGGGTGTGTAATCCGCCACACTGGAAGCGGAGTTGGTGGTGGTCAATTGGACATTCTGGGTAACTTGATTAACCGAAGCTGGGCTGTTGGGAATCAAGATGTTGCCAAAATTCACCCCCGCTGATCCACCGGCATTATTGATGTACCGATTGGCCACGACTTGGTCGGCGGAAACGGTAACGGTAAGGGGTGCCTGAGTGGCGTTGCTGTGATTGACTATTTCAATCGTGGCGGTGGCCGGCCCGGTGACGCTGTTTACACTTCCGGCTTCAATGCTGGAGGCGTCTATGCCGACCGTGATGGCCGTATTGGCTCCGGGGCCGAGCGGATCAGTACCGGCAGTTCCAACCCCATTGCCTTGCGGATTGTTGGCATTCACATTACCGGATTGACCAATGACACCATAGATGGCGGCATCTTGGCCGCTGGCGGAGGTGTTGGTCAATGTCAGGGTACTGGTGGCAGGGGACGAATTGACAATGCGGCTAAAGGTAATGTTGGAATTTGAAAGTGACAACACCGCATCCGATGCCGGAGCGACCGCGGTGGTCCCGGTGACGGTAAGCTGCGGAGCAAATAAAGGCGGCGTGCCGGACGGATCACCCTGACTGCCCTGATAATCAGCTGCGGTTGTGCTGCTGCCTGGTGTGGCGAGAATTCGAATATCTCCAAAATTGTTGATTTGGTTCGCCAGATAGGTGCTTAACGCAGCGGGGATGGAGCTGAAATTATAATGAAACTGATAACCCGCCGAAGATGTTCCGCCGCTGGTCGCCAGCCCGGGAGTATAGGTCTCTGTCCCTAAAAGAAATAGCTTACCGGTAGGATTTGTTGACGAATACAAGGATCCGGCGGGAGCCGCGCCCCCATACGCCGCGCCGGAAGCATACGCGGCTGAACTCAACGCATTCGTGTTTTCATTGAGATAAAAATTGACGGGGCCTGCCGCGGCAAAATATTCATCTTTATCCGTGAGGTTCAAGCCCAAGCCGGAAATACTGGTGATATTGACGCCCGAGGCGACGCCTAGGCTGGACGCATTGAAATCCATCACACCGTAGTTGGCGTAATAGCCGCTGCTGGAGCCTTCGGCAGTGATGCGGCTGGATCCCGAACTTGGCCCACCGGACCGCACGTTGGTGATGGTGGATGTGCTGCTACTATAGCTGGCGCTTCCGCTGACTGCAGCCGTTATCGGTGCCGCCGACGAGCTTAGCGCGGCAAATGCCGCCGCCGCCAGGATACCCGATGACATAGTGAACCCATTTAATGCGCGCATAAAAAACCTCCCAAAAAAATGATCGCAAATCCGCTCTGGCCACTGACAAATGTCAGTTAAAAGCCAAGGCATGATTCAAGAGCGACTTTATCGCTGTCGGATAAAGATTAGAGCAGCGCAAGGATATGTTTTCGTTAACTCTGATCGGCTGGATCATCTCGTCGAAAAGGGTGGTAAGCGCTGGTGGTTCGGGGCTACCGGAGATTTAACGTGCCTGCAATGTTCCATTAACTTTCCAAGGCTACCATTCCGCAAGACCGTGGCACTTGGCTGCGGGCGGGGCTTGGCCGAACGTGCGGCTTGGCGAGCGAATCCTTGCGGATCGCGCCGAAAAATCGACGTTTGCCGCGGAGATCATGCAATGCCGGATCGACTTCAAGCTTGGTTGCACACCTCAATGGGCCGAACAACGGTGACAGCTATTATGATTATGGCGCTGGTCGGAGTCGCGTGGTCGATGATGCGCTATTTTGGTCACAATTCCGCGCAGCGGTATTCTGGTAGTCCCTTGTTTATTGATTCAGCTACCGGAAAAACATTCCATTATCAACTTAAAATAGGTGACACCATTCCCGTGTTATCGCCATTTACCCACCGGCACACGGGATATCCGGCATCCTTTTCCTACTGGAGTAAAAGTGGACACATTTTAGAGCGCCCGGAGCCGGTGCTGCTGAATAGTTGGCTGGGAAAAAAGACACCGACTTTTGCGCCGCTGTCCGGGCGACTTGTGACGGCGAATGAAAAGCCGCCCCGGCCTGGTGCCGCACCGCCGCCAACCAAAGCCCAATATGAAAAATGGCTCCATCAATATCAAGTTGAATCCAACGGTGGTTCTTAGACTTATAGATGTGTTTTCGGGAATAACTTACATCGCAGGAGATATGGTAATGAACGTCAAGATTAACTTGGAAGCCGCTGTTTGCAATACACTGGCGTGGCGAGAGTATCTGGGTGCGAAGAGTTCCAGAGCCGCACATCGCAATGTTGCAAATCGGGGCTTTACGCTTATTGAGTTGTTGGTTGTTATTTCCATTATTGCGTTGCTAATCGCACTGCTGCTGCCTGCTTTGGCGGAAGCCAAACGCGATGCGCAGGCGGTTGTTTGTGCGGCCAATTTGCATTCAATCGGCGAGGCCATGGAGGAATATGCCGCGCAGTGGCAGGATGCCATTGTCGGCAGCCCCGCAACCAGCGGAAGTTTTTTCTGGTCCAACATTAACACCGGAGCACATTCACCCTATTCGGAATATGATTATCCGAATCTTTGTGCGGAATATGATTGGATGACGCCGCTTTCCAATGAAATGAATCATCGATTCGTATCCCCTGACACCGCTGATCTATTGGCCGCCAATAAATCAGATCGCCTGGCAAGATTTGAATTTCTTCGCGCCGATCCGGCGTTTATCTGTCCATCCAATAATTTTCTCGCCGTGCCATATTCCAGTTCCTCCATTCAGCCACCGGTAGGACCCATGTTATCCTACTGCGCCGCCGGCTTGTTTTTGCTCGACCCCATCGCTACCGCCAATTACACCTGCACTTTTCCGTATGTGCAGGTTCCCAACTCCTATTCGCCTAACATGAACAACGTGGGCCAACCCTCGCAAAAATGCTTTGCGGCTGATGGTGCGGCTTATTCCACCACGGCACAGGCACCGGACGTGGACTTGACCACTACGGAAAATATTGACGGCAGCGCCTTTGCTGATGAAGGGGCTTTTACATGGTATTCGGATTCCTGGAATCGGGACTTTGCCCCCGGCAATTCCAGCGGCAGCTTCAAACGCTCCACGGGCGGTGTGGACGCGCGTGAATACGCTTATCGCCATGGATCAGGCCCGGGTGTTTACAAAATGAACATGTTGTTTTTTGATGGCCACGTCAGTCTGAAAAGTGACCTTGATTCCGCCAACCCCATTTACTGGTGCCCACCGGGAACGGTCATACCCAACAGCGAGCCTACCCCCGATGTGGAAAAGAAATACATGGGCGGGGCGTCGTCGTATACCGTGCCGCAATAGTCCTTAAGTAAGAAAAACCATATCTCATCTTGTCTGCCCCGAGCGATCCAGCGTCGCTCGGCGGCGTTATTGGCCAATTCCCCGCCGCAGATCATGTGATCAAGACCGCGTTGCCTGCGGAATTGAATTACCCAACCCTATCTTGGTGTCCAATCAATAGGTGCGGTCGATGGGGTGGAAAGCATGGTGATTTCACAAGAGATAAAAAATACGGTATCTTCCACACGAATATCACACAGGAGACGATTCTGATGATCCTTCGCCATAAAACCCTGCTTTCACTGCTATTCCTGACTGCGGCATGGATGCCGGCATTGGCACCTGCGGCGGTGCTTCTGGTGGGCAATAAGCATTCGATCAGTGAATACACCGCCGCGGGACAGGTTATTAACCGTGCCCTTATATCGGGGTTGCATCTTACGTTTGGCCTTGCGGTATCCGGGCGGGATGTATTCGTCGCCAATGAAAATACCGGGACGATTGGCAAATATACCCTCTCCGGGCGCGTGATTAATGCCGCGCTGATTTCGCACCTGGATGGCCCCGCCGGCATTGCCATCTCAGGAAACGAATTGTTTGTAGCCGACTACCGTGCGGATACCATCGGTGAGTACACCACTTCGGGACGTGTAATCAACGCCGCCCTGATTTCCGGATTGTACGGCCCCACAGGCATCGCGATATCCGGAAATGATTTATTTATCGTAAATTTCAACTCCGGTGCCATTGGCGAATACACCACGGCGGGCCGTGTGGTCCATGCCGTACTGATTTCCCGACTGGCGGGTCCGGATGCCATCGCGGTGTCGGGAAGGGACTTGTTCGTCGTGGCCGGTGGCGCTGGAACCGTCGGCGAATACACCATCTGGGGTCAGGCGGTCAACGCCGCGCTGATTTCCGGCCTGCACAACCCGTTCGGCCTGGCATTGTGGAGAAACAGGATTTTTGTCTCCAATGAACGCACCAGCGGCACCGTCGGCGAATATACCGCAGCAGGGCACGTGATCAATGCCGCATTGGCTACGGGACTAAATTATCCCGGCTTCGTCATCGTGTCCAATCAGCCGCGCGGGAGATGATAAACGGAGATTTTGCTAGGCATCCGTCATCTTGCGCCCACGCCGTCATTACATTTCTCCCAACTGCCGCCGGCGCAAAATGCGCGGGCCAAGCAAGATCGCGGCGGCCAGCAGTGCAATAGCCGCGATCAGGCCACTGTCCAGCTCCGGTGCCGCGACAAGATTCAGTGTGCTCACGCTGTATGCAGGCATGGTATAGGTGAAAAAGGCGGGATTCGTGATCGCTACATCGCCGGCAAATACCGGATTGGCAGCACCGCTGGTAAGCTGATACACCTGAGCCTGGTCAAAGGTTCTGGTGTGATCCAAGTTAATGTTTACCGTGATGGCATCGGCGGTTTTATTAATGGCAATCACGACCATGTGCGACGGATCTTTGGAATCCAGACTGGCGTAAATCGATGTGTCCGTCGCATCGCTGGTGCCGGCGGATATGGACGTATCACCAAACATTGCTCCCTTGCCGTTATAGTTACGGTACATGGCAAAAGCGGCCTGGATATAGGGTTCGCTGGATGCGCCGGGCCACTCGTTGGCGGAATAGACGCCGTACTTGCAGAGTTCACAAATTGACTTTCGTACATCGGATTGGTGGACATACTTGTCACCGACGCCGGCGCACTGGCATATTCGGGGACAAAATAAGGTGACGTTGCGGGATTGGCGGTGGGGCTGGCGTAGCCGGATTTAGCAGTTGACACATAGCCGGCCATGGGAACAGTCAGCAGCAGCCCCGCATTGTTGGCGGCAGCATTGGTAATACCTGGAATCATGGCTCCGCCGGGCGTTGATCCGCCGCCTAGAAATGTATCGTTGGAATATTTGTAATCACTTCCGGCATTTGAGTAGTTGTTGGTCCAGTTGTAGGCGGTCCAGCGGTTTCCACCGAGGCGGTCATACGTCAGATTGGAACCGGACGTAATGGGTTGATTAATGCCATAAATGTATGGGGAGATGGCTTGGACATTTTGCGATGCGTCGATAGTAAAAGTAACGGCGTTCTGGGCCTTGGCGAGGTGCGCTGAAATGGTTACCGCCAAAAGCGAGCAACCGCTCAAAGCCTGCCTGTTCATTCGCATTGTCATGGGAAATTCCTCTCCATCGCCGATCTGGAAAGGTCTTAGGTGTGTGACCGTGGCGTAATCACGCACTGGCCCAATCAGCGGCGAGATAAGCGGTCAGCCCTGTGCGGCTGGATACTTATCATGTCTCATCGAGTGTAACATGTTGGTGCGGGGCGATCAATAAAATATTTCCCATTTTTTTGCAACCCCAGATAAATTCATGCCCCCGGCCTACGCGACCCATCAAGAATAAAAAAAACGCTAATTTGGCCGAATATTGCTAATATCTGTGGCTTTTGGCACCCTATGGCAGCATCGCATCTGACGGGGTGCCACGGGGACTGTTCCCGGCTGGTCGAGATTTTGCTTATTTTTCGCTTGACCCAATCGGCTTTAGCGGTGATAGTTTTAGTACAGCGCCGAAGCTGTCGTGGCCCGGGGTTCGATTATTGGATGGTCGATGGCGTCACGAGGCTGCGGCATGCCGGTCAGGATGTTTGGCTACGGAGGCTTTCACCTATGGCAACAGTTCGCACACAGCGCAGCGCGCCACC
>DAHXLH010000142.1:0-11475 GCA_027366115.1 Phycisphaerales bacterium
AGCGGCCCGGGCCATGGAACCGGTAAAATCCGCCCGGATTTCCATGGGCCTATTGGCTGTGGTCTGCATTCTTCTGGGAATTGGCCCAACGTGGGTTATCCCGGCCGTCAACCGGGCCATGGCTCCCCTGACCCACAGGCTAGCCGCCGATGCACTGGTTCCGCCATTTTTTTCGCACCCGCACGGTGATAAACAATTTCAACCCGCATTTATGAATGGCTTTGATAAAATCGGGGCCGATGTCGGGCGAAAAATTATTCCCGCTCGCGGTCTGGTGGTGTTGCATCAGGGAGGTAAAAGCAATCCTGTGGTGTATGCCATGTCCACTTTTTATATGGCAGGTGTGCTGGCGTTGATCATGCTTGTTACGTGGCTCCTGGTGCGATTGGGGACACGCAAGCGGGCCGTCACGATTTCAGAGCCGTGGGCCGGCGGACTGCGGCACCTGGCAGCCGAAATGACATACAGCGCCACAGGATTTTCCAATCCGGTGCGTGTGATATTCCGGTCGATTTTCGGGCCGGCGGTCCGTGAGGATTCCAGCACAGCCGTCGCCGGGCATTTCCGGACCGCTATTACCAGACGGCGGGATGATGGATACATTGTAGATCGGCTGTTTCTCCGGCCGTTAACAGGCGCTGTAAGTTATGCCGCCAAACTCCTGGCGAGGATTCATAAGCCCGCCGTGGTCAATGCGTACGCCGCGTGGGTGTTTCTGATATTGCTGCTTATTCTGGTTATGAATCGGTTGCTCTGACGTTATGAGAATCGTTCTATGTCTGAACTCAATGAAAATCATCAGCGCAAACTACTGGCGACATGTCAATATGTTGATGACTTATTGACTGAATCGGTGTGGCGTATGATGCCGGAATTTCCGGCTTCGCCCCTGCGGAGTTATATCTCTGATGCGACGCCCGACCAAATCGGTATTCTCCGCAAGCAACTTGGACGATTGCGACAGGCAATGGCAGAGATACTGCGGGAAAACGGCATAATCATTCCTTCCCCGCAAATCAGCGCACTCTGGGCGTTCCGCACAGCGCTGATGGAGGCAGGGGAAGTGGTCTTTGATTTGCAGACCAGATTCATGAGCAGTTACGGGCCCTTGACGCCGGAGGCTAAGCAGCGACTGGACGAAATGGCTGCACGGCTGACGCAGCAGATAGAACTCTTTACCAGGGCATTTAATGATCTTGCCGCGGAGAATCCGCGAGCGGAGCAAAATGAAACGGAGGCACCATGAACGAACTTGACAACCGATTCGCCACCGCGTTGAAGAATCTGTCTAATGCTCCGCCGGCCATGGCGGCAGCGATCCGACAGTTCGGCGAAGGCTCCGAAGCGCCTGATGTGCTGATTTTCAGTCCGGCTTTCAGCACCATGTATCTCCACCGACCAGCTTCCCTGGTGGCATTAACACGCACGCATTGGGCGATTGCACTACATTCCATGCCGCCGTCCGGGCACGGCGGTCAAGAGGGATCGGCCGATCTAATTTCAGCTTTCGCAGGCCCTTTCTCTGGCACTCCGGTGGTGGAATTAAGCATTCTGTTGCTGGATGGCCGTATGGCACTTCATGGAGGCGGTAATTCCTCCCCCGCTGTGGTCATCTATTTCAACACTGTCATGGAGAAAATGTACAGGGATGCCGTGTTTTTTGCGTTAGATCAGATGACGGCAAAGGCCGACGGTATCGGTGAGGAAATTCCAGATAGCCCGCGTTCACCTAAGCCGAGTCTATCTATGAAATTCCATAGCACCATTGAGCGTTTTACACCGCCGGGCAGAAACGTCCATTCTTATGTCGCATGGCCTGCTGTTTTGGGCGGATTCCAACGGCGGTTGTCTCCCGCCGGTATGCTGGTGCAAACCCAACGCGAATTGATTTTAATTTCTGATGAGCCGCCGGTGGGAAGGCTTTTTCAAGATCCGCAACAAAATCTCGGTTATGTTGTCACGTATATGCCGCTGCAACACATACGCGGGGTGGAGCTGGGAGTGGCCGGCAGATTGGCCACACTGGAAATAAATCTAACCGCAGGCCAAATATCTGAATCTATCGCAGTTCTCGTGCCCGCCGAATCAGCCGCTGCGGCAGTTCAAGTAGCCCGCGCAGGCTGATAACCGTAATAAGCTAATGTTTAGGCGACAAGGCACAATAAGGCCGCAGCCAATACACCGCCTTAAGATGCCCAACCTCACGCCTGCGCATCTGAATCGAAAGCGCAGGCGGAGGCGGCAGTCTTTCGTCGCAGCCTTTATTGGGCGGTCAGCGTATCCAGGGCCGCTTTGAATTCGCGTTCGGGCTGCAAGCCCACAAACTTTTTGGCAATCTGGCCTTTATTAAACAGAATCACCGTAGGAATCGCGCTGATATTGAATTTCATCGCGGTATTCCGGTTGGCATCGGTATCTACTTTACCGACCTTTACCTTGCCTTGGTAATCCGCCGCGATTTTTTCAATGGTCGGTGCCAACATGCGGCATGGACCGCACCATTCAGCCCAGAAATCCACCAGCACCGGTTGGGCGCTGTCCAAAACCTGCTGTTGGAAGTTTTCATCCGAGAGAGTTAAAACGTTTTCGCTGGCCATACCCAAGTTCTCCAAAAGTAGTCGTCGCCATTATTCAGTTGCGACAGGAAAATGCTAGACGCGCAATGTCCAAGTGTCAAATCGGATGACTTAAATCGACCTAATTTGGACGATTAATTCCACTTCCACAACCGCGTTTAACGGTAATGCCGCCGCACCAACGGCCGCTCGGGCATGGCGGCCGGCGTCGCCGAAGATGGAAACCAGTAAATCGCTGGCACCATTGGCGATCTGCGGCTGCTGGTCAAATCCTGGATCGCTTTGCACAAATACGCCCAGCCGAACCATCCGTATTACCCGGTTCCAATCGGCATGGACAGCTTCGCGCACCACCGCCAGCGCGTTGATTGTCGCCAGACGCGCGGCTTCTCTGGCAGTTGCAATATCCATGGCTTTGAGCACAGAGCCGGAATATAACACTTTGCCGTCCCGGCTGGGCAATTGTCCGCTGACATATATCAGTCCGCCGGCCTCCACGTACGGTATGTATGCCGCCACCGGTTTGGGAGCACTGGGCAGGACAATCCCCAATTGTTTGAGATTTTCGTCAACGGCAGACATGTCTTGGCTCCTTCTGACTTTGATTGTAATCCTGCCGACGGCATAAATGCCGTCGCTAAAAGGACCGTTCCTTAGCGGCGTGCACAACTTTACAGTGGCGATGAAAAATTGTCACCCCACGCGGCGGTGCGCTGCGGGATACTAAAGTTTTCCGCTCGATATTCTAAACGCAACGATACAGATTCAGTTGTTCGGATTGCTCTTCGCCTTCCACAAAGCGATGCAACACGAGTAAACTGAACTGCCACATGACCCAGATTTCCACACCAAAAGATAGAAATCCAAGCAGTCCCGGCACGGGCATTTCAAAATATCGAATGTGTTGCCACCAGCCCAGAAACGGAAGATGGTACGTCCACTTAGCCAAAGCCCAGTAATTCCAAAATTCCCACAGAAAGCCACAGGTTAAACCGCCGAACATCAGAGCGAAAGTGCGTCCCCAGCGACCCGCGATCCAATCGCCGATGATGCTGGGACGGCCGGCCCAATAATTAATCGGGTCCAAAAGAAAAATCCAGCTCACCCACAGCATCAGATCCGCGATTGGGCTTTGCTCAATAAATGGGCCGGCGAAAAACACTATTCCCAGGAGAAGGCAAACAAGCCGCATCGTTGGATTGATCCGCACGCCGTGGCGAGAGTTCCATTTTTTCAGACCCACCCGCATCCATAATTCGGCAGTCAGCAGCATGGCCGGTGCGATGGCGGCGAAGGCCAAGAGATAACCGGCAAAGCGATCCAAGGGATTGGCCGGAATCCCCTGGTAATTCCATGCGTGCAGGCCGGTGGCGGGGTCTACCATAAAATAAAAATTGACCCAATCAAAAAAGCACCACGCCGGCACTGACCAGAGCCATAAGACAGCCAGACGAAAGCGATACGCTTTAAGCCAGTTGAAATGATCCAATCGGCTTAACGCACCGAGAAGAAACGGCAAAAAACCAGACCAGATCAGCGGGGTAAAATTCACCCGGATAAATCTGCCAAAATCGGCCCATGGCCCGGAGAGAATATGCTGCACGGCCAACAGGAGCAGCAATTCCAAAATCGCCATGACGACCGCGCCGGTCCAGAGAAAGCCTTCCCCGGGAGAGGCTATGCGGTCCTTTTGGTTATCAGACGTTGTTGGCGGCGGCCGAGTCATAACGAGGTGGTATAGCGGATTCCCGTGCCGATGGCAATTTATTGGGGCACTATTAAAGGACATTATATATGAACCTGCGATAATATGGGACGCTGCGGCGATAAACTTGAGTTATTTATCACAAAATTAACACATTTTCACCGGTTTTAAGTTATCCGCGAGCTATCGTGTAGCCGAATAGATATATGTTGACGTGACAGGGAGGTCGCTGATGTAATCCGTTGGATGTTTTAAGCGGAGTATCAATCATGGCGGCCTGTATCAAAATTGTCTTGTCCGGAAACTCCTCCACGCGGGAAAGCTCCCAGGCGAGTTTACCCAGTCAAACCATCGTGTTCCGCAATTCGGAGCCGGGGCGGCATCCGGCGTTCACGGACTTTATGATTCAATGTGCCGACCAAGCCACGATGCACAGCAAATATAACAATCATCGCAATATCGCGGACTAGTAACCCGCCGGTAGGGCAACAAAGCCTGCCGGAGCGGATAGAAGGTTGTGTAACAAACGCATTAGATGTAAATATATAGTTGTGTATGAATCGAGCTTGCGGTTTGAGTAAAGGGAGGGAGCGGTCTTAGGAGGCATATATCATGCGAAGCGTAATGAGATATAAGGCTTTTTCTCTTATTGAGTTGCTGGTTGTCTTGGTAAGCATCATGATCCTGACGGGCATTACTTTAGCTTCGCTGGGTCGTGCAAAGGAGTACGCCCGCGTCACCGCATGTCTGTCCAATCTGCATCAACTTTCGCTCGCGGCAATCGCCTATTCGGTTAATGACCGGGGCGCTTTCCCCTCGGATTGCCAGGCACCGGGAAACTACTGGTATCCGCAGATCGCACGCTATGACACCGGACTGGCAGCCAATGCGCTTTGTCCGGATGCAGCGCCACCATCCTCGGGAATCGGTACCGCGACGCTGGCGTGGGGCAAAATAAGCGCATTGGGACCCCCTTATTCGGCAGGATACCCCTGGGCTGAAGGCGCTACTTCCAGCTACGGCATGAATACCTACGTGAACCCTGGCGATTATATTCCACTGATCGCGTCTTTTGGTGCAATTAGCGTCGGCGGAAACCAAACCTATCGGGGCGATATAGAATCAGCAACCGGTATCAGTGGGAATGGAAACGACAATATTTACGGAAGTCTCAAATCCGGTGGTTCAATCAGTTTGACCGGGGGTTCCTATGTATCAGGCTCAACGATTCCCAATATTCCCGACGTGCAACCGCCAAGTGTATCGGACACGTTTCAATACATTCAACAGACTTATAACCCCACTGCGGTAACAAGCTCCAAGGTCATTGATTTTTCGCAGAATCCCTACCAGATTATCAGTGGAAACTTCAACCCCAGCGGGCAAATTCAAATCATTGGCAGTGGAACGCTTCTGGTAACCGGCAATGTCGATATATCTGGATATTTCCCGGCTAACGGCTCTGGTTCCGCCAGTATAAATATCATTGCCTTGGGGAACGTCAGTTTGTCAGGTCAAGTCAATATTTCCGGCGCGGTGTACGCCGGCGGCAGCCTATCCATAGATGGCCGCAGCGGGACGGGAATTAACCTGCAGGGCGAGGTTGTGACTGGCGGTGGTTACAGCAGCCAAGGCAAAGCAGTGATTAACCAAGGTCCGGTTCCACCATGGGACCCGCGCGTTCGCGGTGGTCAGTTAGTCTCTAATCAACCGTTATTCCTGGACTCAATCTGGGTAGATGGAACGCCGCAGCCGCAAGATCCCGTGCCGGCCAATCTTCAACTGGGGGCTTATAACTTAAGTTCCTCCGATGAAATGGGAAGATTCTGCATTAATCGGCATATCGGAGAAGTGAACGTGTCGTTTACCGATGGGTCGGCGCATACCGTTCCGCTATCACAATTATGGCAATTGCAATGGTCTTCTGCCTTTACGCCGCAGAATGTCATCGTGCCAATGTCGTGGTAAGCACCGAGAGCGCTGCGTGGAGCTTTCGGCGGGAACGATCGCGGTCTATTTGGATGCCGCAAGTTGATTTAAAGGGTAAAATGAAATCCAACTGTACGCAATATAAGCATGGATTTTCGCTTATCGAGTTGCTGGTTGTGCTGGTGAGCGTATTAATTCTAATAGGTATCTTACTGGCCTCTCTGGGGCGTGCCAGAGAGTACGCCCGCGTTACCACATGTCTGTCGAATCTGCATCAACTTTCACTTGCGGCAATTGCCTATTCGGTCAATGACCGTGGTGCATTCCCGTCTGATTGTCAGGCCCCGGGGAACTACTGGTACCCGCAGATATCACGGTATAACACGGGACTTGCGGCCAATGCGCTTTGTCCGGATGCTGCGCTACCATCCTCGGGAATCGGTACCGCGACGCTGGCGTGGGGGAAAATAAGTCCGTCGGGACCCCCTTATTCGGCAGGATACCCCTGGGCCGAAGGCGCTACTTCCAGCTATGGCATGAATACCTACGTGAACCCTGGCAATAATGTTCCTCTGATCGCGTCTTTTGGTGCTATTACTGTCGGTGGAAATCAGACCTATCGGGGCGACATAGCATCAGCGACGGGAATCGGCGGAAATGGAAACGTCGCTATCTACGGCAGTCTCAAATCCGGCGGTTCCATCAGTTTGACCGGCGGATGTTAAGTATCGGGGTCCGAGATTCCCAATATTCCCGACGTGCAACCGCCAAGTGTATCGGACACCTTTCAATACATTCAACAAACCTACAACCCGACTCCGGTAACCAGTTCCAAGGTCATTGATTTTTCGCAGAATCCCTACCAGATCATCAATGGGAGCTTTGATCCTAATGGCCAGATTCAGATTATTGGCAGTGGAACGCTTCTGGTAACCGGCAACGTGGATATATCGGGACAATTTCCCTCCCACGGTTCGGGAACGGCCAGCCTTAACCTTGTTGTACTGGGCAACGTCAGCTTTGCCGGTCAAACCAGCATCTCCGGTAGCATTTACGCCGGTGGAAACCTGTCTATCCACGGCGGCGACACCATCCAAGGTGTGATTGTTACTGGGGGCACCTATACCAGCCGGGGCAAAGCTGTGATAGTACAAGGCCCCGTTCCACCATGGGATCCGCGCGTTCGCGGTGGCCAGTTAGTGGCGAATCAACCATTGTTTCTGGATTCAATCTGGGTGGATGGAACCCCGCAGCCGCAAGATCCAGTGCCGGCCAATCTTCAACTCGGTGCCTCTAATTTAAGTTCCTCAGATGAAATGGGAAGATTCTGTATTAATCGGCATATCGGCAGTGTTAACGTATCGTTTACCGACGGTTCGGCGCATACCGTCCCGCTATCGCAATTATGGCAGTTGCAATGGTCTTCCGCTTATACGCCGCACAATGTCTCGGTGCCGATGTCGTGGTAATTACCGCACGCCGGCCATCCCCGTTTGAATGGGTTTTACCACATATTCTCTTGGATCAGTTATGTAACCGGTTAAAGCACTGGCCGCAACGGTCAACGGACTGGCCAAATAAACCGCGGCCTGCATGGACCCCATGCGGCCCGGGAAATTCCGATTCGTGGTACTGATACAGACTTCCGTACCGCCTAAGCGGCCGAAGGTGTCCGGCAGACCGCCCAGACACGCGCTGCAACCGCTGGGGCCGACTTTGCAGCCCGCGTCCAGCAGAATGTCTTCCACGCTCTTTTCATTCGGGCCTTTTTCAGCGCCCACAAGATTCAAGCGCTTCATATCTGAATGAACTTCCGTGGAACCCGGAACCACATACGTAGGCACCTTGACCTGCCGCCCCTTCAGGATACTGGCCGCAAAAATCATATCTGTAATTTTGCCACCCGTGCAGCTACCGATATAGGCCTGATCCACTTTCACATCCCGGCAATTGCGAGCGGTGTCCCGGTTGTCCGGAGAATGCGGTTTAGCCACCATGGGTTCAATCGTTGCCAAATCCCATTGTTTTTCATAGCAGTATTGGGCATCGGCGTCATCGGTAAACACGTCCCATGTTTTGATCCGGCTGCGGTGACGCACATATTGCAGCGTTTTTTCATCCACATCGCACACGCCATTTTTGCCGCCGGCTTCAATGGCCATATTGGTCAAAGTCATGCGATCTTCCAGCGTTAAGCTGCGGATGCCCTCGCCGGCAAAATACATGGTTTTATAGGTTGCTCCGGCAACGCCGATATCGCCGATCACCAGCAGAATTAAATCTTTGGCTGTGAGGTACGGCGGAATTTCTCCGTGAAAACTGAATTTCATGGTGGGCGGTACTTTCAGCCACGTTTTCCCGGTGCCCAGCGTAAACGCGGCGTCGGTATTTCCCACGCCGGTGGCGAACTGCCCAAACGCCCCGGCGGTACAGGTGTGGCTGTCCGTGCCGAGAAGAATTTCCCCAGGTCGCACATGCCCCTCTTCCGGCAAGGCTTTGTGACATACGCCTTTGTAGGTTGTTTTGTTGGGATCCAAATACGGATTGGGCATGCCCAGTTCATTTTTGACAAATTCCGGGTCATAGTAATAGGGCAGGCCCTGTTCGCGCACAAAATCGCGCAGAATCTGCACGTTGCGGTGGCACTTCTGGTCCGCGGTAAATATGTAATGGTCCGGGATAATCACCACACGCTGCGGGTCCCAGACTTTGGCATTACGTCCGAATTTTTCGTGGAATATCCCGATTGTGCCCGGTCCGCAAACATCATGCGTCATGAGAATATCCACGTCCACCCATATATTATCTCCGGGTTGAACATGCTTGCGGCCAGAATGTTTGGCCATGATCTTTTCCGTTATTGTCATTCCAGCCATTGTCGGAATCTCCATTAGAACGCCATCATGCCGCGGCCATCCGCGTGCGAGCCACATATTATAGTGGAGTTATTGATTAAAGAAACTTCACGCGAACGCTCACGCGGAATTTTCCGTTACCGCCGCCGCCAGCGCCGCGGATTTCGGACCGTACGCGATTAGCCGCCAGCGGCGCGTCGTGTCATCAAGCGCTTCGCCTTGTATAAGCAGATGATCTTCCGGCAATAAATCATGCACGCGGGACGCCCATTCGATGGCTACAATCCCTTCCTGCTCCAGAAGTTCCGACAGGCCTACGGCTACGAAGGCGTCAGAATTCTTAACACGGTAGGCATCAAGATGATAGACGGTTTTGCTTTGCGGATTCCCCGGCGCGGCCTCATAAATATTCAAAAGCACATACGATGGGCTGTTGACCAATCCAATATCCGCCACTGCGGCTCCAAGACTTATGCCGCGAACTAACTGGGTCTTACCAGTGCCCAGCATCCCCTCCAACGCAATACATTGTCCGGCCTTGGCGAATTTTCCGATCCGTTCGCCCAAGGCCACGGTTTGTTCTGTTGATCGCGTGATAATCGCCGTGTCTTCCCGATAAACATTCATGTTCCACCGCCGGTATATTCCCATCCACCATTCGGCCACGCCTGCGCGTGGCCGTGGTCATCCGTCAGAACCCATTCGCCCGGGGTTGCCGTTACGCGGCCAATAATGGTAATTGGAGCCTCCGGATCGACATTCGCCACTTTCCGGGCGTCATCGGAATCAAGAGCAAATAAGAGTTCATAATCTTCCCCATCGCACAACGCGTGATGCAGGGCGGGTTTACTGTCACGCTGCTGCAGCCGTAGTGCGTCGGGATGAATGGGGACCCATGCCGCGTTAACGCACGCCCCAGTACCCGATGCGGTCATCATGCGGGGCAGGTCCATCGCCAGGCCATCGGATAAATCCATCATGGCGTGGATATTCATCACCGCAACCAGCCGTTGGGCCAGCTCAATGCGTGGAACAAAATCCAGATGCCGCCCCAAAATGCTTCCACCAAGCTTTCCCGTAACACACAGTGCATCACCCACCTTTGCACCAGATCGGCGAATTGGCTTATGGGATGTCAGCCCCAGCGCCGCCACAGTGATCGCCAGGCGTTGATCCCAGATCGCCGTATCACCGCCAACAATCGGACAGTTAAATGCCGCGGCTGCAGTCTGGCAGCCCTCAAATAGTTCCTGCATCATCGCGGTGTCCGCCGTTTGCGGCAGCGCCACAGAAATAAGGATCGCCGTCGGCACACATGCCATGGCCGCACAATCCGACAGGCACCGATTAACCGCCTTTTTTCCGGCAACGGCGGGGCGGTGGCAGCGCAGATCAAAATGCACCTGATCCAACGCCTGATCAATTTTCAGTAAAGCCAAGTTTGAAAATTCCCCACCCGGCAGAGTAACCGCCGCCATGTCATCGCCCACACCAATATGAACCCAAGGATATGATTTGGCGTTGCGGCCGATCCAGTCAAGTAAGTCATTTTCCTTCATCGCCGAAATTATAACGTCGGTACCGCTTAACAGCACATGAGTAACAGCACATGCAGTAGATGCAGTATTGGGCAGTAATTGCAGTAGTTGGAACCCGGAAGCTGGAATGCTGCGGAAGCGCCGCCGGCGCAGTTTTGCGCGGCTAATGTACCCATACTTGTCGCAGTCTACTGCATTTACCGCTCAATACTGAATGTGCTGACAAATACTGAATATGATGCTCAATACTGAATCCGGAAGAGGTTGATTCACAAGAGGTAGCAGAGGTAAACGGAGGAGATTTTAATGAGCAAGGAGAAAATTATACTGAAGTTAGCCAACGGTCCCGCCTCATATCCTCCATCACCTCCCTTACCTCAGTGGTGAAAAAAAGCGCTTCAGTGGATTAGAACCTGGAACCCGTAATCCGTAACCTATTTTCGGCCCGGCCCGGAAATACTGCCGCGCCGTATCAACCATGACCGCACCACCAGCACCACCAGCACCAGCTATGACATGTTTACCCAATACACGTATAATGCCGAAAATATGGTCACGGCAATGCAAAGATTTGATCTGGCGGATGGGACGGCGGCGGGCCTGATCCCCGGCTTCAGCGGGCCAGCCAATACTGTGACACTTTCTTCGGTGGCCTACAACACGCTGAATCAACTTACGCCATATCGGCGCGGCGTGGTGAGCGTAAGCGGAACCGGACGCATCTCCGGCGTAGATGAACGTTATGTATTTGATGGCCTGGGCAATGCGCAAGCCTTGCAGGCCAACGGAACACCGTATGGTGTAGCAACATTCAGCAATCCCAATCGCAGCGCGAACTGGGAATTCCAGCAGCAATTCTCCGGCAGCACGTT
>DAHXLH010000153.1:0-9908 GCA_027366115.1 Phycisphaerales bacterium
AGATAAGATGCTACCCCCTCGCGGCCGAGGCGGCCCGCAAAATTGATGCGGTCGGCAAGGCCAAGATTGTTGGCAAGAGTTCCGAGGTTATCCATTTCCGGACCATCGCCACCGATAACAAGAACCGTTGAATCAGCTAAACCGCTTTTTCCAAAAGCCTGAATGAGCGTATGGAATCCTTTTTGCGGAGCTAATCGTCCTAAACTTAAAATATACGGATATTCATGACGATGCGGCTTTACATTTTCGAATTCACTGAAATCGACGCCGTTGAAAACGACGCGGGCTTTTTCTTTGAACGGCTGGCCGAAGAATTCTTCGGCATCCTGCAGCGTGCGTTGCGAACAAGCGGTAATGCCGTCAGCTCGCCGAAGCACGGTACGCAAAATTCTCTGCGCCTGCGGGGATTTTTGGAATATCTGATTGGCGTCCATGGTCAATTCGCCCTGCAGTGTTACCACCAGGGGCAGATTCAGCTTTTGTTGCGCGATCATGGCATAATGGGCGTTGCTGCTGACACACTGCACATGCAGCACATTAATCTGATGCTTGCGTAAAATGGAGAGCATTTCACGTTCAATACCGCGGTGGGTTAAATGGTAATTGATGGCTGCCTTGGCGGAGCCTTCCGGCAGACGGAATGGCAGGCGGTAAACGGAAATGCCATCAATGGTTTCATCGGCGGGCAAGTCCCGCGGCCAGCGGTTGGTAAGAACAATGACGCCGTGACCCTGGCGCATAAGCTCGAGCGCCAACTGGCGGCAAAGTTCCTCCACCCCACCAAGGG
This sequence comes from Phycisphaerales bacterium, assembly GCA_027366115.1. Lineage (GTDB taxonomy): Bacteria > Planctomycetota > Phycisphaerae > WQYP01 > WQYP01 > JAMDCX01. The sequence continues at coordinate 788 of DAHXLH010000153.1, forward strand.
AAGGATGAAACGCGGAAGCAAAAAGAGCAATATTCATTGTTTTATTCACCACGGAGGCAGCTGAGGACAGCGGAGGTTAGCAGCCTGAATAATTCGATGGGTCAACTCTTCCTGAATTAGCATGTAATTGTATCCTCAGGTCGCCTCCGTTACCTCTGTGGTGCATGTTAGTTTTATTTACCATGAAACCAGGGGTACCAAGCGGAAGCGAAAAGAGCAATATTCATTGTTTTATTCACCACGGAGGCAGCTGAGGTAAACAGAGGAGGTTACGTGTGGGGTCGAAGGAACCGCTCTATGCCATCACGTAAGTGCAACACATTAAAATTCATTAACAACCCCACCTCTTTGCCACTAAGTTTTAGATAACAAATAAGTTGGGCTTTATGAATTGGCTGGATGGTATCGACCGCCTTTAGCTCAATAATCACTGAGTCCTCCACCAAAAGATCAATACGATAACCCGCATCAAGTTTTATGCCGTCATATATTACCGGCAGTTCAACTTGATTACGCACTATCATTCCATTTTTTGACAACTGGTGCATAAGGCAAGCCTCATATGTGCTTTCCAGCAGCCCCGGCCCAAGCACAGTATGTACCCGCATAGCAGCCTGAATAATTCGATGGGTCAACTCTTCCTGAATTAGCATATTACCGTATCCTCAGGTTCCCTCCGTTACCTCTGTGGTGCATGTTAGTTTTATTTACCATGAAACCAGGGGTACTAAGCGGAAGCAAAAAGAGCAATATTCATCGGTTCAGTATTTTCAGTATTAATCAGTATTGGCAGTATTTTCAGTAGACGCCAGTAGGTTCAGTATTGGCAATATTGGCAGTAGATTCAATAGGGCCAGGCGGGGATTATTTCTAGTGGCGCAATGTGCGCATGGATGCGTAGAGTATGCGTGCCACCTCGTCCGCCGATGCGATAATCTCCGCACCGCTTGCACCGGCCAGATACCCCGAATCAACCAATAAAGTTGCCCAATATTTTGTTTCCTGGCATTCCTTGTATGCAATGGCAATTTTGTTTGATAGATCAGCCCCGGATACCGCTCCGCCGGACTCAGCCAGATTGGCTCCCGCAGAAGTCCCACTGCGCAACAACTGCCTGGACAGCACATACTCCCGCTTTTCAGATCGCAGGTGCTCGCATATTTTTACCACCTTCAGCGCCATCGCATAAGCCAATTTAAATGCCGCCCCTCCATTAGCCACCGCCGGTTCGCCTCCGGCAACGCCCCGGCGATGCCCACCAACCAACCGATTACCATTCGCCATTTTGCACCCCTCCAATCAACTCAAAACACACTGTTAACACACTTAATTCCGACCAATACCGACAACACTGATAATACTGATAATACTGATAATATTGCTATTACTGATAACACTGACCAACACTGACCAATACTGATAACACTGATAACACTGATAACACTGATAACACTGATAATACTGATAATACTGATAATACTGATAACACTGATAACACTGATAATACTGATATTACTGATATTACTGATATTACTGATAACACTGTCTTAGTGCCTTTGTGTCTTTGTGGTAAATCCCCCGTCGTCATCCTTCGTGCAGCCTGTCCCGATATCCAGAGCATGTGAATTGCTGTCGGGATGCCTTTATGGTGAATTTCTTCTTACTTCTTACTTCCAACTTCATTCCAGAAGGCTGCATAAACTTCCTGCACTTTTTCCACGGTTTTTTCAATCGTGAACTTTTCCAGGAATTTTTCTTTCCCGGCTGCGCCCATTTTTCCGGCTTTCACCGGATCGGACAGAATTTTACATATTGCCTCCGCCATGGCCTGCGCATCCTTCATTGGCACCAGCAGACCGGTTTGGCCATCCACCACAATTTCCAGAACACCCCCGCCGCGCGTGGCCACCACGGGCTTGCCGGCGGCCATGGCCTGAATAATAACCTGCCCAAACGGTTCCGGCACCGTGGAAGCGTGAACCACCAACGAGCTTGCGGAAATGATTTCCGGGACATCCTTGCGGAAGCCCAGGAATTCGATGCGATCGGAAACGCCCAATGAGGCAGCCAATTGTTTAAGTTCGTCTTCCAGGGCATTTTCACCAAATAAGGCAGAGCCGACAATCTGGAAGCGGCAATTGGGAAAAGTTTTGAGCACTTCGGCGGCGGCGTGAATGAAAATATCCTGGCCCTTCCAAGGGGAAATCCGGCCGATGAGAGTGACCACGGGGGACGGATGTTCACCACGAAGACATCCCGATAGCGACTCATATGCTCCGGATATCGGGACAGGCGACACGAAGGAATTGCTCACCACAGAGGTGGCGGAGGATACGGAGGCTTTTTCGGTGTTATCAGTATTATCAGTATTTTCAGTATTGGCAGTATGGTCAGTATGGGTCCCGGCTCGCCGGGAATCAGAGGTATCGGCGAGCAGGCTCGCCGGCTTACCCGCTGTGGCTAATCGTATTCCTTCGTCCTTGGTGCCTTGGTGTCTTTGTGGTAAATCACCGTCGCCTTCCAGATTTCCCGGCGCGCCGGGATTCATTGAACGCGCTTCCGGCTTCGCGATTCCGGGATAGACCACCGCACGCGGTTTGGATGATGGCAAATGGAGCGTTTCCAGCGTTGCCTGCGAATTGGCGATGATGTAATGCGGGATCATGCGGGCAAGGAAGCGGAATATTTTCACCACCGGCGCAGGCAGATAATCATTCTCTATGCGATCATGAATGTGCCAGATTACCCTGGTGCCTGCAAGGCGGGCGGCGATGCCGCCGAGGATATCGGCTTTCAGGGAATTGCAATGGACAACATCAGGCTTTGCGGCCCGGATGTGCCGCACCAGGCGGAATACAAACGCGGCACTGGAAAGCACCGCGCCGAACTTCGCCAGCGAACCAACGCCCAGGCTTCCCCGGCCAGCTCCGCGTACGGAATCCGCCAAGGGCAGAATTTCCACGGCAACGCCGACATCCCGCAGCGCCGCAGCCAAAGGCCCATCGGTAAATAACAACACCACGGGCTGGAATCGGGCGCGATCAAGTCCGCCGGCAAGGGCGAGCAACGCCAACTCGCCACCGCTAAGTGCCGCGGTGTGGTCGAGGAGAGTTACCTTCAGCGGCCCGGACCGCCGCAATCCTTCGCACATGGGGCACCCACCTCAGATAACGATCACGTTGGCGATTTTCGGTCCAGCTCAGCGAACAGGCTCTCAAGTTTCTCCGCCTTTCCCTCCGGGACTAGTAGGACGTTTCCCTGGCCGGCCTTAGGCTCCGTGATGCGCGCCAGCCGAAAGTCGCGGGTGAAAGCGTAGATGCGGTAGTCCCGGGCCAGGAATTCGCCACCAATCTCGGCAAAGGTCTTCCCAAAGCTCGGCATGAGCTTGGAGTGAAACTCCCCGAGGATGATCGGACGGTGCCTTGTTATCGTAGCGGCCGCCCCAGCGAGAACCAGCGGCTCAGCACCCTCGACGTCGAGCTTCATCACGTCCGGGGCGGGGAGTTGCTCGCGCTCGACGAGGTCGTCAAGCCGGGACACCGTGGCGGATACCTTCCGCAAAGCCGCGTCGCCGGGGGTATCGGGGCGCATCATGGCGTTCCCGGTAGTGGCACCGTGCCGCGCTTCGACGGCCATTTCGATCCTACCCTCGGAATCCCCGAGCGCCGTAGGGAAGAGGCGTAACACCGATTCAAGGGCGTTGAGAACAATTCCGTCACGGATGCGTTGGGCGTTGCTGGGCACTGGCTCAAAGGCAACGACACGGCCTCCGCTAATCCTAGCGGCGTGCCGGGCCAGTGGTAGCGCCACAAGCCCCACGTTGGCACCAACGTCGTACGCCACTGGACCAAAGGTGAGACAGGCGGCAAGCACGCCGACGGTCTGTTCGTCAAAGACCCCGTCCCAAAATGGCTCGCCCTCGGTGCGGCTACGTGGGTCCAAGACGACGAGTGTACCATCGCGCATTCGCACGGTGGCATTGCAGCGGGGCGGGATGATGCGGGCCAACAACTTCATCGCACGGACCTTGTTCCGAGATCGCGGCAGTCGTCTGGATATCCTGGCCAACGTCTGGTACATGTTTGCTCCTAACCTTATCGGTTGAGGGGTATCGTAGCCTATCCAGCAACGATTGATCTGACGTTTTTTCTGCTACCCAGAGAAAAGATCAGCGCCAGTTTTGGCATCCTCTAGCTCCGGAAAATGTGGTTGAGACATGGCCGCCGAAATCTTATGGTGTTATGGGACGGCATTCAGCCTGCATCCCCGGTAAACCAACGCTAGGCCCCTGTGCTAAATGCTCCTCGCCGCCATCGCGGCCGTCTTCTCTGGGAAATATTTCTTGAGTTTCAGGAAATGCTTCTCATACAGGTGGTAGCTAAGGTACGCCGCCAAGAGTGCGATCGTGACATTAAAAGCTGCGAAGAGCACGCATAGAGCTGCGCTCGAGTAAATCGCCCCGAGCAAACCAATTCCACGGAAGACCGCCTTGCTACCCTCCAAAATTGGGAGGTGAAAAACATAAATTCCGTAGCTGTATTTCCCCAGCCAGCGCATTGGCTTTGCCATGCAGATCCGACGGGCAGGCGTCGCCTTCTGAGCCAGGGCCAGGGACAACAGCCAGGTGAACAGAAGGGCCAATGCGCTGTAACGGAGGTCCGCGATCCACGGCCACCGGTGCCTGAGCAGGAACGTCGCCGCCATTGTTATTATTCCTAATATTCCGGATACCCTCAGGAGCCCGCCCATACTTCCCGTAAGGTTTCCCCCGGCCCTGAGGTAGACGGCCAGCAATGCCCCGCATGCGAACCCATCCAATCGGAACGGAGTGAGCGTGTATATCGCCCAGCCGGAAACGCCGGCGACCGAAGCCGCGAGGCGGAGGATCGGCGAGACCACAAGAATAGCGACGCAGACCCGCGCCAGCCGGCGCGAGGGAATAAGGAATATAACCAGAGGCCAGACCAAATAAAATTGCTCTTCGACCGAAAGCGACCAAAGATGGCCTATAGCCACAATTACAGTATTATACGCCAAAGCGCTTCGAATATTGAAAGTATAAGTCCAGAGCCAGGCCTGGGAGGACCAGAGCTTGTGAGCCGAGGGCGAATGGCCATAGGAGGCGGGCCACAGGAATCCGAACGCGGCAAGCCCCAACAGCAGCGCAGCCAGGAACGAATAGTAAAGCGGGAAGATGCGAAGAAATCGGCGGGCGTAAAAATTGCGGAAGTAATTCTCCTGGCCCTTTGCGTCATAAAGAATCCCGGTTATCAGGAATCCGGAGAGCACAAAGAACAGGTCGACCCCGATCCATCCCCAGCCAAACACGTGCTGCAAGATTCCGCCCAGCCAGCCGAACGCCGGGAACTGGCGGCGGTAGTGCCCGAATATCACCATCAGAATTGCCAGTCCGCGCAGGCCGTCGAGTTCGGGGTAATGCTTGCGACCGCTGAAGAAAGGATCAGCGGTTCCCGGCTTTGCCTCGCTCAATGGCGCAGGCGGCGGTGCCGCCGCAGTGGTTCCGCTAACTTCCAGATTCTGCATTCCAGGTTCCATGTTCCCAGGACGAGCCACCGGATTTCCGTTTTGCTCGTCAGCCATGCTTCACCGCGAATTCCCCCGCCGTACCACCCGCGTCCTGCGCAGCAGCCCCAGCGTGCCCGCCGCCCCCAGATCCGGCGGAATCCCCGCCGACCAACTCGGCCAACATTTTCGCCACCGTCCGTCCGGCGACATCCCAGTTCAACCGCGCTGCATACCGCTGATAACTGGACCCCGCTAGTTTTTCCATGCGATCCGGGATCGCCAATTGCTCGAGCACCCAATCCGCCCACGCTGAGGTTGGTTCCTCCATACAGAACAGTTTCCCGTTCACATCATCGTGAACAATCGTTGTCACCCCTCCAACCCGGTGGGAAAGACTGGGAACGCCAAAGGCGCTGGCCTCCGCAAATACCAAGCCGAATGCCTCGGCGAGCGTTGGGACGACGAGGAAGTGACTCTCGCGATAAAGTGCTGAAATTCGGTCACGCCCTTCGACGGTTCCTTTGCTGATGAAGCCAATGCAATTCACAAAATCGGGAAGACTCTCCCCTGGAGGATGGGTACACCCCACAATGGTAAGGCGGGCATCTGCGCCGCGCTGCCGCAGGCAGCCAACCACCTCGATAGCCTTGGGTGCCCCCTTGCGAATCCAATCCACCCCAACGAACAGCAAGCGCACCGGACCCGACCCTCGCCGGCGTGCCCAGGCGGCCACGTCACTCTCGTTATGACAGACCTCAATATTAGCACCGAACGGAACAACCGCCACTTTCTCCACCGGCGCGCCGGCCGCGACGGCCTGACCGGCGGCCCACTGAGAGGTAAAGACCAGCCTATCGCAGTTGCGGCAGATTTCCCTTTCAATACTCCACGCGTCCGAAACGGTGGCCGCACAGAGGAGACGGGGGTTAAACTCCTCATGGCACTGGCTCAGCCCGGAGAAAATCGCGTCCGTCCACAGAACCTTGGGCTGTTGGCACTCGAGAAAAGCCAAGGGGATTGGCGTGGGGCTCAGCACGCAATCCACGCCGGCCAGGCCGCCGAGCCGGTCGGCGACATCGCTGGCGAAGGCGCGGGCCGTCTGGAGATTCCAGAAATGGAGGAACCCCTTCCGCTGCATGTACTGGCCCCAGAGTTTCCGCAGCTTGCGGCGGAGCGACGGGCCGTGCCGGAGGTTGCCAATTAGTTCAACTTCAATTCCCTGCTTTTGCAAAGCCTTCCAGATGTGCAGGTCCGTCCCGCTCCAATTGCGCACGTCCGTCGCGTCAAACATTGTTACGTAGGCGATTTTCAAGCGGAAGGCCTCCCCTTGGCGGCCGCCGCCGTCCCTGCCAACGCCGATTGGTACGTTTGCAAAAGCATCGGCCCGACGGAACTGCATGAAAAATATTCCATGAAGCGTTTCCGGGCGGCCTGGCGGAAATGGAAATTCCTATCCGGGTCCAGCAGGGCGGTGATATTCTCGGCGAGTTTTACGGGATCGCCCACCGGCGAGACCATTCCCGCTTTGCCGTAATCCACGGCTTCCGGCATGGAGACATAATCACTTGTGGCTATCGCGCAGCCCGCAGCCATGGCTTCGAGCATCACGTAGGAAAAGCAGTCGTGCGGGGTTGGGTAGGCGAAAACATCAAAGCTCGGCATGACCTCGCCGAGCAACCGGGCACGGTCGACCCGCCCCAACCATTGCACGCCTTGAATTTCGCCAACGTCCGCGGGCCGGCTCGGGCCGACAACCCAAAGTTCTACCTGCGGTGCCTTATTTTTCACGATCTGAAAGGCCTTAAGCAGCACCTGGCCCCCTTTAGCCTTAAAATCATGGGCCACAAAGCCGATGCGGCTGGGTACGCGCGGTTCGATGGGCCGCAAATCCGGCTCATGCATGATGGGCACCACATCAATTTTTTCACGCCCCACCACGCCGTGTGAAATTAACCAGTCGCGGTAATAAGCAGTATACACCGCAGCCCGGGCCGCCTGAGGCAGTGCAACAGCGCAACTGTTAACCCCTAAAGTGCGTGCCAGAAGCGATTCCACACGCAACATTTTCGCCACTCTTGCGGGCGAATGGCCACGGCGATCCTGGTAGAGATCCGTTTGCGGTGCTCCGCTGGTGACTACCAGCGGGCAATCAATTTTCCAAAAAGCGGCACTGAAAACGTGGAGGTGAATGACATCATAAGCCCCGGGCGCAACAGAAAAGTACCGGAACGGCTCCCAGAACAGCCAGTGCCGGGCACGGGCCATGTTGATGATCTTGTTTACAGCCGTTATTACCGGCTCTCGCCAGAATCGGCGGCGATTGGCGTGTTCAATCAAACGGCCAGCGGCCAACGCGGAAGCGTGCGTCTCATACTCGACACCCGGCGGCGGATAGCGCAGCAGGGTTTCGGTATAGGTAATATCTCCACACGGGGGATCCAAATCCCGCAGCGCGCTAACTAATAGAACCCTCATTATTCCACACCTCTGGGTTAACTTTGCCGGGAAATACAGGCCCAGCCAGATCGGACTAACTGATCAGGGGTGAACTCAGGTCGCGATACACAAGAGTCGGGCCACATTTGCCGATCTGCCGGTAGCCCCGCGCTTCCATTGCCGTCCCGAGCACGCCCTGCTTTTCCGGGGTGTACGCTTCGCATAACACTACGACGGGCCGCCAACGATTCCAATCACCGCTTGCCAATATCACCTCGTCGTGGCCTTCACAATCCACCGATAAAAAATCGATCTGCTTGCCAGCTAGGAGCGGCGAGGAAGCAAGAACCGAGGCCAGCCGTCGCGTCCGCACCCTTGTCCGGGGCAGCCATGATTTTCCCTCAGTATGCATGTACCGCCCATCATCGATACCCGAGCAACCGTCAAAAAGCAACAGATCCGCCTCTCCCTCGCTGTCGGTGATAGCGCAACGAACCACCTCGTCCCTGGGACGCCAACGCGCGTGGAGGTCCGCGAGGCTCTGTTGCGGCTCAACGACCACTCCCCGCCACCCCCGCCGGTAGAAGAAATAGGTATTTGAATATTGTATCGGGTGGAATCCCCCCACGTCGACATATAGCCCATCGCTTTTTCCCGGAAACTGCTCAACGAGGTAAAGGTCCTCACCGAACTGCGAGAACGAGGCCCGCGCGTACCTCAGCTCGGACGCGCTGTGGTGGCGGTAAAACCGCAGGTAACTACGCAAGCTTTTCAGCATTCCACTCTCCTTTCAGATTGGACTTCACGGACGGCGGTGGATACGGTGCGGTCCGGTGCGGGAAGCGACGAGGACGCTGCGGGTGGCTCTGCGCGGGCCGTGTCGGCCAGGCGGCATGTGTCGCGCCGGACAAGGCCATGGTGTTCGTAGTTGGCCGGGCGACGCAACTCCTGCAGGTAGCAGCGGCGGGCGTGATATTTCTCCATCGGCTCGAGTTCCCATGCGGGCATTGTGGGGGCTGCAATCCAAGTCGGGAAATGCCGCACCCGCAGGAAGGCCAGTTGCCATGCGGCGCGGAGGAAGGCCAGACGCGGCCATCGGCGGCGGAAATGCTCCCAGTGCCATTCGACATACGCCGCGAATTCACCTCTTTTACGGGCT
>DAHXLH010000160.1:0-8308 GCA_027366115.1 Phycisphaerales bacterium
CACTTTCCAATTGCAGTTCTCCCACCGGCCTTCACACGCCGGCACGATTCCTTATCAGATATTTTAACAGAACGGCAATGGTTTTTCCGTCCACGATCTCATTGGAGGCAATCATCGCGAGAATTTTATCCGGTGCCAGAGCCTGAACCGTAATGGTTTCATTTTCTTCCAACGCCTGCGGGCCGGGGGTTAATCCGGTGGCAATAAAGGCGTACATTTTCTCGGTGAGGATTCCCGGCGAGGTGTAAAACCAGCCAAACGGCTTAATATCGCCGGCCTGATAACCCGTTTCTTCAATAAGTTCTCTGGCAGCACAAAGTTCCGGCGGCTCCGGAGGTTCCAGCGTCCCGGCAGCTAATTCCCAGAGCCATTGGCCGACGGTATGGCGAAGGTTGCGGATCATGACGATTTCACCATTTTGTAACACGGGCAGGATAATCACGGCCCCCGGATGTAGCACTACTTCGCGAACCAGACGCTTGCCGGAAGTGGTGGTGACGCTGCGCAGGGCCATATCCACGCGTGTGCCCTGAAAGACAATCTGGTCCTCAAATTTCGTCAGCGGCTTTGAATCCATCCTATTGATCCTTTTGTGATCCATTTCATAACACTTCGCCCTTGGCCCTCCGCCTCCTATAATAGCATTGTATGTTACCAGTTTCCGAAACAAATGAACCGGAATTGCCACCACCGGACGAGGATTTTGAAGAACAGATTGTCGCGGAAGTGCCGGTGGGCGAAGTAACGCTCATTTTGCCTACTGAGGCAACGGAATCGCGCATGGCTCGCTTGCACGGCAAAGCCCGGGCCTTGGAGCAGATTCCCGGCGTTTATCTGCTTAAAGATGCGCGGGATGTTGTGATATATGTGGGAAAATCCCGATCCCTGCGCGACCGCGTCAGCAGTTATTTTATAGCCTCAACAGATTTAGGCCCCGTCAAACAGCGTCTGCTGGATTACGTGGTGGATTTTGACATCCTCACGTGCGATTCAGAAGTGGAAGCCCTGCTTATTGAGAGCCGGCTGATTAAAGATCTTCATCCGCGATTTAACGCGCGGCTTTCCGATGGCAAATGCTATCCGTATCTGGAAATTACCACACGCGAGGATTTTCCCGGCGTCTATGTCACGCGCAAGCCGCAATCCAGCGGCACGAAACTTTATGGTCCTTTTATCAGCGGCTATGCGCTCAAGCAGGCGGTTTTATACATGCAGCGGGCCTTTAAGTTTCGCACATGTCACCTGGAAATTTATGAAGAGGATAACCGGCGGCGGCATTTTCGCCCGTGCATACTCTATGCCATCAAGCAATGCACCGCCCCCTGTGCCGATAAAATCAGCCGCCCGCAATATCTGGAGGATATTGAAAGGCTTAAGAAATTTCTGGATTCCAGCCGGGGCGATGCATTAAAGGAAATGACCGCCGAGATGGAGGCAGCTTCCGCCGCGCTGGATTTTGAAAAGGCGGCGCAATTACGAGACCAGATTAAGGCCTTAAAGTCTCTGGCGCATCGCGGTAAAGGGGCCAAGGTGATGCAGCCGGAATTATTTTTCCAGGACCACCAAGCCGGCGTGCGGCAATTGCAGAACGTGCTGGAACTTGATGAACCGGTGCGGTCTATTGAAGCCATTGATATTGCCCATTTTCAAGGTGAAGCAACCGTTGGTTCGCTGGTGAGCTTCATGGATGGGCGACCCTTTAAGGGGGGCTATAAGCGCTTTCGCATAAAAACGGTGACGGGCATTGATGATTTTCGGTGTATTGCGGAAGTGGTGTCCCGGCGATACCGGGAAGCGGGACATGGCAATGAATTGTATCCGGATGTCATACTCATTGACGGCGGTCTGGGGCAACTTCATGCCGCGCTGGGAGCATTCGCACAGATGGATGTCAAGCCCCCTATGGTCATCAGCCTGGCGAAACGCGAAGAAGAAATTTATATGCAGGGCCGATCCCTGCCGTTCAAGCTTTCCCGCACCAGCGCGGCGTTGAAGCTCCTGCAGTTTGCGCGTGATGAAGCCCATCGCTTTGCCCAGAGTTATCATCACCTGCTAATTGCCCGCCGACAGTTTCAAGACACGCTACGCGGCAGCACAGGGAAGCTGAAGATTAAACGCAAAACCCGTTCCAAAACGGGAGGCACCGAGGCTTCCAAAGATGGCGCGCCCCAAGCAACTGATGAATTCAAAGTCCTGTCCGAGCAGGAAATTCGCGTGCTAACGACCAACCCGGCTGCTGAACCGCCTTAACTCAAGCCGGCAGCCACGATTTGCCGGACAACAGGAGCCTTTCCATCATTGGCGAAGATTTATTTGTTACCAATATGGCGCGGATAAAACAGGGCATACAGGACAATCCGGCCATTTCCCCTATTATATGGCCATCGGCCGTTCGGCCGGCGTGCCTGAATCGAGCGCATGGGAAACCATGTGGGCGCACCGCTGGCCGTTTCCTCAGAAATTCTTCGGCGTCCGGCCGATGGAGGTACGCGTGTTGCAGTATTTAGCCGTTGATGAACAAATTGGTGGGGTAAAGCGAGCGCCTTGGGTTCGCCGCTTGAGCGTTCTTTTGGCTGGTACTCTGGCGCTAAGCTGCCTGGCGGGACTTTCAGGGTGTTCCGCCCTGAAATTATGTGCCTCGGCTCCCAAGCCTCCGTCGCGCACCGCCGGCATTGATGTATCCATCTACCAACATACTATTCGCTGGAGGCCCGTCGCCCGAGATGGTGTGGCGTTCGCCTGGACCAAGGCTACCGAGGGCAGTCGACATTATCTGGATTATACGGACCCGCAACTCGCCGCCAATATTGCAGGAGCAACCGCCAACGGAGTGCTCATTGGCGTTTATCATTTCGCCCACCCTGAAAAGGACCCCGGTGCCGGCGGCGCGCGGGCGGAGGCCAGACTGTTCGTCTCCACTGCGGGAGCTTATATGACCGCCGGTTATCTGCGGCCGGTATTGGATATTGAAGTGGAGGGCAGCCCCGCAACCTCGGCCTGGGTGAATGACTTTCTCGATGATGTCTATCAGGCAACCGGCGTGATGCCCATCATTTATACCTACACCAATTACGCCGCCAGTTACCTGCGCCGGAGCGTTGCTGATCGTGATCTGTGGATGGCCGATGTCACCGGTGCCGATCCGCAGACCGGTTCTCCGCTGATATTTCCATTTCATCACTGGAATTTCTGGCAGTATGGCCAGGCTGCCTCCGGCAAAATCAGCGGTATCGCTCCGCGTACTGGCCCTGTCGATAAGGATGTCGCCAACGGAAATCCGGCGTATGTTGAAAGTTTTCTTATTCCCGCCGGGAGCCATCGGCCCGGAGCCGGGGAAAATGAGGCCATCACAGATGTCTGGACCGGGGCGGACGACAATGGCCACTGGCGTAATAGCGCCAACTGGATCAACGGCTCGGCTTGGCGGCCCGGTGACGCCGCCATGTTTACTGATGCCTCGAGAAATACAGGGAATATCAAGTTCGATGAGGTTGCCCGGGGTCGCGAGGTCATCAATGTCGATCGAATCGAGGTTCAGGATGCGCGGGGACCGGCGGTTACCATCAATGGCCCCGGGACCTTGCGGTTCCAGACCTGCCGTGATCCCCTCTGTAATAACGGCGTTCACCCGCTGATCATCAACGCTCCCGCTGAATTCTTCGGCACTATGGGTAACGCGGTGAATGCCGCCACCAATAGCATTTATGTCGGCCCGGGAAATGTGATTCTGAACGGTCCGGTGACATTCAATGACAGCCAAACCCAGGTGGTGCGCTGCGGCTTTCATGACCTGATCGCCGTCTGGGATAGTCACCTCGGCAAAGTTCCCGGAAATGTCATTTTCGGCGGCCCGGTGGCGGACGCAACGGGCACGCCTCGCGGAAATCTCAACGGTTTTCTATTCAGCAATGCCGGCGGCTACGATGAAATCAGAAGCAATAACACCGGCTGGAAAGGCGGCATCTGTATCACCGGCGGCGCTACGCTGCTGGTCGCCGCCGGAGGTGCCACGGGCTCCGGGCCTGTCAGGCTCGATGGCACCCCCAGCCGTCGCAACGGCCTTCAGCCCGCCGGTATACACGGCGGGATAGCGGGCTGCGGTGCCGTTCATGGTCCCGTGACGCTCTCCGGCAACGGCGGCTCCATCACCGGCGGCGGTGGGCTGAACCCACAGAACAAAATATTTACTCTTTCAGTCGGAAAGTTAACGCTGGCCGCCGGACTGGATATGAATGGCAAAACCGCAACGTTTAATTTCTTTTTCGCGCATCGCGGGCATAGTTCGATCACCATTGGCCGAGCCTGTATCTTCAGCGCCCGCGGCACCGTCGTCATTCACGGGACCCCCAGCCCCGGTCAATGGCGTCTGATGAACTACACGACCCTGATCAACGCGGCCGATCTGGCATCCTGGAAAGTGCGCGGCCCACAAGGATTCCGTTACAGCCTCGGCGATAATACCTCAAACGGATCCATTGACGTTCTGATCCTCCGCGCGCCCAAACCAGCGCGCCCCAAAAAAAGTAGAAGGCAATAACCCCTCACCCTTTAATGCCGGTTGTGGCGATGCCTTCGATGAAGGTGCGTTGGGTGATAAAAAAGAGGAGTACCACGGGTAGAATGACCAGTACGCTGGCGGCCATCAGCAGGTTCCATTGGCTGCCGCCGAGTTGGGATTGAAAAGCTTCCAGACCTAATGCCAAGGTAAACTGATGAGAATGTTGCAGGTAGACCAGGGGGCCAAGGAAGTCATTCCATACGCCGAGAAAAGCGAACAGAGCGACAACACTTAACGCCGGGCGGGCCAGGGGAAGAATAATGCGGAAAAATATTCCCAGCTCAGAGCAACCGTCAATGCGCGCCGCTTCCGAAAGTTCATCCGGAATGGTGATAAAAAATTGCCGCAGCAGGAAAATGCTGAATGCGGAACCAAACCAATAAGGAACCCACAACGGGCGGAAAGTTCCCAGCCAGGCGATGCCGGTATAATCACCGAGCCATTTGAAGATAATAAACATTGAGACCATGGTGACGGGGAACGGGATCATCATGGTGGAGAGCATTAACGCAAATAATATGCCGCGACCGCGGAAGCGAATCTTGGCAAATCCATACGCCACAAAGGCACTGGAAATCGTGGTACCCAACACCACCAGCACGGCGATGGTCAGGCTGTTGCGGGCCCAAAGCAGCATGTGATACTGCCGTTCTGAAAACAAACTGACATAATTTTGCCAGCGGAAAGGCGCGGGAATAAGGGTTGGCGGATATTGCGTGGCGCTTGATTCCGTTTTAAAACTCGTATCCACAAGCCAGAGAAACGGCACCAAAGCAAGAAGGGATGCGATAAGCAGCAACGCGTGAGATAAGATGCGCCGAGCTATATGACGCTGAGGTCCGATGGGGGAATCCGCCGACGGTGTGGGATCTTGAGAAGGGCCGGCGGCGGGGAAATTTCCACGCAGCAAATCCGTGGAGACCATATTGACCGGAAGTTTTTCAGCCATATATCACCGCCCCTGATAATGAACCCAATGCCGACTGCTCCAGAACGCAATGCCGGTAAGAATCAGCACAATCAATAATTCAACCCAGGCCATGGCGCTGGCGTAGCCCATGTGTAAAAAGCTGAAGGCGTTGTCGTACAGGTACATGGTAAATAAATAGGTGACCCGGTCCGGGCCGCCCTGCGTCATGACATACGGCACCGTGAAATTCTGAACAACACCGATAATAGCCATGATCAAATTAAAAAATATGACCGGCGAAATACCCGGTAGCGTCACATGCCACAACTGCCGAGCCGGGCTGGCACCATCAATTTCCGCAGCCTCATACAATTCTTTGGGGACATCCTGCAAGCCGGCCAGATAAATGACAATGGTGTTACCTAAACCCCAAAAGCTCATGATCGCCAGTGACGGCATGGCCCACTGCGTGGTGGTCAGCCAGCCGGGCGGATGGGCAACACCCAGAAATCTTAGAATGGTATTAATTAACCCCAGCCGCGAATTAAACAGCCACAGCCACACCATGGACGATGCCACCAGAGGCACCAGCGACGGCAAAAAAATAATGGCGCGGTAAATGGAAATCCCCCTCACGCGGCTATTGAGCAATAACGCCGCCCCGATGGCGATGATCATTCCGGCAGGCAGCGTTAACAGCGCGTAATAGCCGGTATTTCGTAAAGACTCCCAAAATACCGAATCATGCAGCATCGCATGGTAATTTCTCAGGCCCACAAAGACCGGCGGTTGCAGCAACGGATAATCGCAGAAGCTCAGGTAAAGCGACAGACCGATAGGCAGGGCCATAAAAACGGCGAAGCCAATAAGCCAGGGCGAAAGAAATGCCAGCCCCTTAGCCGTCTGCCTAATCTCGTTTCTCCACTGAATCATTAAGCCGATTCCTCCCGTGCCGCGTGTGGTTCCGCGACTGCCGCAATTATTTTTAACATCATTTTTCAGCCCTTCGCAATCGCTGGACGCGTTCATAACTGTCATATTCACGCTGCAAGCGATGTTGCGCTTTCTCAAGAGCGCGGGTAGGCGTGCGTTCAAGCAGGGCCACGGCCTGGGCCTCGGTATTGAGTTCATCAATCACCTGAGGCAGTATCGGAATTTTCGGCAATCCCCGCGCATTGGGACTGTTGGCGAGTTTCTCAAACACATCAATGTATGGATTGGGATTATGTTCGATGAAGTCCTTACTGACTTTGCGTAAGGGCGAATTCTTGCTCATCATGCCGCAGAGTCGCTCCATAACCCGCTGACGTTGAACGTACGCAATAAACGTAAAGGCCTGCTTAATATGTTTCGCGCCGCGCGGAATAACAAAGGCGTCAAAACCGCAATAGGAAACATCTTTCATCCCCGGCACCGCGGATGGAAATGGAGCTACCGCCCAACCATAATTTTTCCTTCGCTCCGCCAGAGGCATCGT
The DNA here is from genome assembly GCA_027366115.1 of Phycisphaerales bacterium. Taxonomy (GTDB): domain Bacteria; phylum Planctomycetota; class Phycisphaerae; order WQYP01; family WQYP01; genus JAMDCX01. The sequence goes on from DAHXLH010000160.1 coordinate 6,946, forward strand.
TAAAGCCTTGGCGTAGGGCCAGCGCAGGGTGGAGAAATGCCTGGCATAACTGTAGATGTAATTGGCCATCCATGGCCCCTGCTGCTCCATGGCAAGCGTTCCGAGCATGAACGGATTTTGCGCCGATTCAAAATTACCTTGGGCAGACGTGAATGAGTTAATAGCCCCAGGCCCCAGCCACTTGGAGTAGCTGGCAATCCAGCGATACGCAGCAACGTCCTGCGGGCTGGTGAGGGTGAATTTACCGGTCTTGGCATTCCAGATATGGCCGCCAAACCAGAAAAACACTTCTGGAAAATACCACCCCGGTTCGGTGGGCAAAAAGCCGGCACGCAGCAACTGTCCCTGGGGGCCGAATTTTGTCAGCGCACGGGCATAGGCGTCAAGCTGATGGATGGTTTGTGGGGCTTGGCCGGGGTTTAAGCCGGCGGCTCTTAATTTGGCGGCATCACGCTTAAAAATCAGGCGGTTGTACAACAAGGCAATGTCGGCCGGAGTACTTACAAGGGCATAGAGGCGGCCATGATAGTGGCACGCGGTCCAGTAAACTTTTTTATACGTTTTACGGGTGATACCGTGCTCTCGGGCAAGTTGCCCCAGAGGCGTCAGGGCACCCAGTGATGCAAACTGCGCAACGTCATTATCCCAAAGCCCTGCGATATCTGGAGGAACACCCGCAGCCGTGGCAATGAGCGTTTTTTTGTCGATATCCGCCATGGAAACAAATTGCACAAAAATATGTTTTTTACGGCCTACCGTCGCATTGAAGTCATTGACGATGATCTTCATCTGCTGTTCTTCCGGCCCGGTCCATTTCTCCCAATAGGTGACGACGACGCGGCCCTTGGGGACACCGGCCTTTTGCCGAGGCCCAAAAAACAAGATGGCCAGCGCGGGCACCAGCAATAACACGAAGCCGATGTTTTTCAGCATTCGTTTCATTTGCGACCTCAACAAAACCTTAAGGCTATTTATGGTATTCGCAAAAATCCTTTTTCGCCAGCAACCAGGCGCCCGAGATGCCGAAAGTCAGAACTGGAGTCACACCGTAAATCCCGCACCTTCGCCGCGGGGCCGTCAGCTTATAAAAAAGCCCGACAATTCAGCAGCCAAAGCCACCGAATTGCCGGGACAGGTCTCTCCCCCCCTCCAGGGGGGGGTGAGCCTTGCGCCTTTCGCCGTGCGAAAGGCGCAAAGCCCCCGTGCTTCTTTCTCTTCCTCCCTCCACAAATTATTTTTCCACCCGGCGCGCCGAGAGGCGCTGGCGACCTTAAATCTTTGGCCGCAACATACTCAGAAACGGCCATGGCGCTCTAACTCATCCAAACCCGTCCGATGACGGACCAACAAACCTCTCGCTCCC
>DAHXLH010000247.1:0-9483 GCA_027366115.1 Phycisphaerales bacterium
GATGTCACGGGGAGCAAGGCGCCGTTGGAAGCGTGAATGGATTGACGTACGCATGATTGCCAGAATTCAGGGTCGCATTGATTCGGTCAGCGAGATAGCCGCGATTATTTCTGTTGGCGATATCAGTTATGAAGTGCTCACACCCGCGGTGGATATTGCGCACCTGCAAAAGCACATCGGGCAGCGGATCAGTTTTGTTACGTTGCATTACCTGGAAGGGAACGCCTCTTTCGGGCAGCTTGCACCGCGACTCATCGGGTTTATCCGGCAGCAGGATAAAGATTTTTTTGAGCAGTTTATCACCGTTAAAGGCATCGGGCCGCGCCGGGCTTTACGAGCTTTAACCCAGAGCGTGGAGCGCATTGCCACCGCCATTAACCAGAAAGACACGCGATTTCTCACCAGCCTGCCGGAAATCGGCAAACGCACGGCAGAACAGATCATCGCCGAGCTTTCCGGAAAGGTGGATCAATTCGCTACTTCCGGCGGGGGAGCGAGCGTACCGGCCGCACGCACCGACGAGCAAACCGCGGCCATTGAAGCCATGATTTCATTAGGTGAACGCTCCGCCGAGGCGGAGAATTGGGTCGACCGGGCGTGCCGCGCTGATCCAACGCTCACCACATCGGCCAGCATCATGAAAGCTGCCTATCGTCTCAAGGCAGGTGGATAATGGCACGTGAACGCATTATTACGGGGCAGGCGCTTCCGGAAGATCAGGCGGTAACTCCGGGCCAGCCAACTCTGCGTCCCAAGAAGCTTGATGATTACATCGGGCAGCGCGAACTCATTGAAAAGCTGCGCATCAGCATTGCCGCGGCCCGCCAGCGTGGCGAGGCCATGGAACATGTTCTGTTGCACGGGCCGCCGGGGCTGGGCAAAACCACCTTGGCGCACATTATTGCCTCAGAACTTAACGGTACCATTCCGAAAATTACCAGCGGCCCGGCCCTGGCTAGACCCACAGAACTGGTGAGCATGTTAACCAATATGCAGCGCGGCGACGTGCTGTTTATTGATGAAATTCATCGCATTCCGGCGGCTGTTGAAGAATATTTGTATCCCGCCATGGAGGATTTTTGCATTGACGTGGTGATGGGTTCCGGCACGCATGCCAATTCTCTGCACATGGAAATTCAGCCCTTCACGCTCATTGGCGCTACCACCCGGGCCGGGCTGCTTTCCGGACCGATGCGTTCGCGTTTTGGTATTGTGCATCATCTGACGTATTACGACCTGCCCGACCTTTTGCAGATTGCCACGCGGTCCGCCGGCGTATTGGACCTGCCCGCGCAGAGCGAAGCCTTGGAACTCGTGGCGCGGCGGGCGCGCGGCACGCCGCGCGTGGCTAATCGGCTGTTGCGGCGCGTGCGGGATTTTGCGCTGGTTCGCGGTGAAGGAAGACTTACTCCGGAGATTGCCGTTGAAGCCTTGAAACTTGAGGCCATTGATGAACAGGGCCTTGATCCACTGGATCGCCGGTTTATGCAGGTATTAGCCAGGGATTATGACGGCGGCCCGGCGGGCATTGAAGCGCTTGCCGCCACGATGGGGGAGGAGTCCGACACGCTGGAAGATGTTATTGAGCCGTTCCTGCTGCAAATTGGCTTTATTCGTCGCACGCCAAAAGGTCGCCAACTCACCGCTGCCGGCTATGGGCATTTGAAGCTGACACCCCCCGCGCGACCTGTGCAAGAAGATAACAGCCTGTTTTAGCTCTTGTTTTTGCCGATTCACTGGTATAAATATATAGTAGCTGCCCAGGCAGCAACGGCGATCCACCATGCGGGTTCCGCCGGCCGGGAGTTTTCCCACCGTTGCGTAGTGGGGTTTACATGACCCTGATAGTGCGGGACAATACCGGGATATAATGGAATGCGAGGAAATGCTAATGACTGATACACCACCCACCGACGCTGAACTGAAATTTGCCATTGATCTGGCCCGTTTGGCGGATCAGACGCGTTGTCATAATGTGGTGCTGCTGGACCTGCGGCAAAAATCACCTGTGACGAAATTTTTTCTTCTGGCTACGGGCACTTCTGATCGGCAGAGGCGCACCGTGGGTGATGAGCTGATCGCGCACGGGAAACTCAACGGATTCCCGGCGTGGCGCTCCAACGGTTATGAAACCGCCAAGTGGATCGTCGTCGATTTTATTGATGTCGTGGCCCATATTTTCGAAGAAGCCAGCCGAAATTTTTATGATCTTGAAATGCTCTGGGGCGATTGCCCGCGCGTGACGTGGCAGTTGCCGCAGCCGGAAACCGCCGCCGCATCGCCCGCATCTTCCGCCTCCGCCGCGCCGCCGCTGGACATGACGCAAGAGCTTGAGAGTATCATGGCTGCCCAAGCTCTGACTGATGCCGATCGCGGTTTGGATTCCGATGGGCAGGGCGACAATGCGGATGCGCCGCAAGTGGAAGAATTTATTGATGACGAGCTTTTTGTCGCGCAGGTAGGCGATGATGGTGGAGTGGTGGAAACAACGGCAGTAGAAATCATTGCAATCAGTACGCCTGTGAGCCGCGCGGCGAGTTCTAAGAAAAAGCGTGAAGCTATGGCGGCAAAACCGGCGGCGAAAATCGCGGGCAGAACGGCCAAAGCGGCGAAAGCCAAACCCAAAGCAAGCGCCCGGGCCAAAGTGACGACCAGCGCCGCGCGGCGTGCAAAGGCACCAGCGGCCAAGGTTAAAACTGCCACGAGTGGGGCGGCTAAGGCTAAGAAATCGTCAAAGGCTCCGACCGCCAAGCCAGCCCTAACGCGCGTAAAAGCCGCTCGACCGGGATCCAAAAAAGCTCCGACTAAAAAGACCATCGCAAAAAAAATCGCCGGTCACAAACCGGCGGCCAAAAAACTGGCCAAGCCTGCCGCGGGGAAAAGCCGCGGCGTGGCACCAAAGCGGATAAAAAAGCCGGCGGTAAAAACGAAAAAAAGGTAAATTCTGATGTCCATTGAAAGTCTTTTGCGAGAGAGGTTTTCGCGCGCTATTGGTCTGGCCTTCGGTTCGGAATTTGCCGGTGATCCAATGGTAAAAGCCGGGGATCCCAAATTTGCGGATTACCAGTGCAACGCCGCTATGGCACTTTCCCGGCAGCTAGGCCGGCCGCCACGGGAATTGGCCGGTGAAATTCTCCGCCACGCATTGCTGACTGATGTGTGCGAATCACCGCAGATCGCCGGTCCGGGATTTATTAATGTACGCATCAGTTCCGCGTTTCTCGCCCGGCGGCTTGGTGAATTGCTTGCCGATCCAGCGGTCAAAGCCCGCGCGGGTGTGGCGAGATTGCCGGAAAGCGCCACCGTCGTAGTGGATTATGCGGGACCCAATATTGCCAAGGAAATGCACGTCGGGCATTTGCGCAGCAGTATTCTCGGCGACGCCCTTGCACGAACCGCGGCCTTCATGGGACAGCGGGTGGTGCGGCAAAATCATGTCGGTGATTTTGGCACGCAGTTTGGTATGCTCATTCGTTACGCCAGGGATTTAAAACTTGAAACCGGCGCAATGCCGCACATTGCCGACTTGGATTCTTATTACAAACAGGCGGCCCAGCGGGACAAAACGGATCCGCAATTTTCCGTTGAATCCCGGCAGGCTGTGGTGGCGTTACAAAGCGGCGATCCGGAAGCGCTGCGGCTCTGGCATTGGATTCGTGATGAAAGCCGCCGCCATTGCCGAGAGCTTTTTTCCCGTCTGGGGATCACGCTATCGGAAGCTGATGAACGCGGTGAAAGTTTTTATGCCGGGCGATTGCCAACCATTGTGCAAAAATTATCGGAAGCGCTCCCGTACGGCGGTGACGGGCCGGACGAGGCCGCACTTGAAATCTCCGCGTCTGAGCCTGATGTAACCAAAGCGTTCGTGACTGAATCTCAAGGGGCATTGTGCGTATTTCTGCCCGGATTTGTGGATAAAGATAAAAAGCCGCTGCCCCTGATTATCCGTAAGGGCGATGGGGCGTATTTGTATGCCACAACGGATTTGGCGGCCCTGCATTTCCGCATTGTTGAAAATAAATCCACACCGGACCAAACCGCCCCCCTGGACCAAGACTGGCATGCGGATCGAATTATTTATACCACCGACGCGCGGCAGGCGCAACATTTTGCCATGGTGTTTGATACCCTCCGCGCCGCGCACTGGGATATCAACCCCGTAACGCAACGACCTGTCGAATTGCAGCATGCCCCCTTCGGTTCAATTCTGGGTGAAGACGGTAAACCCTTTAAGACACGTTCCGGTGAATCCGTGAAGTTGCGGGAATTGCTGGATGAAGCGGTACAGCGCGCCGATGCAGTCGTGCGGGAAAAAAATCCGGATATGCCCGAAGCGGCCCAGCGGCTTGTGGCTCAGGCGGTGGGAATTGGTGCCGTGAAATACGCCGACCTGCGGCAGGATCGCATTTCAGATTATCAGTTTGTCTGGGACAGACTATTGGCGCTGGATGGCAATACCGGTCCCTATCTCCAATATACCTATGCCCGAATCCGCAGCATTTTCCGCAAGGCCGACGCAGCGTTGCCATCTTCTGTGGCCATTACTCTGGAAGCGCCGCAGGAGCGGGACCTGGCGCGGCGTATTGTGCAATTCAGCGATGTGGTGCCAACGGTCTTAACCGATCTTAAGCCGCACTATATATGTACTTATTTGTATGAGTTATGCGGTTCCTTTTCCGCCTTTTATGAGGCCTGTCCAGTGCTTAAAGCCTCTTCGCTGGAATTGCGGCAAAGCCGCCTGGCATTATGTGATTTAACCGCCGCGGTCCTGCGGGTTGGCCTGGGCGATTTGCTGGGTATCGAATTGCTGGAGGAAATGTGAGCATTGCATTAGGCTCAAATACCACATTGTCCGTGTGGCGAAAGGGTTATCCGAGATGAATCGGGCGGAAATAGTTTCAGGTATATCCAGCATTGTGGTGAAAATCGGCACCAATGCGCTAACCGATAAAAACGGTGCGCTGGACCATGCCGTGATCTCAGCTTTGGCGGATGATCTGGCACGCCTGCGAAAACAGCGCGGCATCCATATCACGATGGTGTCCAGCGGTGCCATTGGGGCCGGCATGATGGAAATGGGTTTGTCTGCCCGGCCCAAGGATTTACCGATGCTGCAGGCCGCCGCCGCGGTTGGCCAGAGCTTGTTGATCAATCAATTTGCTCAAGCGCTTAAGCCCCATGGGCTGCATGCGGGTCAGATTCTTGTCACCCGGCAGGATTTTGAGCACCGCCTGCGCTATTTGAATTTGCGTAATTGCATTCACGCACTGCAGCGTTCCAATGCCATGCCCATTATCAATGAAAATGACGCCGTCGCGGTGGAGGAAATACGTTTTGGAGATAACGATCTGATCGCCGCACATATTACCAATCTGCTGCGGGCCGATTTGTTGATTTTACTTTCTGTGGTGGACGGTTTATTGGATGACCAAGGCCACGTGCAATCCACGGTATCGGCTATGGATGAATCGGTGGCCGCCATGGTACGACCGGAAAAATCCACGCGCGGCAGCGGCGGCATGAGCGGCAAACTGGTGGCGGCCGGCACCGTCCGCACCGCCGGGGAACCGGTGATCATCGCCAATGGGAAAACACCGTGTATCGTGTCTCGGCTCCTTGATGGAGAAAAAGTTGGTACTCTGATATTGCCCGGTGCGCGCCGGTTATCGGCGCGCAGCCGCTGGATCGGTCTGACCGCCAAAACTCTGGGAACCGTGACCGTGGATGATGGTGCGGTGAAGGCGTTGAAAAATAATAAATCCCTGTTGGCGGGAGGCATTGTCGCGGTAGCGGGAAAATTTTCACGCGGCGATGCGGTGGCCGTGGTGGATGGCTCGGGGGATGTTATTGCCCGCGGGTTGTGCAACTACACCAGCGAGGATGTGAAAAAAATAATGGGCCGAAAGTCCAAGGATTTTGACGCGCTGCTCGGCTTGGACACATGGTATGAAGAAGTCATCCACCGGGATGATCTGGTCCTGACGCAATAACGGTATCTCTATGGCCAAAGCCGCGAATCAAGCGAATCAAGCGAAACAAGCGAATCAAAGGATGGTTATGAACGCACAACGTGTGGAACAATTGCTCAAACTTCTGGAAGCGGATTCCAACGATTGCTTCTTGCGGTATGGCTTGGCGCTGGAATATATGAAAGGCGATCAATTGGATGCGGCGATCGAGCAATTTAACATCATATTCCGCGTTGACCCCACATACGCAGCCGCGTATTTCGCGTGTGGGCGGGCGCTGGTGCAGCAGGGAAAGGTTGTCGAGGCAAGGGAAAAATATGAGGCTGGCATTCCCATTGCCGAAAAATCCGGAGACTCCCATTTGGCCGGGCAGATGCGTGAGGCGCTGGAATTATTGGAACTGTAATGTACATAAATCCGGGCGGGAAGTGTATTCGCGGAGCTTAAATGAAACTGGCTTTTTCAACTAACGCGTTTACCCGCATGTCACTCATGCGGGCCATTCATGAAATCGGGGCTGCCGGTTATACCGGTGTGGAAATTCTCGCGGACAAGCCCCACTGGTATCCTGAAACCTTTGTGGCCGCGGAGGCCCTGGCCATTCGGCGGCAGTTGGAAAAACACGCGCTTGGGATCAGTAACATCAATGCCAACTGCACCTTCGGCTTCTGGAAGCACGCCCCGCCGGAACCCTTTTTTGAACCCTCGCTGATTTCTGTGCGGCCGGCTTTGCGTGCCGCCCGAAAAAAGATGATTCTTAACACGCTCAAATTTGCCCACGCGGTGGGAGCGGAAAACATCAGCATCACCAGTGGGAAGGCTCTTCCCACCATGCCCCCGGAAAAAGCGGTGGCGCAACTGGTCGAAAACCTCAAGCCCATTCTGGATGTTGCGCAAAAGCTTAATATCCGCATTGGCATGGAATGTGAGCCGATGTTGTTTATCGAATGGGCAACGGAGCTTAAGCAGCTTATCGACGACCTCCAAAGCCCCATGCTCGGAGCCAATCTGGACATTGGCCATTCGGTGGTGCTGGGCGAAAAAATTCCGGCGATATTAAAGCTTCTGCGCGGCAGAATCTGGAATTGCCACATTGAAGACATTCCCGGCCGTAAACATTATCACCTGATTCCCGGCGAAGGAACCATGAATTGGCAGGCCCTGAAAAAAGCGTTGCTGGCCATTGAATATGATCGCTTTCTTACCGTGGAGCTATACACCTATCCCGACCAGCCCGTGCAGGCCGCAAAAAAGAGCATCGCGTTTCTGCGAAAGATATTCTGATGTCCGATGGAGAGGCGATCGGGGTGTAGCTGCAATAAATTGCGGTAGTTGATATCACGCAAGGATCTCCGGTGGCACGATTTTGGGATTGGCAATCCGAATCACCTTTTGGGGCGTCAACGCGCCGCGGATCAGGGTAATAGCTCCCGGCCTGACGCCAAATGCCTCGGCCAGCTCCGCAAGCAACTCCTCCGTGGCGCGGCCGTGTTCCGGCGGGGCGGCAACCTTGACACGCAATGCGTCGCCCACGACTCGGCCTAATTCAAATTTTCCGCCGCGCGGATGCACTTTCACGGTCAGAATAATGTCCGATGCTTCCCATCGGCAACATGCGGCAAGGACGGGGCGCACGGGACCGCTCGGCGGAATTCCCGGTTGCGGGCGGGAAGTCGGCGGTATTGTCGGTCTAAAAGGTTTCATCTATACTTCTCCGTCTTGGTAGTTGGATGTTTACTATAGTAAAGGTGTAACCATGGCCAGTGGAAAAAGCAACGCGGTAATCGGACAATCGGGTGGACCGACCGCGGTAATCAATCAGTCTCTGGTGGGGGTTATTGAAGAATTGCATCAACACTCGCAAATTGATCGTATTTTGGGAGCCAAGCACGGGGTGCGTGGGATTATCAATAATGATTTTGTCCCGCTAAATGGCGTGGCGGCGGATTTGCTGGAGCGTGTGGCCCAGACGCCGTCCAGTGCTCTGGGTTCCACCCGCGATAAGCCCGATGAAGCGTATTGCATTAAGCTGCTGGAATCCTTTAAGAAAAACAATGTTGGTTATTTTTTCTATATTGGCGGTAATGACTCCGCCGACACCGCGCGGATCGTCAGCGAAATGGCCATAAAAGAAGGCTATCCGTTGCATGTTTATCACGTGCCCAAAACCATTGACAATGATTTGCGCACCACCGATCATTGCCCGGGTTATGGTTCAGCCGCTCGTTTTGTGGCCTTGGCGGTCTTGGGAGATGACTTGGACAACCGCTCTTTGAAGGGCGTGAAAATTGACATCATCATGGGCCGCGACGCCGGATGGTTGACGGCCGCTTCCGCCCTGGCGCGGCAGGGAGATTCAGATGGCCCGCATCTGATTTATGTGCCGGAGGTTAATTTTTCCGATGACCAATTCCTGGCGGATATCGATCGCGTATACACCCGATTAGGCCGCTGTGTGATCGCCGCCAGCGAAGGCATTCGGTATAAAGTGGGCGATAAAAATTCTCTGGTGACTGAAAAAGCTGTGCAGGGCGGCGAAGTGGACGCGCATGGCAACAAGCAACTCTCCGGCACCGGTGCGCTGGGAGATTATCTATCGGAAATGGTTAAATCCAAACTGGGAATTCCATTGCAGCAGAAGACCGGCGGTAAGCTCCGCGTGCGTGCCGATACCTTCGGCTATCTGCAGCGCAGCTTCCCTGGCATTGTCAGTTCCAGCGATGCGCATGAAGCTCGCCTATGCGGGCGGATGGCCGTGCAATACGCCATTGGCGCGCCGCAAGGGCTTTCCAGTGGATCGGTGGCCATTAAGCGAGTCAGTGAAGAACCGTACAAAGCGGATTTCTTCCCGACCGCCTTGACCAACGTTGCCCGGCAGACCAAGCCGCTGGATCCCAGCTTTGCTGTTGATGGATGCGATATCAGTAACGCATTTATTCGTTATGCCAAACCGCTGGTCGGACCCCTGCCGATCGCCGGGAAGTTAATTTAATTCATCGACGGATCTGAAGGAATTGTGCCGGGATTGATCTGTTGTTTTGAAGCCTGCAGCGAAACCAGTCGCGACAAATTAAGCCATTGGTCTTCCTGGGCGTGAAATACGTGGTCGGTTGTGGCTTGCGCGACCAGCCACGAAGCACTGCGGATTTCCTCTTCAAGCTGCCCTGCCGTCCATCCGGCATTTCCCACCAGATATTTCACGGCATTCATTTTTCGATTGACGAGATTTTGCAGTGTGTCGCCATTAATGGTCAGGTAAATGCCGGAAGATATGGCTGCATCGGCATCGTCGGGAAGCGTATGAAGCGCCATGACAGGGCCAGGGCACGGACCGCCCTGATACAGCGGATGATCACATTCGCACGGGGTCTCGCTGATCTGCTTCCATGCCTGCCGAACGGTAATTTTTAAGGGGCGGTTGATCACCACGCCCATCGCTCCGTCTTCATCATGCCGGCACAGCAGCACCACGGAGTGGAAAAAATGCGGGTCATGCAACGCCGGCATGGAAATC
>DAHXLH010000290.1:0-10597 GCA_027366115.1 Phycisphaerales bacterium
TTACGGGTTCACGTCTTGCTTCAATGGGGCCGCGGCTCATGAGCCGCGGAAATTTCTTATTGGAACTCATCGACGGGTGGTGCGTCGGGCTTCAATGGGGCCGCGGCTCATGAGCCGCGGAAATCGCCTGCCTCGCAAGCACCGTATTTGTAACACGTTACATCGCGCTTTGCGAGTGCGGCACACATTATCGCAGGAATCGCCCTGCGGTGATTGAACAGGGAAGTCATAACGCCCTTTCCTTCAAGCATTTACAACTCCGCGAGCACACCCGGATACCCCCGGCACTACCGCCGTGCTCGCTATAAACTTTTCAAGGAACATCCTGCTTGCCAGCTACCGCCGGCAAACCGTCCGGCCGTCACGAAAAGCCAGATTGATTATACCACGGCCAGAAGAAAAGCCAGCAGGCCTCATGCCGTTATTTGCTGTTCGTTAAGCGCCGCGTTTCGTCGCTGGTTATTACCGACTTCTATACCACCACCACCCCACTTTGAGCCTGCGGCAAACTTTCCCCCAACACCGCCACCGCTTCACGCGCGGATTCTTCATCCGCTCCCAGATCAATGATAATGCACTGATCCGCCTTGAGATTCAATTCCGTCTCCAGTTCACTTTGCATCCGCACACGGTCAATATCCTTGAGCACGCAGAAAAAAACCGAATACTGCCAATGCTCCCCATATCCCTTGATCGTCTTGAATACCCGCCGCCAGCGTTTCTGATCGGAAATGTCATAACACACCAGATAACAGCGCCGCATACAACCTCCCTCAACGTGTGGTTAAAAATGAAAGCGTATCAATATCCCCCACCAGCCACGCGGAAACCATCCGCGCGTGAAGCATCATCATCCGCCGGTAACTTAGCCGGTACTGAAACACTGGATGAGTAACCTCGGTATCCATCCGTCGGCCCAGGGCACCAAAAAACGCCCCGCGACCGGCATCGGTTAACGTACACCCCGCCGCAGTTTGCGCAAAATGCCCTTCCGTCAACTCTCCCCGGTTAATCGCTGAAATCGCCACCGAATCAGCTATCAAGGGGCGGAATGGTTCCATTAAGTCCAGCGCCAGCGCCGGCTTGCCCGGCCGCGCGGCATGATAAGCCCCGATCATCGGCTCGAGTCCCGCCAGGCGCAAGGCGGCCACCGCTTCATGCACCAGCATGGTGTAACCCCATGACAGTACCGCATTGACTGGATCCGGTGGCGGACGGCGTTTGCGGCCATTGGCATCAAAGCGCTGTGAAAAGGGCGGATCAAATATGCCGCCAAAGTTCGCAAAATAGATTGCCGCCGCCTGTCCCTCTAATCCCAGCAACACATCCGCCGCCGGGCACGTCATTACGCGATCCGCCAGATTATGCAAATCATCAACTGCCCGCTGATCCAGATCTTTCCGGTTCCGCATCAGGATGGTCCGCTGATTGGTAATCTTGGCCGCCACCAGGGCCCGCGCCAATTCCAACGCTGTCGCCGGGGCACCAAACTTCCGCACCTGCGCCATGCGAATCATCGCGCTAACCGGGTTCATCGGATCGGTCATGGTAATCAGCCGGCCGGCGGACGATAAAAACGCCACGGCAATATTCTGCCCCGCCAATGCGGTTAACGCCTGTGTGGACACCTGCACACCACCCAATACCCCCAGTGATTCCAGATTGGCCAAAGGGATTTCCCGCGCCAGCTTGCCATCCTTGTCCGTCACCCGTAAGCACATCCCCCGCACGCCAATATGCACGCCATCGCGCTGCGCTACGAGATGAATGGCATCATCCCGCGGCGGCCAGAGTTTGCGCGGGCTGATCGCCTGCGTGCGTTCAAAATTGACTTCATCGGGCAGACAAAACGGCTGCAGGGAACAGCGCGGACATTTGGAATCATTCACCAATGGCGCTGGCCGCGGCCCTTGCGCACACGCCTGCGCTGCGGCCAGCGTGTCCAAGGCCTCTTTGCGAAGCGCATCAACCACCGGCAATTCAATGCGCCGGCGTTCGGCGGCATAATACAGCGTAATTTTTGGTACCTGATAGCCCGCCTCCTCCAGCAAAATCGCCTGCAGTCCCGCCTGCACCCGATCCGTCGGCCAGGGGCTGGCCGGGGGCGGTTCCGCCTCGCCGGATTCACCGGGATCATCCGCCACGGACGGGGCCGCCGCATACTGTGGCCGCCCTTTGCGATATTCCACCGGCACCGCCACGTTGCCGGTAATTTCCGCCAGATCCAGCGTTGCGGTCAATCCTAGTCTTTGGCTGGTCAACGCCAGACTGCGGATGGATTTGGGTTTATCCGGATCAGGCGGGAGCGCATCGGATTCCGCATCCGCCGCCACGGCGTGGCCGTTGCCATTGCCTCCCGCGCTGGGCTTGTCCACTCGTTTATGCACGGCTTTGCCTTTTTCCGTATCGGCATTGGCGTAATACACTCCCTCCACTTCCATGAGATAAAACAATCGTGGGCAATAGGCATATTCCGCCACATGCCGCGCTGGCCAGAGGTATTCATCGCCCTGCCCCGTCGGCGGCACCGGTGATGCCGGGTCATTGGTCATATTATTTCCTCCACAAAGCAATGCCGCAGCCGGGATCCATGGCATAACATATCCGCGCCGGAATCGCGGCGATTATTGGTTGCAACAATATGGACAATACAACATATCTGGTGGTATGACCAAATAAAACATGATTATGGGACGAAGCGTTCCGATAATCCACAGCGCATTGCGTGATTCGCGATGCAATGCCATTTCCCGCCGCGCTATGCAATGGCGTAGCGGTGCCGCCCGGCGGCCCGTGACCGTTCCGCACGCGCAGCGCCACCGGTTAGCCATAACGCCGGGATTTATGCCAATATGCGGCAACCGGGTGTGTTACCGGGCGGCGGGTTCAAATAGGCACAGCGCAAATCCCAAATCCACAATGCCGGCCGGCACCGATGGCCAGTGGACCGGCGAATGGATCGGTAAATGTGATCCGGGCGTGAACTGCGGTCAGGAGGCGCAAGTGGTCCGGACGGAAGTATCCTATGGGTCGGCCCTGGCGGTCGCGCGAATATGCGGAGAGGCAATGCGGAAAATTCGGCACTGCGCCCCATGTAAATTCGCAGGGTTGTTCGATGCCACTTTGCCGCAGGGCGGCCAACAGCAATTTTTTCGTCTTGGCAGGTTTATGATCATCATGGCCGGGAAGAATGATGGGGGTAACGGTGGCCCAAGCTGTGGAGCATTGTGTGTATTGGTGTATAACGCCGTCGCCGCGCACGCGCTCGAGGATCGGTGCCGCCCCACCGCCTTCGCGTTGCATTTGGCATCCATCCAGTTGCTCCGCCAAATGCCGCAGATGAGATTCGCAGCCGTGCGGCGCAAGAATCATCACCCGGCGAATCAAGGCGTCGGCATGTTGATTGCCAATTGAGGGCAACGGGATGTACGAAAATTGCTGATGACCATCACGGCCGTTGCGATGGCCGGCGACGAAATTCTCCACCCAATGTGCAGGATCCTCCAAGCCGGGCGGCGGAAAGCCGTTCTTTACTTCCATCGCCTTTATCGCCGCGTTCCTGACCATGCCGGCGATGTGGATCAGCTTGCACTGAGGGTGCGAAAAGGGTTCGCCATCCGTATGGCGAAGAGCAAATATTGCGTATGGCCGGCCAAGTGGGCGCCCGGAACTGCTGTAAAATACCGCGTCAAACACCTGTGGTTTTTCCACTACCTTCAGGGGCTTACCGTGTTCAATGCGGTTTAAGGCCGATTGGTGCATCGTTAGCAGATCATCCAATGTTCCGTCTTTGGGCACACGGAGCAGACCATCATCACGCAAGACGCCACTCTTGGGATACCAGCGAATCCCCGGTATCTTCCCGACTTCAGACTCGTTGATTTTCCGGGCATCGGCATACGCCATATCAATTCCCCACCCCAAGCAGATGATGCACCGGGCGGCATCAATGACCCCATCCGCCTGCGATACAGAATCGTTCAGTGGCCATAAATAATGCACTTCTGGAGTGTTCAGCATGATTGTAGGATAAGACGTCTTTCCCGTAAGACGGTTCTGCCGGTCAGGCTTTTTGTCGCCATCGTTATTGGGAACAAAACGGGTGATAATCTGGCCGGCCCCTGCGGGCGGAGCAATGATTATCGGCGGATCGAGCCTCTCCAGCCAACGCAATGAATCCGCCAGGCCATCCAGTTTGCCCGCGCGTGCGGCACCAGCCACCATCGCCTGAAGGAGCCGGTATGGCGATGGCGGCCACTCCGGCGGGCCGTCGCGACCCAGCAGGCCATGGTAGCGGTCGTCAAGCCAGCGGACGGTGATGAGAAGAAAGCTGCTCAAGCGGATTCCTCTGCTTGGGGAGCGGCCGCTCCGGTGTGATCGCTACTGGCGCTTTCGCCGTCAGCATTTTTTTTTGCTTTTCTAATCTTCCTGTCTTTTTTGGCATCCTTATCGGCGTCCAGCCAAGCCTTCAGACGTTTGGGGTCAAATGTGAGCATTTTCGTTTCGCTTTGGTATACCCCGAAATCCCTCGCAGCGCTTTTGGCAAACTCAGCCGCAAAGACTGGATCTATTTCATGGCTGGTGCGTTGACCGCTGCGCGCCACGAGTTCGGAAGAAAAAGGCTTTTGGGGATTGAGCGTGAGCAGACAGCCCTGCCGCAGATTCAAATCAGGTTCCGCTGCCACCGCGATCAGGGATAAGCCAAGAATGTACCTCTGGAGCCGCAAGGTTTCATCTGGGGTACCCCCGCGCAGGCAACGCAGGGACGCCAGATTGAGAGAAGCATCGCGGATAATTTCGCCATTTACCTGCACCCCACCGATCTTGTGGACGGAGGGGACATCGGCAAGGCCGACCTCGGATGGCTTCCCTTCTAAATCATCCGGGAGGAGGCCTTCACTTTCATAATTGATCGCGGGAATATACTGAGCCGAGCGCTTCAATTGAACGACGTTTCTCGCCCGAATGATTGAATTAATAAGCCGCGGAATCTTGACTTGACTGTCTCGCGAATCCCAAGCGCCGAAGATCAAGGAGGTCGGGGCGAGCCTCGCAAGGGTAAGTGCATTATCTTTTTTGAAGTCATCGAGTGCGTTTTTTATGTCAGGCCCAAGTTCCGTGCCGCGAAATGCGGCATCGGCAATACGGTGGCCAATCTCCAAAAGATTGCGGATCAATCCATCCTTAAATTTTATCTCGACCTGTGGCACCAAATCCCTATATTTTCCCAGCGAGAACATAGGCTCCAGCCGGTTCGCCTGAGACGGAATACTGTCCAGAACGCAGACGGAGGCTGCTCCTTCGCCATCAATGTTATAGACCGGCGGATCAGTCTTTTTCTCTGACGGGTTTGCGTAACTGGGTGGAAAAATGATGTCGTCCGTCTGTGTGGCGGGGATAAGGTACTGCCGAATTACCAGTGCCACAGGGCCGTCGTTCATCAGCCATCCATCATACGCCTTGTACTTATGGTCTTGTCCATTAGTCATAATTTCTCCTTTCAAATATAGCCTGTGAAAAAGTTTTGTGTTTGCGTTGGTCGGTACGAAAATAGTTATTGAAGATATAGTTGGTTGAGCGAGGCAATCGCACGGAGCCGCAGATAACAGCGCCCAGAAGATTGGCGGGAATACCCGGGGCGTTTTCTGAAAGCTTCGGCCAGACGGTATACCGAGATTGATTGGTAACGCTAGTTGCAGCAGGCCGGGCGCGTTGCAAACCAATGAAGCAGAGTGCCTCCAGAGCGGGACAACAATCCGCTTCCATTTTGTGCGTATCGGAAGAAAATCCACAATCAAGCGGGTGTGATTTATTGCCACGACGTGGGTCGAAATAGAACGGTTCTTTCTTCTTCGGCTTCGATTGCTTTCCGGTTTTCGTTAATTTTGGCGATTGATATAAAACGGCCATTACTTTATTAAAAGGATCAGCACATTTTGGATCAATAGCATCGAGCATTGCTCGCAGGATGACACGCTCCTTCATCGAACCGGCCCATGGTTTGATGGATTTCTCCGACCACCAATCAAGATAGATTGCGGCTCGACCGTCGCTCCATTGCAATTCGATTGGCTGGATAGGGCTGTTATCTTCCTTGTCGTCATCCGCATCGTCTGAATCAGCATCGTCGCCAACGTCGAGTCTCAATGCCCTGACTTCCGCAAGTAGTTCAGAGAGTAGGTTGCGGGAATATCCCGCCGTGCCGCACGCCATTGTTCCATTATCCCGTTTGGGAAGCGAGCAGTCCTTTCGATTGCACGGCGAAACGTTGATATAAAAGTGTTCCCCTTCAAACCACCCCTCCGCTCCCGACCATAACCGGTCGGCCAGTTCCAGCAGGCCGCAGCAGGCGAAGAATTGGCCGGGGTTGGTGAGATCAACGGGAATCGTGATATTTGGCGTTGGATTTTTCATTTTTTCTCACCTCCATTACTATTCGCCGAGGCCATCGTGTCGGCGCAGCGCAGTAGGTTTTCCAACCACGCCAGATACCAATGGCCGTACTTACGCTGCAAACGGGCAAAACGGCGCATGGCATTCACGGCAATTTCCGGCGATTGCTTCCGCGCATCGGGATCAAACCCGCCCTTTGGAAAATGTGGGCGGCTACGGCCATGGTGCGTTGCAATCAGGTGCATGGCCAGATCAAAAACATCGCTGTCGAGCTTTTCGCCATGTCCGCCGGCAAACTCGCACAGTGAGCCGAACTCGTGCCGGTAGTCGCCTGCAACAGGTCTCATTGTGCCTCCGGATTTCGCCAAAGGTTCCGTCATATTTCCTTTGACGGCCCGTTGCCATATTTCGCGGGCTTTGCCGTTATCATGCCATTTGGCAGCCAATTCCAAGGCCTTTTGTACTTCTTCGGCCAAGGCGAGGCGACAGACAATCTCGGCCGCATGTTTTTCCACGGCAGCAACATGTTCGGCAAGAAACTGCTCCCGCGTGCCATATTCAGGCCGCTGCCGCTTGGGAACGAGGCTGCTCAATTGGTGAACTGTATCATCATCTGACGGCAGGTCGAGTGTGAATTTGGCAAGATTACTCGAATCCGGCGGGCTATCAGCCAAAAGCGGCTGCTCTGTTTCACCCGTCCTGATGGCCCGATATCGTTGCTCCCCCCCGGAACCCGGTTCATCCGCCACATCCGTAGTTTTATCGGAATTATCAGCGGGATCGAATATGCCCTCATTGCGTTTAATTCCACCAAAAGATGCGGGAAGAATCAAATCGGCGTTGATAATAGCATCATCCCGTTTCTTTTGTAGATTCTCGATCAGGTCTCTCAAGAGAATACGTCTCAGTCCTCCACGGTCGATGACGCACGCTCTCCCACCCACCGCCTGCTGTCGTTCCGAAGTTAGATTTTTCCAGCGCTTAACCAGCGTCTCGGCCGCCTTGGAAGTCGGCAGCGTCAACGTTTCGTGGGGCAGCACGCGGTGTGCATCGAACCACTCTTCGATGTCGTCAACATCCAATTCCGCGAAACCGTCGACATCCAGTTCCGCGCGCCAGGCGATGGTGGTCTGCGGCGGATCTTCGTCAATGCCGCGCAGCCATGAAGCAACGGGCGGGCGGCCGGGCATGGGTTCAATGATTGTGGTCATACTCCAATTGTCGAGAAGGATGTCAGTGAGCTTGACTGTGGGGGGGGTAGGCGAAGATGTCTGTTGGACCCGTTCGGGGGTGAGTGATCCCTTGAATTTCGCGAGTGCTTTTGGGCTGACATCCATGCCATCGGTAAGCAGATTCGATGTGGCAATACATGCTTTATCGAAGTCCGTTTTGTTGGCAGGCCCGCTTTCTTTGATCAGCACGACGGCAGCATCGCCTTTGCCTCGCCGGTTCACTCGCCCCAGCCGTTGAATCATGGAATCCAATGGTGCGGTGTCACAAACCATGTGGTCTGCGTTCAGATCAAATCCGACTTCGCCGGCACTGGTGGAGATGAGAAAAGCGGTGTCATTGTTGTCGCCGGGCTTCTCGTCACCGTTTAGAAAGCGGAGCAGAACAGGCTTTTTGACTAACTCATCGCGTTCCAGACCGCGCATGGTACCGGTCAGAACTGCAACCGTTTCAGCGTATGGTCCAAGTTTGGTCTTGGTAGACTTGTATTTACGGATTATCTCCGCAATGTCGCAGGCGTCCTCCGGTTTACGGACGAACACCACGATGCGTCTACCGTTGAGCGATTGGCTCTCCGTCAACTCTATTGCGGCTTTGGCCATTTCGGCGTTAAGTTTTGCCCGATCAAAATCGTGCCTTATCGTAAGAGTCTTCTTCGCGTTAAATCTCTCGTTGACGGTTTTATCGTCAGCGTCTTCTCCGTCGAGTTTTCCATTCTCGTCGAATTCCAATGTGAACGGCCGCTTGTCACCATCGGATTTGCCGCTGGTTGCGGACATGCGGATGACTTGCATCGGCTTCACGGGTGGGACGCCCGTGCCACGGGGCTTGTTGAATTGTTCAATCGTGCCGAGGAGTTTTTCGAATGGTTTGGATAAATGCGATTCATCCAGAATCAGCAAGGAATCCTGCCCCAGCAGACCGGCCTCCAGAGGCCGTTGTTTGTATGAACTGCGGTAGCCGCTGAAAAGCAATCGGCTGCCGATCATATCCACGGTGCCAATAATAACCGCCGGCTTAGATGGATCGTGCGACCATTCCCGATCATCGGCCAATTGTCCGCGAAGTGTGCTGATGGCGGGCGTTACGATTTTGGCTTCCTTCGCATTTTTAACCAATTTCTGCGCCAAATCAGTTGCCTGATCTACCACCGTACGGCGATCAACAACATAAACTAACCGTGTGGGTAATCGCTCAGTTCTTTTTTCTTCTATCTGTTTGGCGCGGGCGATCAGCCAGATCGCCATGACGCTGGTTTTACCCATGCCGGTGGGTAGATCAATAACAGGTTTGATGTCGTTGGCCAGAAACTGGTCATACAATCTGCACTGCCATGCCATGGGCTTATTACCCGTGACCGCCTCAAACATGTCCCCGAATTCAAGCATCATCCGATCCCTGCCAACCTGTAACCTAAAACCTGCCCCCTACAGCCTGCAACCCTACCAACGTGTGACGGGATTATGCGCCTTGGTTCACCCCTTGGCAAATAAATTCTCCTGAACGATCAGCTTCGTCAGCAAACGGGTGCCGACGGCGTAAATTGTTCCACGGAACCGCTCGCCTCTTCATTACCATCGTAATCGAAGCACAAGATGAAATCAACTATGAAAAATGGTTCCTTTAACCTCCAAATATAATGAAGTGTTGACAAGTGATGGGAGGGTAACTATTGTCTCCTATTAGATTAGATATGGTTACGAGCGAACAATCTCTTCAATCTCCGCAGACACAAAACGTGTCCGCCCTTGGCTTTTCCCCAATGCCACTCGCCACCGCTGCGGAGACTCGTCGACGTACACAACCAATTCGCCAACACCTGCGGGAAGCGCAATGGGTTCATCGAAAATTAACCGGCCGCCGCCAGCCTGGGCAACCGGGAGGCACCGCCCCGCTATGCGCAGTTCAATTCGAACCTTGGCGGAGAAAGAATCTGATATCGAGGTTTGAATCATGGTGATATCTCCGCAATTCCCCGACCAACGCGCCGAGGCCTTTGTCGGCCGGCGTGATCTGTACATCACCGGCCCGCTTGGTCGCGGAATTCACGGCAGCGTATACCTGACCAGCGCCATGACCGCGATCAAAGCACATAAAGAATCCACATCATACACCCGTGAGCTGGCTTGTTACAACCGGCTGCGGGAAAGAAATGTAACCGAGATTTGCGGCCACCATGTCCCGCAGCTCATCGCGCACGACGACCTATTTATGGTCATAGAAATGACCATCGTCACGCCCCCGTTTCTACTGGATTTTGCGGGCGCGTACCTGGATTGGCCGCCGGATTTTTCGCCAGAGGTCATGGATCAATGGCACCATGATAAAGCCGAACAGTTTGGAAAACGCTGGAAGGAGGTGCAAAACGTTCTTGCGATGCTGACAGAACAATCTGATATTTACATGTTGGACGTGAATCCCGGCAACATCATGTTCTGAAGCAAGGTGACCCCCGAAACTTTCCGTCCCGGCTCATCCGGGGCGGCCCCATTGAAGCATTATGTTCGGCGGTTATTGCGTGCTCAAGATGGCACATTTTCCGCGGCGGCGGGTCTCCCGCCGCCGCGGCCCCATTTAGAAAGCAAACCCTTGCGCCTGACGTGAAAAACCGGAATTTCACAGCACGGTGGCGTGGAACCGCCTGTGCACCATGCATTCGGTTGGCACGAAAACAAGAAGATCACCCGTGAGTAATGAGTAAAAGGGGCAGGACCGCCCCGGTGCGCCGGGAAACAATGAACAACGAACAACGGGCAACGAACAACGAGCAACGGTTCCCGGTGCGCCGGGGCTCCCTGCGGGAGCGGGCGGGGGGAATCAATTGAAAAGGAAATGCGCGATGTCGCCATCCTGGAATATGTAGGTCTTGCCTTCTGATCGCAGCTTGCCGGCGGCGCGGATGGCGGCTTCGTTTTTGTGGGTTAACAGATCGGTGATGTTGTAAACTTCCGCACGGATAAAGCCCTTTTCGAAG
>DAHXLH010000238.1:0-6180 GCA_027366115.1 Phycisphaerales bacterium
ATTTTTTTTCCGTTAAACAGCACGTCGTTGGGCCAGCGCAGATGCACAGGGGTGAAGGCAATATTCATATTGGGACGGCCGGGCAACCACGGAGAAGGAAACCATGGCCGCATAATCAATCGTGTTATAGCCAGGCCGGCTACCAAAGGGATATAGCGATGCATATACTGCGGGACATCGGGGAACACTGCGCTTAAATAGATCCCGCCGTGTGGGCTGATCCATGCGCGGCCATGCTGCCCGCGGCCCTGGGTCTGGCTTTCGGCAACATAAAATTGGCGGGGAAATCCCAATGGCTGGTCGGACAGTACCAACTGCTTGGCATGGGCCTTGGCTATATCCTGTGTGGATTCTACGGTGCCCAGGTAAGTCACTTCGCTGATGACACGCTGGCTCATTTTACAATCCAGTCGTTGAGTTGATTGCGGGCTTGCTCCGCGGCTTGAGCCGGGTGCGATAAATCACGGACATCAATGATAATTGGCCCGGTAAAGTCCTGATTCTTTAAAATGTTCACTACTTCCCGGCTCTCGGCTTGGCCGGAACCCAATGGTGTCATCTGAACATTTGAACCGTTGCGCAGGGCATCGGTGCAGGTCCAAAGTGCTATACGCCCGGCTAACATCTCGGCGGCTTGTCGCGCTGAGCCGCCAGCCGCAACAACCCGTGCTGAATCCAAATTGGCCGCGAGAGACGGTGCATCCATGCTGGATAGGAGCTTTAGCAGCCAAGGGCTTTGACCGCAGGAAAGTGCCGCAACAACACCGGTACGATCTGCGTGCTCGGCCAGGCGTCGCAATATTTCCGCGACATCGCCCGAGAGCTTCTGATCATCTGCAGGCTCACCAATATAAACGGATATGACAGATACTTGCAGGCGATGGGCCAGTTCGCAGGCGGTCAGAGCGTCATCGAGTAGTTTCTGCGATGTGGCGGAATCAAATGCACCGGCCTTTCCCACACCGACGCGCAAAGCCCCCAGCACTAAGCCATGGGCTGAGAGGATTTGTTTGAAGTGCCGCTGGGCGGTTTGGCCGAAGGTTTTGGCATGAATCTCGGCGTGGCCGATCCCAATGGCCAGGCCGCCAAAGCCCCACTTCTGCGCGTTTTGCGCAGCGGTTCGCAAATCCATCCCCAGTGGCTCAACGGCTAACAGAGGTATCAGGGGATTTAAAGACTGGAGTTTCATGTTGATCCTTGTATTGATTCCGCCGCTGACGTGCAGGGCAATGGCGTATAGGGTTGATCAAAGTTAATCGTTGGCGGCTTTTTCTTTCTCTTTTTTATGGGCGGCCCACGCCAACTGTACCAAAATTCCCAGACAACAAATACCGATGATAATTGCCCCAAGATTCGTCGGTTGTTTGGCCACATTGGCCACGAACGCATCCCGTAAATTTGGGGTCCCGTAACGCATAATTAATCCGGTGGCCCCGATGACGATCATCAAAGCTCCTTCCAGCGTGCAAATGAGCACCGCACAGGCTTCAAATATATACAAGCCCGCGACGCCCAATACAATCACGCCCAGAATGGCCGGTACCCAGCGGTAATCAGGTGGTTGCTTAAATACATGCCACAGCGCCACGCCGGCAGCTCCACCGGCGATGGCTCCCAGAATAAATAGTGCCACGCGCATCATCGGCACCAGCAGCACACCCAGGACGGTGCCTACCAATGCGGCAACTGCTCCGGCGATCCAGGACCAATGCGCCAGAAACATTGCCAGATACCATCCCAACGCGGCGCAGTTGGCCATGATTAATGCCCGATAGCTTCGCCGGGCGGAACACAGAAATACCAGCCCCACGATAAGCAGGGCGATATCCCATATCCACAGCAGTTTCGACCACGATTGAAGCATTGCCGCATAGCGGGCCGCAAAATGCTGTATCGTAATGGTCAACAGCACCCGATTACTCCCTGATATGCACAGTGGCTGTAGAGGGTGTATTCCGGCTTGAGGAGCCAGCGGCAAGTTGATACTTGCCGGAGGGAACTCGCCAGGTATTTCGCCCGGAATCAAAATAGGCAAAATCTTTCCAATGCAACTGCAGATGGGCGGTTGCCGTCTGGCCCGCTTTAAGATTTACGCGTGCGAATGCCCGAAGGGTCTGAACACATCGGTTCGCGCGATCTTCCAGGGGGCGCACGTAAAGCTGCACGACTTGGGCACCGGCCATCTTGCCCGTATTGGTGACCGGCACGGCCACGTCTATCACGCGATTCTTACCTGCGCCCTTGGAAGTCACGGTTAAAGCTCCAAAGGAAAATGTGGTGTAAGAAAGCCCATCGCCAAAGCAGAAGCGGGGTTGGATATGCCGCTTGTCAAACCAGCGATAGCCTACATAAATGCCTTCATTAAACAGCACTTGTCCATCGTGGCCCGGAAAGTGACCATACGCGGCATCATCCCGCCAATGTTTCGCAAAGCTATCCGGCAAACGACCACTTGGATCAATTTTGCCAAATAAAATATCGGCCACGGCGGTGTTTCCATTTTCACCCGGGTACCACGCGTCCACCAGGCCGGCGACACGGTGAATCCACGGTGCCATGCCGACATCGGCTCCGGCGTTAAGTACCACGATGGTATGGGGGTTAATCCCCGCCGCTTCCCGCAGATACTGATCCTGCGGTGCCCAGAGGTGGTATGTATGATCCGCTCCTTCATGTTCCATATTCGGCCCGTAACCCATACAGGCAATGACCACATCGGCGTGTTTAATGATTTTTTTCTGGGCGGCGGTCAGCAAGTTATTGCCTTCCGGTACATAGCCAAACTCCATTTCAGCATTCCAGTGAGAGCCATAATATTCCACCCGCAGACGGTAGGTTTTCCCCGCTGCAAGCGAAATGCCCTTGAGCTTCTTGGTAAAGGCGTTTTGCCAGCGGCCAATTTTGATGATGCGTTTTCCATTAAGATAGACGCGGCACGGATCGGCAGCGGCAGCTTCAAAGAGATACGTGCCACTGGTTTTGGCGGTAATGGTTCCGGTCCAGCGGACGGAAAAATGGCGATTGAGTGTTTCCACGGGGTAAAACTGCCCCCAGTTAAAGGCGATACGCTTATCGGTACGAGTCATCACCGGTGTGCCGGCAAGACGGTCGTTGTCGAAATATTCGGCCTTCAGGCCGGGCTTGCCCTGTGGGGTTTGGTATTCGCCCAAGCCCCAGAAGCGTGAAAGCTTTTTGTTAAACGGAATGCGAATGACTTTGATGGCCGAACCGGCGGCCGCATGACGAATAGCGGACAACATACTTACTGGATTGATAATCGACGGGGCATAGCCGCTGCCACCGCCGGTCCAGATCGCCGGAGTGGCCATCGGGCCGATAACGGCGATGGTATGAATTCGCGCACGATGCAAGGGAAGAATCCCGCCCTTGTTTTTCAATAACACCGTACCTTCGGCAGCCACCTGAAAAGCGACAGCCGCACTTTTCGGATTATTTAACGGAATGCTCTGATCTTCGACGCGTTTTTTCGTGAAGCCCATGGCGATCATCATACGCAGCAGCCTTCGGACATGGGTGTTAATTTCATGAACCGTGATCTGCTTATTTTTCACCAGCGGCTTAATGGTCAAATAGTTGTAATAATGGTTGTCCGGCATCTCCAAATCCAAACCGGCGGCCATGGGTCCAACGGTATCATGCGTGGCACCCCAGTCGGACATCAGCAGCCCCTTAAAGCCCCATTGGTGGCGCAGCACGTCGGTCAGCAAATAGCGGCTTGCGGTGCAATGATACCCGTTGAGCTGGTTATAAGCCGCCATGATGGTCCAGACATGTCCCTGCCGCACTGCCGCACGAAAGGGGGGCAGGTAAATTTCCTCCAAGGCCCGACGACTGACAATGCAGTCGATCGACATACGATTGGTTTCCTGCTCATTAGCCGCAAAATGCTTGGCACAAGCCGCCACCCCAACGGATTGCATGCCACGAATCCAGGGCGCAATAAGTTGCCCCGCCAAATACGGATCTTCACCCACAAATTCAAAATTGCGTCCGTCTTGCGGCTCCCGCATGAGGTTGATGCCCGGCCCCAAGATGATGTTAACGCCCCGCGCCAGCGCATCGGAACCCAAGGCTCGACCTACGTGCCCGGCCAGTTTCGGGTCCCAGGTTGCCGCCAGGCACACCGATGCCGGATATGCGGTCGATGGGCCATATACGCGTACGCCTTGAGAGGCATCGCTCATATTTAAGCGGGGAATTCCCAGTTTGGGAACCTGGCGCGTGCACATACTGCCGTTGCCGGCCAAAAGATGAATTTTTTCTTTCAGGGTTAATTTGGCAAGCAGGGCGTCGGCCTGTGATTCTACCTGGGCCGGAGTCAGGCCGGTGCGAATATATTCACCCGCATCGCCGGCACGCGAAAGGCCGGTACCCGCGAAAGTTAATGCCGCCAAAGCGCCAAAAGCCGTTGCGATCCGCATAAAAACCGTACGTATCATCCGTTTCTCCTAAGATTGTCGGCGATAAAACGTTCTCACTGCTGAGGTGGCGTCCTGACGAGATTTATGCCGTTCAGGCATCCGCAGTTTCGCAACGCTTCACCCTGTTTACGGAAGCATAATACAAGCAATGGGATTTTGCATCCACTGTAACCGTTCACGGCCTTTCGGCCGATACAGGAGGTTGCCGCCGAAATTATTTACGAGGAAGGTATCAAAAAATCAGCCGCCCGAAAATCTTCCGTCCACGACATTTGACAGTATTTCTGTCGCCCAAGGCCGAATCCGGATGGTCAAATATCCCCGCCGTACCAGATACCCGCGGACTCCTTTTCGTCTCCGCAGAATCGGTCTGCCGGTTGTATCGCCCACGGGTGGAAAAACCAGCTTCATCTGCCGACGGCTGAGGTAATTGAAGAGGTGCTCTCCAAGATCGGACGCGAAAATCGGCAATCGAACTCGGTGCGCCACAGCGCTGCGGTTGAACACCACATACACATGCTGATTGTCCAAATCGCGGTGAAAGGCAAAAACGTCCCGTCGACGCTCGGCCAGAAGTTCACCATAATCTCCGATTTGCAGCGAAGCCAGTTGTCGCCGGGCAGCGATGGCTCGCCGGTAAAAATTAAGCAGCCGCGCATGGATCTTCACATGCGTGTCATTGTACGGAAGCAGATCTTTCCACACCATCGGTTGGCAGTTCAAAGGAAACCCGGCGGCGGAATACATCCCCACCTCGTCACCGTATAGGAACATCGGAGCGCCGGGAAACGTCACCTGCAATGCCACCACCTGTCGCAGCCGCTGATACGCTTCCGCCGACGGTTGTTTGCCAAGGCTCTTGGACGGCGGCCAATAGGTTCGATCAGGATACATGAATCGCGACACAAATCGGCAGGGATCTTGGCTATCCAGGAGATTCAGTTGGACTAAATCGACCTGATAGGGATCCCTGTTCAGCAGCCCCTGGAGGGCCTGCCCGAAACGCCGCAGGCCGATTCCCGGTTTGCCGGGGCCGCGATGATCCACAAAGAAATACATCGCCGCATTGGCAAATGGATAATTTTCCTGTCCGTCCCACTGGTTGCCTTTGTTCAACCATGCCTGTGCCGATGTCCATTGCTCACCAATGGACAGGGCGTTGGGTTTAACCTCGTTGAGCACCTTCCTCCAGGCGATCCAGAACGGATGTGGAATCGCGGGGCCCATATCTAACCGCCAACCGTCCACCCCCGCCGCCGGATTCCCATTGGGCGCCAACCACCTTCGTGTCACGGCAAAAAAGTAACGGCACAGCCCCGGTGCCAGTCCCGTCTTCGGGTAGTGGGCGAAAACAGGGTTGTCTGTGCCCCCCAAGCCTCTGTACTCTACCGGCGGTCCCCATTGTGTAATCCGAAACCACTTCGCATAGCGCGATTTCCGTCCATGTTTTAGTAAATCCTGAAATGGACCGAAATCCGCTCCACAATGGTGGAAGGGGACGTCGAGAATAACTTTGAATCCCTGCCGATGCGCCGCGGATAAAAAATGCAGAAACAGCAAATCCGATTTCGACCATTGCCAAGTCGCCGGATTACCCACGGTTTCCGCAGGCAAAAGTTTCCGTGAACCCTTTATGGCGTAACCATCGTCAACATGTCGGTAATCCTCCGGAAAGTACTTTACCACTTGCCCGGGCGCTTCAAAAATCGGGTTCAAATAGAGCGCATTTATACCCAGT
>DAHXLH010000316.1:0-9244 GCA_027366115.1 Phycisphaerales bacterium
AGTGGTATACACCCATATCAAGTTATGCAGATGAAAGTGATGCGTAAAGCGATGATACATGAGCCGCCAAAGCTGCTTAAATGGCCCCGGCCCGTGTGCTCCCCACCAGAACCAGCCGCCCGATGCTTCATGCAAAGGCCGCCAGAGAATTGGAATGTCGGCGCGATTAAATTTCTCGAGCTGTTTGGCAATGGCATCCATATTACTGATCATCAGATGATAGTTTTTACTCTGCGGATGACCCAGCACTTTGGCAAGATTAAACTTGGTGGATTTGGTATAAAAACCCGACCACCAATGGGATTGGACGGTTTTCCCCTGGGCGTTGACATAACTGTGATCAATGAGTTGGGCCGGGGCATTCCAGTGCCATGAGACCGTCAGGATATACCCGTCCCTTGCGTCTCTGATAAGTTTCTGCACCTCATGATGCGGATTAGCCCCGTGCTCCAGGCGCGTCGGCGAGTAGTCAATGAGATCACCCCCGATAATTGAAGGGGAGTGGCCCGAGACCTGATGCACATAATTGGCATCCGCCCGCGTGTATACGCCTGTCAACATGCGGCGGCCATATACTTCAACCAGATGGCTCATCAGAGATCGAGCCTGCGGAGTGGCACTCGGATCGCTTAGGTGAGGACTTGGTCGCATCGGGGGTGGCGGCGACCGGGTCGGCATAAAGGTGATGGAATCGATGCTGAAATATCCCCATCCTCGGCCGATGGAAACGACATTTTTGCCCGTCTTAAGTTCCACCAGCCCGGCGTCAAAATTGGAAAAGTGATTCGGTGACGTTGGAAACATGCTGGAGTACTGGCTTCCATTGATGGCCAGGGCAAAGCCTTTTTGCCCTGGAGAACTATAGCGAATGATCGCGTCATAAAGCCCGGATGCGGGAATGTGAAATGTCACGATCAGCAGATTACCCGGTTTGGTAAACCCCGTCACATAGCCACTGCCCTTAAACCCCGGAATAGTTTTAGCGACGGTCAAGCCCACAAGCTTCCCATGCTCCGCAAGTTGCGAAATAATCGGCACGCCGGCCTGCACCGGTGATAATATCAGTGTCAGCAGCAGCAACGCCGGTGCAAGGGAAATCCACCGCGTTAATTTGCGTCCATAAGCGGGCGCAGGCCCCCGCTTTCGGCAGGTGCGAACCGGGCCATGCACCTTGAGCATACGATGAAATATTTGCATGTATCTTTTCACTGAACCCATAAAATCGATAACCAATTGCCTGCCTGCCAGACATCCACAAACAATAACGCGCAACATTTGCGCCGCAAGGATGCGGAGCGCAAAAATATTTATCATGAACGCAAATTAGATTCTTCGCGTTTGGCACCCTTTTGGAGCAGTTTTTTTTATGCGGGGGGCAGGCTATAATTTATTTATGGCCACGCTCGCGGTGAGCACGCCGGCCCCAGCAGGCCGAGAATCGTCATAGATAGTTCCGGATGTGAGGGGGAGCGAGTGGGGTGGATTTTCCAGGAAGCATCTGATCGTGAAAATGCGATACGAAGCCCGATTAATAAATCTGGTGCATTTTAATGCACGCTTGCTGGCCTTTCTCGCCATCCTGATGGCCGGCTGCCAACAAAACGCACCGTTGCGTCCCAACATCGGTCCAGCCACTACCTTTAATTCAAACGTCGAATTCGGCACCCCCTTAACCGGCCCGCGTAAGAGTGCCAGCCTGTTAAATGATGCACCTGCCTATATTGTGCAGGCTCGATTTTGGCAGCTCTATTATTTCCCGCGCGTTGCGTTGCCCTCCCTGGCCGCCCAGAGCACCCTGATGATTAATAACGCCGCGCGCCGCCCAACAATGGCCTACCCCGCCCTGAGCGCCGGTGCCCGATTCGGCATCGTTAAAAGCCGCCCGGCGTTTCAGACAATACTGCACGCTCCCGCGTTGAAGGCGATTTCTTGTGGACAGGATTCCGCGGCAGTATGGCCGGGAATGGCTGTGGCCATGCGGCTGACCGATTCATCCGGGCTGGCAATCAATGGCACAATACTACGCCAGCGGGTGGCTTTGTGGGTGTGGCAGCCCCAGGCAGCGCCGCGGAAAGTCGGCTTCGCTTTTGAATTCAAGCAATTAAGTGCCACCACTACTGTGCCCACGCTTCTCCGGCAACTTCAGGTTTTACGGACGCGGAAATTAGCTCGTACCACGACCTATGGCGCAATCATGCCCTTCCGCTTTCTCGACGGCGACAGTCAAGCCGTAGCCATGCTGATCACCATTTCGCCCTGGACCAATACACCGGCGAATCAGTTGATCGCCAAAAACAGTCGACAAATCGTTATGACCACCCGGGATTTCCATCCGCCCAAAGAACTGCTAAACCGCCCGGACCTGATAGCAGCCATTGATCATCTCGGTAAACTGGGAGTAAGAAGGGCATCGCTGGTTTATCTGGCAGGACAGACGGGAGCACACCTGACCCAGGATGTTGCCGCGGTCGCGCAAACGCCGGTGCTTGGTGCGCTGGTGAAGGCTGTGGCCGCCAATACCATCGATGCGCAAACCTTGACCGTCACACACCTCGGATGGGTATTGGATAAAACCACTTATCGGCTGCTTTATGACATGCAGAAAACAAAACATATACCGCAACAACTCCGAGTAGCGATGGCCTTGCATCTTGGTGAAGCCGCCTGGCACGCTTCCTCTCTGGATGAAATCTCCCGGAACCTGGCTTCACGCCAGGATTATCGACTGCGGGTTATCAAAGAGAACCTCATCTACCTGGAAGACACGTCACCGGCTGACCGCCTTACCGCATATGACTGGTTGCAAACCCACCATCTGGCCCCGCCGAATTACAACCCCTTGGCGGGTCATCAAGCCCGTAATGCCGCATTGAATCAAGCCGATAATAATCCCGCGTATATGCGGAGGATCCAGCAGTGACCGATACGCCCAACCCCATCCCACCACCCAAGCCGGAGGCAACCCGGTCCGGGCGCTCGGCCCGCTTGGCGACCTATCGCCGTCGCAGTGTGTGGGTGATTTTCATTATCGCCGGCCTGCTATTGCTGCTGCGCATTGCCCTGATATTTATTTTCCCCATGGTGCTGGAGCATGTACTGGCCTATTACGGCCTCACCGCCAACTACAAGGATATTAAGCTGGACGTTCTCGGCGGCGATGCTGAAATATGGGGCATGAAGATACGCCCCATCAACGGCGGCCCGAATGTCATGGATGTTCAATACTGTCATGGCAATATCTCGACACCTAATTTGTTTCGCGGCCAGTTGTATGTCCGTCGGGCCGTGGCCGACGGTGCGGACCTGTTTTTCCGGCGCTCCACCAACGGGAATTGTCCCTTGCTGAACGCTCTTTTGTCACATTCACACAACACCACATCCCGGAGAAATCTAAAGCAATCCATCAGTCTGGCCGCGCCCCTGCGTGTGGAAGCGTTCCGGCTGGAACATCTGCAATTGCACGTAGTAGATCAAAGCGTGAAGCCGGCGGTGCATTTAGGTGTTACCGTGAATGTACGAGTTTCCCACTTGGGCCGGCAGCATGGCGCGACGGCCTTTCGCCTTGATTTATGGTCCTCCACGATGGTAGATGTGCTGCATATTGAAGGATCATTAACCACAGGCCCCAGCGCCTTGCTGGCCAAGGCACGCATCCTCATGCGCGGATTACACCTGCAACCCACTGCAGGTTATCTAAGAAAAATGGGCGTCAGGCCCGGGCCGGAGGGGCTTTCATTAAGCGCCAACAGCACGCTGGCACTCCATGTCATCAAAAACAAAACTACCGCCTCCGAGGCGCTTACGGCCTTATTTACATTGCAACATTTTATTCTCAGTTCCGGCAACCGTCCCGCACTGGGAATTGATAACCTGACCGCCAAAGGGCGATTGGCCGGCCATCTCGTGGATGTTCAGACGCTATCGATCCACGGGGTCACCCTTAACGCAGGACGGGATAAAACCGGGCTGTTTCACTTCGCCGGGCTGGACATACTGCGGAAAATGGTCAGCGCCGGTACACTCCGCGCGCCGGTGTCCACACTTCATCAACCGGCCCTCCCCGTTGCCATCCGACTGCCGGGAGTGCGCAAAGTTTACGTTAAAAACGCCGGCAGCTATACCTATTCGATGGATCGTTTGAAATTATATAATGTGAAGACCGTATTCCGTGATGCCGATGTCAGGCCACACGCCCGGCTGGAGCTTACGCTGGATACCTTTGACGCAGTAAGCAGCGGCGGCCTGCCGGGCACTCCGGGGCAGAAATTGACCATTTCCGGAACGGGTACGGCACCCGGTATTGCCGGCGCACTGGCCATCTCGGGCAACATGCAGCCATTTGCTAAAATCCGCACGCTCACGTTGCATCTCTCCGCTTCTAAGATTACCGCCGCGGCACTAAATCCCTACCTGTTGGCCGCCGGATTAAAAAGTGAACTAAAATCCGCGCGTGTGAATGTAAATGTTTCCGGCACCATGACGCAACTGGCCGATGGTGCAATTGCCGCCAGCGCGCATCTGGATGATCTGACCTACCGCGACGGCAAGGCGCCGCTCTGCGATTTTAAGCATATCGATGCCGACAAAGTCAGCGTCGATCCCGCTACCGGCAGACTGGAAATCGGATCATTAAATATTGTCGGGCCGAGCTGTAATCTCGTCCGGGAAACGTCGGGGCATTTTGCAGTTTTGGGAATGCAAATATTGGGCAAACACGCCCCGGTGCTCTCTGCGCCGGCACTTTCCCCGCCACTTATTAAGCAGACCAGAACCATCAACAAGGCCATTCCGCCGACCGCTTTTCTGAGGCATACACCTGCACCTTATATTCCTCCGCGATTTCAGATTGACCACTTTAGTTGGTCGGGAATTCGCGTCGGCTTTGATGACCGGAAAACCAGGCCCGCAACCCACGTCGTGATCAGCCATGCCGGTCTGGTTCTTAATAATTTTATTCTCGATCTTTCCGGCAAATCCGCGGCTCGGAAAGTCGGCACCGTCCGGGCCTGGTTGCAGGCACCCGGAGTTATCCTCCGAACCGATGTGCACGGCACGCTAAATCCGGGCAAAAATACGATGCAAACATCCCTCCACTTTTTAAGCACCGGTATTGATTTACGGCTCCTTGCGCCGTACGTGAAGCCGCTGGGAATCAAGCCAGTGCTGGACCATGGTACATTCAGCGGCAACTTGGCGGCCCATTTAGCCCTGCACGGGAGAACGCTGGCCGGAGGCGTTCAGTTGACCGATATCCAGTTGCGACAAGGCACCGACTCTCTAGCCGCGCTCAAATCATTTAGACTCTCCCGTAGCGCCGCCAGCCGAGGCAAACTCGATGTGCAAAGCCTACTGATTCAGGCGCCCTATCTACAAATAACCCGGTTGACCAATGGCAACCTGATGCTTTGTGGCATGGAGCTATTGCAAAAGGTAGCGGCCAACCGCAAAGCCGCCGCAATTCCCGCACGCGCGGCGGCAAGTCCATTTCGGACCACGGTGAATAAAATCTCACTTTCCCACGCCATCCTGCAATGGACGGATTTGCAAACCCCCCGCCCGGTACACGTGCGACTCCACGCCAATGCCACAGTTACCAACGCTTTTTTTGGCCATCACCGTCCCCCCGCAGGCACACTGCAAGCAGTCCTTTCTGCCAGGGGGTTGGCGGACCAGATGGCCATTCATGGGTCATTTTCCGTGCCCCTCAATGCGCTTGAAGCAAATATAAATCTGCAAGCCACCGGCCTTCACGGGAATGTTATCAATGCCTTCCTTCCGCGGGGCATCGCTTTTATTCCCAAAGGCGAGCATCTTATAACATCATTAGATATTCACCTGTCTCATTTACCAGATGGCTCGGCCGTGGGAAACATGGGCATCAGCAACTTGAATATTACCCGCCCCGGAGGAGGCTCGAAACCTCACTATTTGCTCCGCTTGCCGCGTGCGGCAGTAAATTTCAGGCGCTTTAATTTACAGCGGCGCGTGCTGGCAATTAATTCCATTAACGCTGATCTCAAGAGCATTCACATTGACCGCCGCCGAGGGGTCTGGTCAATATGTGGAATCCATATCGGACAATACCTGCATGCCAAACCTTCATCGACGTTAAGAGCACGCGCCACGCCAGTGACGCCGGGAACGTTTTCCTTTTTACCCAGGCAACTGCCTCTTGTTACCTTAACGCACTTACATCTGCACGCGGCGGATATTTTGCTTACCGGCGTCCTGCCCGGGCAACATGCGATCACCCTCAGCGGACTGGATCTGCAAAACACGACGCCCATACGTTGTCTGGGCACCGCCCCCGCGCGACAGCCCCCTATCGCGTTGCAACTGACTGGCACGGCCAACAACTTGGCAGGGCATGTTAATATGGCGTTTAATCTCAAGCCCTTTGCCAATCATCCTCGTGGGAAAGTTCACATTCTGGTCCAAGCTATCCGAGGTGCCGGGATCGCCAGATTGCTTCCCGCAGTAGCTACATATTTTGATGCCACTGCTTTAACGCAGGGTGAATTTGTTGCCGATGCATCCGCAGCCCTTCAAATATCCCGGCGATCCCCCATTGATTTCAACCTCGGCCAAGGCTTTGCGGCAACCGTAAAGGTCTCCCATGCCGCATTCCGTGCCCGACCGCATGGGCCAATTCTGGCGGGTGTGGCCGCAATGGACTTCAATAAAGTGGATGTGGTGCCCTCGCACCCCGCCGTCACCATCGCCCTGTTGAATATCCGTACGCCCAGCTTCCGTATCACCCGCGACGCCGCCGGTTTCCATATTCTCGGCATGCTTCTGAAATCAGCCCCGCACGCTCCCAAGGGCACTGCTCGAAAATCGGTCTCCCCAGCGCCGGGCAAGGCAAAAATTAAAATCACCGTTAAAGCGATAAAGGTTGATACAGTTGGCGCTGCCAAGCCGCCTGCCACCAAGGCGATAATGCGCCGTAAGGTGACAAACCTTGCAAAAGTTGTGAAGCGTTCGATTAAGAAAATTGCCGCCGTGCAGCCCCCCACTACGCGCGCCATAATGAACAATCCGCATTTTCCTGCGATTCTGGTCAAGCGGCTGATCATCAGTGGCGTTAATGGGCAGTATATTGATCGCACCACCATACCAAACATTGTTATTCCTTTGACCGGACTTGAAGCGCAGGTGCGGAATCTGGGCACGGTTCCTTTGATGCGGCATATTCCGATCCGCTTCAATGTCATTGCGTATGCGGGAGCCGTCAGCACGCTTCCGCCGCTTCCCGTTGTGGCCAGGCTTCCTGCCGAAGTTGCAGCCCGCCGTTCGCGGGGCACCATGATTGGTAAACCCGCCATCCACAATGTGACGGTGCCGAAACAGTCGCTTTTCTCCCAGTTCGCTGCCAATGGCGATGTGTATTTGTACCCGCATGTACAAGGATGGAGCACGTCATCGGTTAATGGCCTTTATTTGGCGGAGCTGGAACCCCTGGCCAAAGAATTTGACATCACCCTTGCGGGCGGCACCTTCAACAGTTCCAGCGATATTCGCTTCCACGCCAACAATCACATTGATCTGCATACCAAACTGGTATTCTCCAATCTCAATATTTCCGAGCCGCCCCACGGGCCGCTGGCAAAACTTCTAAATCTCCCAACCCCCTTGAATGTCGCCATTGCCGCCATTGAGTCCCCGGATGGCTCAATTACCATTCCCCTTTCCGTGCCCATTCATGGCCGCCGCTTTTCACGTTCCGCAATCAGTGGGCAAGTTTTTACGGATATGGCGCAAGTCGTCGCCGTGGGCCTCGCCAGTTCCCCCCTGAAACTTGCCAACGGCTTGGCGGGCCTGTTTGGTTCCACTAAAGTGAAGCTGGTTAAAAAGCCCCCGATAAACCTCGTATTTGCTCCCGGTTCCACCACTCTGACTTTACAGGATTGGCGATCGCTGCAAGCTTTAGGGCGGCAGTTGCAACAACACGCCTCCCTGCAAGTCATCGTGCAGCAACACATTTCCACTGCGGACCTTGCCGTAGCCGCTATGCGTGCCAACCCCACGCATAGCCAATGCCTTCAATTGATTGTCGCCCTGCAAGCCCGGAAGAATCGCCTGTTGGTTCAACGGCACAAGGAGCTTGGCACGCTGCGCGGCGACTTGGCAATTCGGCTTTCCCACACCGCCATTAACGCTGGTACCGCCCGCTTGGCCAGCCTCGATTCGCAAATCACCCATGCCCAGATGTCCATCAATTATCTTGCCAATATGCTCGCCCGCGGTGCCGACCGCGATGCCGCACGCCGCACCCGCGGCACCATGATGACCATCGCCCGACAGCGCCTGTCAGAAATTAAAAAAGCCTTGTTCACTCTGGGCTTTGCCCATCCCAAGCGGCGTGTACATATTATATTTCCTCAATATACGGCCGTTAAATCGCCCCGAGGCGGCAATGCCGTATTAACCCTGGTCCAGACCAAGTAGCGGTAATGCAGGACGCCCGCATAGGATTATTCATCGCCGGAAGGGCCATACATGCCCGGAACAGGAATATCGTTCAGACGCAGATATACGCATAGATGTGCGCGGTGGTGAATCATGTGGTTGAAGACAAAACTGCGAATTACCATCTTGCGAGGCATGGACACCATGGGAGCACCCGCTTTAAGAAGCGTCCAGGTTTCATTGATCCGTTGATCGTCACAGGTTGCCAGTGCCTTCCGGGACGCAGTGACGTTATGATCAAACCGCTCGAGAATTTCCCGCTGGCTGGCAAGGGCCGGGACCTGATAGGGCTGCCCGCCGACTGGAGCAATATCCAAAGAGGGCAGTGTTATTACCGCTGCAATCCAGTTGACCATATCCACCACATGATTGGCATTCCAACCAATCGTGTGTGATTTGCTATGAGGCTTCCAATCCAGCTTGTCATCAGGAAGTCGTTCCAGTACCTTGCGCGTACTGGCCATTTCCTGGTCAAATTCCGGCAGAAGCGATTCGGCGTATGACATGAGAGTCTCCTTAAAAGTGACAACGATAGCTGAAAATCCACGATAAACAAGGTCTACTGTTAGTTGAGCCACTGTTACTTGGCGTCCAACCCACTGCTCATTGTCGCCGCCTTCATATCTGCGTCGAGCCGTTCCAGACACTGCGTCCATCCGACGCTATATCCCGCCTTTATAGCCGCCTCACGATCAAGTTCCGAATTAAACCGGGTATGAATCGTGAGTTGTGTCCCGCCGCGTATTTCCGTAAACGTAACGGTCACGACCGCGTG
>DAHXLH010000321.1:0-4140 GCA_027366115.1 Phycisphaerales bacterium
TTGACTTTTAGCCGCCGGGCCGATACTGTTTGGACTCTCTGGAGAGATGGCCGAGCGGCTGAAGGCGCCGGTTTGCTAAACCGGTGTACGGGTTACAACCTGTACCGCGGGTTCGAATCCCGCTCTCTCCGTTTCGGCCCAGCCGAAACAGAGCAGGAAAAAACAACACACGCACGAACAAACAAAATCCCAAACAGCCGCATAGCGGACGCCAAGCGCGCAAAGCCCCTGCGGTCTACTGCTCACCTGTTCAACTCTCAAACCGTTTCGGCCCAGCCCACAAATTATCTGCTCATTACGCCCGCACCCCCCATAACCCCCATTAAGCCGCGGGCATCGTGCCCGCGCTTTCTACGAACATCGCACCCGCATATGATGCCCCCCCCACCCAAGCGTTCCATTGTACAATATACCCCGGTGAAATCATGATCGTCGGCTATCACTGTATTTTCAGCACCTACGGCTTTTGGCTGCCCAACGATCCGCGCGGTTCATGGTCCCAATTTGTGGCCTCCTGGGATTTATTTTGCGCCGGCGGCCCCGCCACCAAACTGAACACGCGGCGTTCTGTCGCTACCGCTGTTTTGCGGCCGCAACAAATCCAGCGTCGCAAAGCGGCCCAGGCTTCGTTGCGATCCCAGCCCGTAGTCCTTTCAGGACGCCAGGCCCGGGCCATGGGTATGGCTTTTTCCGCCGTTTGCGCTGTCAAACATTACCGTGTTCACGCCTGCGCGATTATGCCCCAGCATGTCCACCTTTTTGTCGGGCGCACGGCGACGGATATTCGGACAGTCATTGGCGACTTTAAACGTTTTGCAACCATGGAACTCTATCGCCAGAACATCCATCCCGCCCAGCTCGGCACGCCTCAATGCACCACCATCTGGGCCCGCGGCTGCTGGTGTGTCTATCTGCACGCCGATGATGTACAGCGTGTCATTGGCTATATCAATAAAAATCCACAGCGCGATGGACTTCCACCCCAGCACTGGAACTGCGTAACGCCCTGGCCCGGCGGGAACGATTCCTCCGATTAACACCGCACCGGTTACAACGGCAACCCAGAAAGATCCCGGCGGCCCCATGCCGCCGGCTAAATTCCCCCATTCCAATTAGCCGCGGGCATTGTGCCCGCGCCTTTCCCATGGACCGCCGGGCACAATACCTTTTTTGCCAACTCGGTAAATTGACACCAGCAGCAAATAGCCGTGAAATGGCACCTTGTTGGCCCGCATCAGTCGGCGGAAATAATTCCCGCGCCCGTCGCAGGACAGAACTGCTGCGCCAATCAAGGAGTCAGGCAAATGCCCCAAATATTCGACAACATTGAAATGCAGCTCCTGCCCACGCTGCAAAAGGCGATGGAAGTATCGCAGCGTGCCGATTTCTGCGTGGGGTATTTTAATCTTCGCGGCTGGCGGCATATCGACCAGTATGTCGAGAAATGGTCCGGTAAGGACGGGAATTGCTGCCGATTGCTGGTGGGCATGCACCGCCCGGCGGAGGAAGAATTGCTGCGTGCGGCAGCTAACCCTGTCGCGTCTGATGAAATGGACAATGCGGGTGCCGCCCGGCTCCGAAAGAAAATGGCCGAAAGCTTCCGCGATCAGCTTACCCTCGGCGCTCCCACCGATGCCGATGAAGCCGGTCTGCGAAGATTAGCGCGGCAAATCCGCACGGGCAGACTCCACGTCAAACTTTTCCTCAAACATCCGCTGCACGCCAAACTCTATCTGTTGCAGCGATCGGATGCGTTAAATCCCAAGATCGGATTTCTCGGCAGCAGCAATTTGACTATGGCGGGATTGTCCAAACAGGGTGAATTAAACGTCGATATTACTGACGCCGATACCTGGAATAAACTGGCACGCTGGTTTCTGGATCGGTGGAATGACCGTTTCTGCATAGACATATCCCAGGAACTTGTGGAAATAATTGACGCCAGTTGGGCGCGCGAAACGCAGCCTCCACCCTATCACATATATCTTAAAATGGCGTATCACCTCGCTGCGGACGCACGCATAAGTGAAGAGGAATACGACATTCCCGATGAGTTCGGCGAAAAGCTGCTGGACTTCCAGAAGGCGGCGGTCAAAATGGCGGCGCGCATCATCGAGCGTCATGGCGGCGTGATGATCGGGGATGTGGTGGGGCTGGGTAAAACGCTGATCGGCTCGGCCATCGCCAAAGTTCTCCAGGAACAGAAAAATCATGAAACGCTGATCATCTGCCCCCGGAACCTTATCGGCATGTGGGAAGATTACCGCCTTCGTTACGCCGTCAACGCCAAAGTCGTGTCGTTAGGCTTGGCGCACAGGCTGCTACAGGATGAAAAGCCGTTCCGCACCGTGCTCATTGATGAAAGCCACAACTTGCGCAACCGCGAAACCGCCGCATATAAAGCCGTCCGCGATTACATCGAGCGCTCCAGTTGCCAGGTGATTCTGCTGCCCGATGCGGTCCACGCGGCCCACCCGCTGAATAATGCGGATTAGCGCCCAGGGCAGGTCGTAATTGACAATCATGGCGCAATCCTGAAGGTTCTGCCCTTCGCTTAATACATCCGTGCTGACCAGCACGCGCAGTTCATCCGCCGGGACAACTTGTTTTTGATTGCTTTCCGGGCTGAAGCGGTGGGCCAGAGCCGTGGGGTTGTCGCTCTCACCGGTGACCACGGCAAGATTCCGAATATCGGCCTGCTTTAGCTGCCGGTAAAG
The DNA here is from genome assembly GCA_027366115.1 of Phycisphaerales bacterium. Taxonomy (GTDB): domain Bacteria; phylum Planctomycetota; class Phycisphaerae; order WQYP01; family WQYP01; genus JAMDCX01. The sequence continues at coordinate 2,718 of DAHXLH010000321.1, forward strand.
ATAGTTCGCGGTATCGGCGAACTGGGTGAAAATCAGAATTTTTTCACGCGGGTGGACCTTTTGCAGCATGTGGATCAATTCGCGAAGCTTATGATCACATGCGGGGTTCCATAGGCCCACGGCACTGCGAACGGACTCCAAGGTGGCGATGTCCTGCCGCAAATGTTCGACTAGCGCGGTATCAAAAAAAGCTGCCGGCAGCCAGCGGTACCGGTGGTTCGTTTTGAATCGGGCATAAAGCGCAGCGATTTCATCGGGAGAATCGCCGCCGGGGATCACCGCGTCGGCGGATTCGCCGATCATATCCAGGAGTGCATCCGCGTCATTGATGCCGGTTTCAAAAATGGCGGCATCGCTGGAGCCAATGGGGACATCCAGACCGTTTTGCAAAGCGTACAGAGTTACTTTATCGCGCAAAATATGCCGGTCCATGGTCAGTTCAAACGCGGCCCCACTGCTCTCCAGGCGTTTGAATAATCCTGTGCGGCAAAAGCCGATGAGATGCTTTCCGGCGCGGGCCAAGTCGTTGATCAGATCCTCATGCTCTTTTTTGGCATCCGGGCGGTACAGTCCGATTTTTACATAATTGCCCAGACCGTAGCGCGGCAAGTGCAACGTGTTAATGGCGTTGACCGTGCCGTCACTGAACATGCGGGCATATTGATCCTGCGGGTCTTTTTCATTGATGGAGAATATGACGCTTTTGGCGATCCGGTCCGGGAAATAAGAACGCTTTCCGCTGGTGAACTGCAGATAAGATCGGCCATTTTCCGGATCAACTTTTGCATAATTTCGCTTAATCCAGCCGCGGGTTCGCCGGATCAGGAATTGATCCATGAGGATGCGCCAATCTTCGGCGAGATCGCTTTTTTCAAAAGCGACAATCGTATGTGGGTCGGCCTGGGTTTGTACGGATAAAACTTCCAGCCCGCGCGTGCGGATAAAATGTTCAGGGCGCACGGGAAGCTGCGCTTCCGGGTTAAGAAACAGCCGCAACTGACTGGATAAATCCAGAAGGGTTTTGTTGTATGGGGTAGCGGTCAGCAGAATCACCTGGCAACTGGAGCGCTCGATGTAATCGCGGACGGCTTTATATGCGGCGGTTTCGCGGTTGCGCAAATTATGGCTTTCATCAATGAGCACGGTGCGAAACGGCTTTTCATCCTTTAACATCCTGTGCACCAGGCCTAACGACACGACTTTGGCGTTGACGGCGTAACGAATGCGGTAATCCTCCCACATGCCGATAAGGTTTCGGGGGCAGATGATCAGCGTTTTACCCAGACCCACCACATCCCCGATCATCACGCCGCCGTGACGCTCGATGATACGCACCGCCATTTTGACCGCCGCCTTCTGGAAGTCCAGCAGCTTTTCGCCGAACAGGATTATTCAAACGCCTGGAGAGCAGCGGGGCCGCGTT
>DAHXLH010000322.1:0-4028 GCA_027366115.1 Phycisphaerales bacterium
CATTTTGAAAGCTCCATTACCGGAAGCGCCAGCTACAGCACCATCGCCTCGGATATCAATAGCGCGCTGACATTTTATAACCAGAACATCCTTAATAACGTCAATGTAAGCATCGATTTTGCCGTTACCCCGACTACTTCCAGCGCTTCGTATCTTGGTCAAAGCAACAGCACTATTTATACTCCGTCGTACAGCACCTACACTTCCGCCATGCAGACCAATGCGATCCAAAATAGCAACGCCATCGAACTGACCGCTTACAATAATCTGCAATATGGCAATGACAGCAACGGGGCGAAAAACATTGACGCCACGGCACCGGATATGCGGGCTCTTACCGGCTCGTCCGCCTACACGGGTGGCTACAATACCAACGGAAGCTATGTCGGAAGTTCGGGAACGATTGATGGCGTGATCACGCTTAATGCGGCGGACCTTTCCGGTTTCGGCGGCGGTGGAAATTTCAGTCCCGGTCGTGTCATTCAACATGAAGTCGATGAAGTTCTCGGCATCGGTGGCGGCGGATCAACTCTGACGAGCTCCACAACCTCGGCCACCGCCTATGGCCCGATGGATCTGTTTCGTTACTCCGCGCTCCATACGCCAAGCTATACCAACAGCTCCACCGCCACGTCCTATTTCTCCATTGACGGCGGCACGGTAAATTTGGTGAATTTCAACCAGAACCCCGGTACCAATAGCCAGACCGGAGGCGACTTCGGCGACTGGAGCAGCGAAGGCACTACGGGTAACTATGTTCAATTGGCATTTACATCAAGCTCGCAAGGGGCGGCCAGCGTCAGCCCGACATCGCCAGAGGGGATTGCACTGCAAGCCGTGGGTTATGACATGGCGGTTCCTGAGCCATCAACCTTGGCCCTCTGCGGTGGATTGCTTTTCGGCCTGGGCCTGATGCGCCGCCGCGCCGCTCGGAGCCCTTCGCAGTAACGGCTAAGTTGAGCTGACACGTTTAACACATTATCCACCATCACCTGACCTTACGGTTTACGTGCCTCAAATGGGAGTGCCGGCAGAGATTCTTTGTTCATCAGGTTCGGTACGGCAATGTCGCTGAAAGCAAACTGGACTGCTGTGGGAGTGCTGATTTTCGGGGATCGCACCACCACAGTTCTTCCAACTATTTGCGCCCTGGCGTTAACAAATGTCCCGTTTCGGCCGGAGAGCTGAAACCAATTCAACGGTTTTCCATCGCGCGAAAGCAGTCCGCCGCCCACATCTGTAAAGTGAATGACAACCTGATTCCCATCAAACTCCGCCGATTGAAACACCGGCCCCGAATAGGTTTTTCCAGAATGAAATATCTTCGCCAAGGCGATGGCGGCCAAGCGATTGCCGACCGCTTGCTTATTAGCAGGATGGATATTATGAATATTACCGATATCCATGGTTGACGCGATACCGCAATTTGCAATTCGCCGGGCCGCTTTTTCTTCCGCCTGCCAGATCACCGGCTCCATCGGACCGTCGTGGCCATAATTATACGGGGCAATCTGCACGATATAAAAAGGAAAGTTTCCCTGCCGCCACAATTTTCGCCAGGAACCAATTAGCGCCTTGAGATGATAGTAATAGCGATGATCATGGGAAGATACATTATTTTCCCCCTGATACCAGATCACGCCGCCAATAGCATAAGGAATCAATGGATGAATCATGCCGTTGAAAAGCGTGGTTGGATTTTGCCGCGGATCCGGCTGCCAGTCACCGTGTGGAATCTGGTAATTAAAAGCGTGCGGGCTGCTGATGGCATTTTCTGGCTTATGGGGCCGATGGGGCATGGACTTGCCGGTCGCCAGGGCTTGTTTGGCATTGCGTAACCATGCGGTCATGGCGGCCAGGTAAATGGTATTCAACTTTTTCTGCCGCTTCGCCATCGCCCGCAGCCACACCTGATTCGATTTCAATTGCGGCACCGCAAAAAAGCCCTGTTGGGGAATCCATGGTTCAATATTAGTGCCGCCCCAGTCGGCTTCAAGCAGACCAACCGGAACATGAAGTGCTTTGTGCATGGCAAGGCCGAAGAAATAGCCCACCGCGCTAAAGCCCGCGAGATTTTTCGGCGTGCACCGCTGCCACACCGCAGCCGCTTGTTTTTTCGGCGTACCGGAAAAATTCGATTCCAACATCGGCACGTGATAAAGCCGGATATTCTGATGCGTTCCCTTCGCCAGCGCCCCCGAAAGATTCTTGCGGCCAAACCAGCCCGCCATGGGATATTGCATATTGGATTGCCCGGAGCAAAGCCATACATCGCCCACGAGAACATCGTGAACAACCATGGTTTGAGAGTCGGAAGATATGGTTAAATTGCGCGGGGCAGCGCTGAAATGCATTGGGGGAAGTTTGGCCATCCAGTTGCCATGCACGTCGGCGGTTGCGGTAACCGTATGGCCTGCAAAGCTGACCGTAATTTTTTGTCCCGGCCTAGCCCAGCCCCATACCGGGTCCTTCAAGCCGCGTTGCAGGACCAGATGATTGGTAAATAGATTGGAAACAGTGAAAGGCGTTGACGCATGCGCCGCTGGCAAACCGCCCAATATCGCTGCGAGACTGATAAGCATCGGCGCCATGAATCGCATAACCGCATCTCCATTTACTGAACATTAAAGCCGTGTGGCTTTTCGGCAGTAACGGACTATATCGGCAACAGGAAAATTAGCAACGGCCGTCCGTCGCGAAGGGCATGGCCATATTTCCGGGCGAGCGGCAAAATCGACGGCACCAATGCCGGCGCTAAGAGAATGGTTCGTCTTGGAAACTCGCGTCCGAGGGGCCTGACCGGATTTATTGCCGCGTCCGTTGCAAATCGTAAGCCAATGCATCGATCGCGCCCAAACCGACAAGGGGAACCATGAATGATGGGGGCAATTAAAGCAGTCGGGTGGGCCGCCAAGCGGCGTTTCTACGCTGTACGCAAAGCATTCCCGATAGCCTTGTCCAGCTTGTTGACAATCCGCATCGTAGCGGTGTGTTTGCCTGATTCAATGCGCGAGATGGTTTCCTGCCGAACTCCGGCCAGTTCTGCCAACTGCTGTTGAGTCAACCCAGCGCTGGTGCGATCCTGTATGAGGCGGCGCGCAATCAAAACACGGATAGATTCTAAGGCATTGCGCGTACCATGTGCGTCCAGCGGAGGGTAGTCGGGCAAGTTCGTTCTGGTTTCCGCCAGATAGCGGCGGTACGCTTCAATGGGGACAAGGGTGAATTTCTTGCCATGTCTGGTAACAGTCGCGACATTCATAGAGCACCTCATGGGTCGTACACCAGGGCAATTCCTTAACATCCGCCTTGGCATCATCAGTTTCCCGCACCTCGAATATTTACATATGACCCTGCGTGCTTCGAAAATGGACGACGATTTAGGAACGTGGGAGTTCCGCCGCAAATATCTCGCGACGGGGGAAAAGTAAAAATGCACCACGTTAAGCCAAGCAGGACAAACTGCGAGCAATACCCCACGAAATTTGGGCAGTGCTCTCTAACCGGCCCGGTGCGTTGAATATAGAACAGCCCATGTTCACTGCCACCATTTTTCTTTGCATCGAGTTCTTTGCATCGAGGAGCCGGAAAATGGTCTCTATCATAAGCTACTGGGAACCCCTGCAAATTAATTCAGGGCCGACGCCCGATGGCAGAAAGGCGATTCGCAAATATTCATGACTACTCACCAACCCTATTTTGTCGACGCTTTAACTCCGGACGAAGTTTGGATACTGGAAAAGGCGGACGACGGCTTTTCCACCATCAGGCGGGCCAGCACTGATGTAACGGTCAAAAATATGGTGGAGCAGGGGCTTCCGCTGGGCGGCCTTTGGTACAGTGATTATTTAGATGCGGGGTAGACACAGTGCATTTCACTGTTAGCGCCGTTTGCCAAGTTCCTGCTTGCCGGGCATTATATCAGGCTTGGTTTTGGTTTGGCTTTGGAGTTGACTCGATGTTTGAAACGGCAAAAAAAATTGTACTGGCTTATTCCGGCGGACTGGATACTTCGGTGATTCTCCCCT
>DAHXLH010000325.1:0-18557 GCA_027366115.1 Phycisphaerales bacterium
TACGCGCGGCTACCGGTTTGACGATTGACGCCAAAACTGCTAAATTGCCGCACATAATTAAGAACTGTCGTGCGTATGCAGTTGATGAATAAATTAGATGGAATCGAGCGATATTATGAAAAAGAAAAAAGTCAAAAAGAAATACGGTAAGAAAAAATTCGGCAAGTGCAGCTAAGCGCAGCGGTGGCGGGGGGGCGGTCTAATTGTCCGGCGAATGCCATCATAAATGTTCATAAAAATCATTTGGCAGCGCGCCGTACCTGCGGCTTGCTGACGCACTGGGGTATTGCGCCCACGCCAATGAAAAAGACGGATTCCCTTGCACTTACGGCTGTTTATGCCAATGCGTTTCCGGCTGCCCATCGAGTTTATTGGCTAATCGCGCGAGAACAAAAAGCAGATCACTTAGTCGATTAAGATAAACCAGTGGAGCCTCGCCCGTGGGTTGCTGCCGCATGAGTTCCACCAGATGGCGTTCCGCCCGCCGGCATACGGTTCGTGCTATATGCAGGTGAGAGGCCAGCGGGGAACCGCCGGGCAGAATAAATTCTTTCAGCGCGGGAAGTTCCGCGGTAGCAGCATCGATATGCATTTCCAAATCCGCCGCGTGCTGCGTGTTAATACGATTCACCCGTGAACTGTTGGGCGAATCAATCGGCGTAGCCAAATCCGCACCCAGATCAAATAATTGATGCTGCAATTGGTTCAGCAATTGGCGCAGTTGTTCATGGCGGCAAATGCCGGTCGCCATCCCCAGCCAGGAGTTTAATTCATCCACGGTGCCGTAGGTGGCCAGCCGCATATCGTCTTTACTTACACGCGTGCCATCAAACAAACTGGTTTGGCCTTGATCCCCCTGGCGGGTATAAATGCGCATCGGCAACTCCTGAAAAATCCCTCCGGCCCAGGCCGGAAGTTGTGCTGACAGTTTAGGAGTTGCACGCAACATGAGCAATGACTATGGCGAAACTATTAATTTTTGGCGGCACATTTGATCCCGTGCATAACGGACATCTGCTTACGGCCCGGGCGGCGCTTAACATATTGCAAGCTCAGCGTGTCGTGTTTGTGCCGGCCAATACCTCCCCGCATAAATTGTCAACGCCGCATTCTGCAGCGCTGCCACAACATCGCTTGGCCATGCTGCAACTTGCCGTTGGAGATGATCCCGCTATGGAGGTATCGGCCGTGGAACTGCTGCGGCCGGCACCAAGCTACACCATTGATACCTTGGCGATCCTGCGCCGCGATCGACCGGGCGATACGCTGATTTTATTAGTCGGTGCGGATCAATTACCGGCGTTAAACACCTGGAAAGAAATTGATACGATTCTGGCCACCACGCCCATTGCCGTGTTGCCGCGCCCGGATTTTGACGTGCCGGAAAAACCACCCGGAAATATCGCCGAGTATCTATGGAAAAAAGTAATAGACGGAGTGCTCCAAATTCCGCAATACAGTATTTCCGCAACCGCCATTCGCCGGGCCATTGCGCAAGGCCAACCGGTATCGGACCAGATTCCAGAAGCAGTTATGGTATATATCCGTAAGCATGGCCTGTATCAGAAATAAGTCGCTTGCTTAAGCCCTGCGATACGCGGAAAATGGGGATATGAAAAATCACAGTGATGTTGCCATTATTGGTTGTGGCCCGGCCGGGGCGGTGGCCGGGGCGTTGCTGGCTGGCAAGGGATATTCCGTTGCCATTTTTGATCGTGATTCTCATCCGCGGCATCATGTCGGTGAATCGCTGCTGCCCGCGAGCATGAGCATTTTGCAAAGCATCGGCATGGATAGCCAGTACATGCAGGCCCATCATCAGGGGAAATATGGGGCGCGGTTTTTCGATCCGGTTGTTAATCGACTTGAAGTATTCGGATTCGCGCTACCGGATCAGGGTGTCCCCCCTCCCACATTCAACGTCATACGTGAAACCTTTGACCTCCAACTGCGCGATATGGCGCGCCAACGCGGATGCATCATTCACGAAAATATGACGATTGCCGCAGTGGAAGAAGAACAATCGCCGGTGCAACTTCACAGCGAATCAGGTCAAACGTATTGCTGCAATTTTCTCCTGGATGCCACCGGGGCGTCGGCCATGTTGGCGAGAAAAAATCGCTGCCGGGAAGTGCTTCCAGATTTTGGCCGCCTGGCTATTTACAATTATTTTAGGAATATTCCCGCACCGCCATCCGCGGATCCGTTTGAACGTCAGTATTTAACCATGCACCTCATTGAAGGCGGATGGATCTGGTTTATTCCGCTGCGTGACGGCAGCACGAGTGTTGGCGTGGTATTAAAACGCGAAACTATTAAAAAGGATGTTGAATTGGCGGGGCAGTTCTGGGCGGCGGTGAAACAATCGCCGATTTTATTTGATCGACTTTCAAAGGCCACACCGATAGCTGCGTATCGACCGGCCAGTGATTACAGTTATCACTGCGACCGAAAAATCGGCCCGCATCATGTGCTGATTGGCGATGCGGCGGGTTTTCTTGATCCCATATTTTCCAGCGGGGTGCATCTGGCAATTACTTCCGCAGCGCGGGCGGCGGATGGAGTCGATGCACTATTGCGCGGCGGGGAAAAGCTTGCTCTGCAGCAATATCAGGCGGATATGGACGCGGGCCTGGGGGTATTTCAGGCGTTTGTGGAACGGTTTTATCAGCGCGATCTTGTGCGGAATCTCTTTTTTTCCGCAGATAAAAATCCCGAGATGCGAGCCGCTATTATTAACATTCTTGCAGGCCATGTCTGGGATATGTCCAATCCGCTTATTGCAATGCTGCAGTCAAATAAGCCGACGAATGTAAGCCGGGCCGCCTCTGCAGGTCCGACCACGCTGGAAGAGTTGCAGGCCGCATCTTCGGCCTCTTGCATGGCGACAAATGTTACAGCTTTATAAAACATCATATTCCGGAAATTGATGAATTCAGGAGCACATATTAAACCCATCGCAGTAACCGGCATCGGTATGATTACCGCCCAGGGAAATAGTACGGCAGAATCCTGGCGCGGAATTAGTTCTGGTGCCGATGTACTTAAGCCGTGGGATGGACCTTTGCCCGCGGCACTGCGGCAGATAAAAGTTGCCGCGTGCACCAACTTAATCCGGCCGGTGGATTTGCCGCCGCGTTTATGGAACAAGCTTTCGCGCACGCAGCAACTCGCTTGCATCAGCACGGATGAGGCCTTGCAAAGCGCCGGCTTCCCGCGCCGCCAAATAGCCACGAATCCGCCCATCGGATGTTTTGTTGCCACGACCGTTTGCGGGATGGATTTATCGGAGCGGTACTATCAGCAATATCGTCTCAACGCTGACGCCGCGGATGTCAATCTCATGCGCCGCATGCAGCCCTACGAAGTGCTTTCCCTGTTATCCCGTCGGCATCGTTTTGCCGGGCCCGGATATATGAATCTTACAACATGTGTCGGTTCCGCCATGGCCATTGGTGCGGCATGTGATGCCATTCGCGCCGGCCGCTGTGAAGTGGCCGTTGCCGGGGGAACCGAGGCCCTCTGCCAATTGTTGATATCCGGATTTAATTCCCTGCGGCTGGTGTCACCCGATGGCTGTCGCCCTTTTGATCGGAATCGACCGGGCATCACGGTCGGCGAAGGCTCGGCTATGCTGCTGCTGGAATCCGTGGATAGTGCGCGGCAGCGTGGTGTTCAGCCGGTAGGTTATATCACAGGCTTTTCCGCCACCTGCGATGCCTATCATATTACCAAGCCCGAACCAAATGGAGCGGCCGCAGCGCAGGCCATCCGGCAGGCCCTGCAGGAAGCGGGCTTAACCAAGTCCAGTATTAATTACATTAACGCCCATGGCACCGGCACGCATGACAATGACATCACGGAGGCTGCCGCTCTCGCCATGGTATTTGATTCCAGCTCGGGTATCCCGCCCGTAAGTTCAACCAAGCGGCTGACCGGTCACACGTTTGGCGCTGCGGGGGCCATAGAAGCGGCCATTTGTATCCTGGCGTTGCAGCACGGCGTTCTACCGCCCAATGCGGGTTCAGTAGATCCTGATCCGCAGTGTGCGTTGCCACTGGTACGCTCCGCGACGGCAAAACCTCTTGCCACAGCGTTATCCTGTAATCTGGCGTTTGGGGGAAATAACACCGCAATGGTATTTTCGCGCGAACTGCCAGCGGACAATCAGAGGGAGGCTGATGCATGACTGTATCGAAACTAGCGGTGTATAGCTGGGGAGTTTACACAGACCAATTCGCAAATGCCGCGGCTTTGACCGCCGCAGTGAAAGCACAGTCAGGCGTTCCGGTAAGCTTGAATTGCGCAGTTGCTGATAGTGCCCAAACGACCGATCCAGACCTGGATTCAGCCCTGCAAGGCTTGGATAGTATTAATCAATATGCTTTTCGTGCCTTCCAAGACGCCCTGGCGGGTCGTGATCGTGCCATGTTGAATCGTGCGGCTTTGCTGCTTTTATCAACCTGGGGACCGATGGACAATACCATAAGCTTTCTCGACAGCATGTTGGAAGCACAGGGGCGATACGCATCGCCCCGGCATTTTACGCGATCGGTCTATTCGACCGTGGCTTCCCATGCCGCGATTTATTTTAATATTCATGGCCCGTGTGAAACCTTGACGCATGGGCAATGGCCGGTTTGCAGCGTACTGGATCGCGCCGCGGATTTACTGGCGTCGCGTCGGGTGGATCACGTCATTGCGTGTTGGGCGGATCAGTCGTCCAAAATAGCCGAAGATTTGTGCCGCCGCGGGGTGACGGCCCTGCACCGCCCTGAATTTTCCCGATTCACCTCCGATCAAACGGGTTACGGAGCCGTGGCTCTGGTATTAAAGCGGCACCAAGATGCGACACCATCGGATGTCCTATTGGAACTTCCGGATACCAATACCGGCGGGGCTTCTGCCTCCCCAACACTAAACATCCACAGTTTTCCCACCGACGGTGCCGTCCACCTGGCCGCAGCCATCGCCGCCGCCAATCCTGTATCCGGAAAATCGCCAATGTGTTTCACCGAAACTGACCCGCGCGGCCAATCGCGCATTGTGCACGTAACGCCCAAGCAGCGACATCCCCCGTAGCTCAATGCGGCAGCGTTGAGTTCTACGCGGAACTGCGGCTTCATTTAACGGTGCGTTTTCCACCGTTGCGACTGAAAAAAGGTGTCAGGTACCTTTTTTTGTAAAAGGTACCTGACGCCTTTTTTACTTCGGCCGCGCAATCAGGACCGCGCAGTCAGGAATTTGCCACCATTTGGCAGCTTCGGTTACTATTTTTAATTCGTGCTGTTGGGTGGCGCGGATGGCGCGAGGTTTTTACTCGCGGAAGATGATTGGATAATCAATGATGGAATACCGTATTGGACTCGGCTATGACCTGCATCGGACGCAAGCGGGCAGGCCGCTGGTTCTGGGAAATATCACCATTCCTCACACCTTCGGGCTGCTGGGGCACTCGGATGCGGATGTGGTCATTCACGCGTTGATTGATGCTATAACTGGGGCAGCCGGTTTGCCGGATGTAGGTCAGTTGTTTCCGAATTCTGATCCGCAATATCAAGGCATGGACTCCGCGCGTTTGCTGGAACACACGATAGCGGAACTTAAGAAAACGCACTGGATGATCAACAATGTGGATGTCGTGATTATTGCCCAAAGCCCCAAAATTTCTCCGCACAAGGCTGCCATGCAGCAGCGGCTGGCTGAATTGCTGGGCATTTCGCGGGAGTTGGTTAATATCAAAGGGAAGACTAACGAATCGGTGGATGCGGTGGGGATGGAACAGGCCATTGCGTGCCATTGTGTGGCGCTGCTGAAACGACCGGCTTAAGAGCCTGCCCGAGTAATGGCTGGGATTGAGTTGCGGCAAGCCGTGCGGCGCACTGGAGCATTCATGCGAATATTGGGTATTGATCCGGGGTTGCATCTCACGGGCTATGCCGTGGTGGAAGCTAAGCGCTTTAAGCCCACGCTTACCGAGGCGGGGGTGATTCGATTAAACCCCCGCATGGATGCATCCAAGCGCTTGGTGGAATTGCACCAGCAGGTCGCAGAACTGTTGACGGATTTTGGGATCATGTTTTTGCCCAGCGAGGGACTGTACGCCCAGGTTATCAGTCGCGTGGCACTTGTGGAGCAGATCCAGCGCGATTACCGCGTCGTCATTGCCGGGCCGGCGTTGGCGGTTTGGGTAAATGACATAACATCATGACTGATTTCTGAATTTGCGCCTTGCCCGCATGGCCATTACCGGTAATCATTTTTTTTACCAAGGTGCTGGGCAAATGCGTAATGGGCACCTGGACCTGGGATGCGGCCAATAAAATCACACCGCGGGCGTGCCCCATGAGAATCGCGGTGCGCGGATGCTTATAGTGGGCGTAAAGCTGCTCTACTCCCATTTGATCAATCGCAAATTCAGAAATCAGTCATGATGTTATGTCATTTACCCAAACCGCCAACGCCGGCGGATACGGCAGATGCCATCGCAATCGCGTGGGTGCTGGCGAACCGGCTGATGCGAATCGGAGTCTGAAACCTCGAATCAATGGAGATGTGATGCTGATACTTTCGATTTTAATTCTCGTTGTGCTGCTGGCAGTAGCCGCCATGCAAGCCATGTTGCTGCTGCGGCAAAGCGGTGTGGCCCTTAAAGTTCACGTGGAGAATCTCGAAAAGTCCCAGGAAAAAATGGAACGTTCCATTCGTGATGACTTGGCCCGCAACCGCGAAGAAAACACCACGGCCTCGCAGAAGGCGCGGGAAGAATTGGCGGCGAGTCTGAAAAATGTGGGAGACAGTTTAAATAAGCAAATCACCGCCATGACGCTTTCCACGGAACAGCGCCTGGACGCCGTGCGCCAAGCCGTGGAGCAGCGCTTAACCGCCATGCAAACCGATAACGCCCTGAAGCTTGAACAGATGCGGGCCACGGTGGATGAAAAACTGCAAAGCACCTTGGAAAAGCGGCTGGGCGAATCGTTCAAACAGGTCTCCGACCGCTTGGAGCAGGTCCACAAGGGCTTGGGAGAAATGCAGAATCTGGCCGTGAACGTGGGCGATCTTAAACGTGTGATGACCAATGTAAAAACACGTGGAACCTGGGGCGAGGTACTGGTGGAGAATCTGTTATCCCAGATTTTAAGTCCCGGTCAGTTTGAAAAGAACTTCAAGCCCCGGGAGTCCGGCGGGGAAGTTGTGGAGTTTGCCATTAAGTTGCCAGGCCGGACCGAGGATGGACAAGAGTCCGTCTGGCTACCCATCGACTCAAAATTTCCAAAAGAAGATTACGAAGCCATCGGTGCAGCGCAGGATCGAGCCGATACGGCGGCGATGGAAGCCGCGGGACGGTCCCTGGAGGCACGCATCAAGCTTTTTGCCCAGGATATATCCACTAAATACCTTAATCCGCCGCGGACGACGGATTTTGGGATCATGTTTTTGCCCAGCGAGGGACTGTACGCCCAGGTCATCAGTCGCGTGGCACTTGTGGAGCAGATCCAGCGCGATTACCGCGTCGTCATTGCCGGGCCGACCACGTTGGCGGCCCTGCTTAACAGCCTGCAAATGGGATTTCGCACCTTGGCCATTCAGCAGCGTTCCAGCGAAGTGTGGAAGGTTCTGGGAGCGGTAAAAACCGAATTCGGAAAATTTGGCGATCTGCTGGATGGGGTAAAAAAGAAACTGGATCAGGCCTCCAACACCCTTGATGATACCGCGCGAAAATCCCGCACCATCAGCGCCAAGCTTCGCAGTGTGCAGGAATTGCCCGCGCAGGAGGCAGGGACTTTGCTGAATCTGGACAGCCCGGACAGCGGCGACGCCACAGAATAATGGTTCACCTCCGCAGTAGCCGCCGCAATATTATTGCCACATATATAAGAAATTGGGATGCAGCAGGGTACTGACATCCGCACCGCCCAAATTGAGATTCATTAAATTGACCTGTCGGCTCTGCGGCGACGGCAATTCGCTGCGGGCGTAAATGGAGCCGCTGGATTGGCTGTAACGCCGGTACAGCACCACATTGGCGTGGTGAATATGAGCCATCTTTTTTGCCAACTTGATCGCGGATTCCAGTCCGCCAAGCCCATTGATCAGATGATCATGAAACGCGTCTTCACCGGTGACGGGGCGTCCGTCCGTAAGCTTGGGCCAATTCTTGGGATTCACCTGGGGGTGTGAGGTTTTTACGATATTGAAGAATCGTGCGTAGAACTGCGTGACAAAGCCTTGGATAATTTTTTTGTTTTCCGGCGTCATGGCATGAAAGGGCGAAGCTGTATCTTTATTGGGGCCGCTGACAAAAACCGGGGCCTGCACGCCAAGATAACGCAAGGCACGGTGAAAATTAAACAACTGCACGATCACCCCGATGGACCCGGTAATGGTTGTCGGATAGGCCATTTGATAATCGGCGGCACACGATACATAGTATCCGCCGCTGGCACAGACATCCATCATGGAGGCAATCACAGGCAGGTGTGTTTTACGCTTAAAAGCTAGGATTTCATGATACATCATGGCGCTGGAAGTCACCGTCCCGCCGGGCGTATTCATCCGAAGCACCACCGCTTTCACGCGTGGATCGCGCTGGATATTGGCGAGCGTTTGCTTGAGATCACTGACCGGATTATGTCCGTTGCCAAATAGTCCGCCCGCTGTGCCGTCCATGAGCATGCCGCTGATATTAACAATGGCGATTCGATTACTGACAAACCAGTGCTCGCTTTTTTGCACCATCCGGGGATGAATGCCTCCATGCGTCGGCACCAGACTGATCTGCACGGTGCGGTCGCTGCATCCGGCGAGTGTCGCAAGCAAGACAAGCATACCGGCCGCCAAAAAGCGGCGAGCGAAGAGAGAAGACCCATTCCGCATACCTGAAAGGTTACAGCTTTGCCGCATAAATTTAATTCCTGGTAAGGGTGTCCGATGCAGGTTTGCGGTTACAGTCAGGGCTTTTTACGTTCCACAATCTGCGTGAGATTGCCTTCGCAATCGACAAATGAAATCAATCGCCCGCCGCCAACTGCTCCAACGACCGATCCGACAAAGCCCACGCCCTGCCCGGCGAGATGCGCATAGGCCTCATCAAAATCCTCCACCATCCATGCAATATGGCTGATGCCGGGATCATGACTTTCACGGGGGCGGCGCACATGTTCATTACGGGGCATGACTTCAAGCATCATGCCGCCAAAGGCGTCGTCGCATGTCGGCGGACCAATGAGGTAGGTTCGCTGGCCGGAGCTTTCCATAGGTTCGGTTTGTGCGATAATGACCATGCCCAGCATTCGGCTGTACCACTGTACTACCTGCTCGGTATTGTCCGCAGCAATTGCCACATGATCCAGACCACTGGTTAATTTGATTGTCACCCTTTGCGCTCCGTGTGTCAGTTCAGGCAAATATGATGCGACCGTGTTAATCCACTTCCTTGGAGTTGATCCAACGCATCATTTTACGCAATTTTCGACCCGTGACTTCCACGGGATGTTTGGCATCCGCTTCGTAAAGAGCTTTAAATTTTGGCTTGCCGGCACGGTGCTCAGCCATCCATTCCGCGGCGAACTTGCCCGAGGTAATTTCATCGAGAATCTTCTGCATTTCTTTCTTGGTTTCTTCGGTAACGATGCGCGGGCCGCGGGTAAGATCGCCATATTCCGCGGTGTTGCTGATGCTGTAACGCATGTAGTTCAGGCCGCCCTGATAAATCAGGTCAACGATCAATTTGACTTCATGCACGCATTCAAAGTAGGCCATTTCCGGTGGGTAGCCGTTTTTGATCAGCGTTTCAAACCCCGCCTTGATGAGGGCCGAGAGTCCGCCGCACAGCACGGCCTGCTCACCGAACAAATCCGTTTCACATTCATTCTTAAAACTTGTTTCAATAATGCCGGCTCGGGCACCGCCCACGCCGTTGCCCCACGCCAGAGCTGTTTTCATGGCCTGCCCGCTGGCGTTCTGATGCACGGCTACCAGACAGGGCACGCCGCCGCCTTTGACATACTCGCTGCGCACCAGATGGCCCGGGCCTTTGGGGGCAATCATGACGACATCCACGTCCTTGGAAGGGACGATTTGTTTAAAGTGAATTCCGAATCCGTGCGTGGCACCGAATGTTTTGCCGGCTTTCAGATGCGGCCCGATATCCCGGATGTAAATATCCGGCTGCAATTCATCCGGGAGCGTGGCGATAATCAGATCCGCGGCCTTGACCGCGTCGGGAATCGGCATGGGGTCAAACCCGTGTTCGATCGCCAGTTTGCCATTGGCGGAATCGCGCCGATTGGCCACGATGACCTTCACGCCGCTGTCACGCAGGTTCTGGGCGTGGGCATGGCCCTGCGAGCCATAACCCAGAACCGCCACGGTTTTCCCGTTCAGACCGGAAATAGGTGCTTCATTCTCGTAATAAATCTTCAGTGTGGTTTCGTTTCCTGCCATCTGTTTTACCTTTTACTATTAAAGCCTGTTACTGTAACGTAACTACAACAAAATCAACCAAGCCATAAGAATAGGGGATCAACCGCAGGGGGTCAAATAAATGATGGGCCAGAGATCGGCGAACCGCTAAAATTTGCTTCCCGTTGCCCCGGTGGCTAAGATGAATCATATACCCCTTGGGGGTATATAAAATGGAGTATCGTCTTATGTCGAAGAAATTAAAACAACGGACCTCAAAGCCACGGACGCCCGGTCAACACGGCAGGTCCGCTGATCAGGATTTGCTGGGGTTACAACAGTTTGGCCCGGGCGGGAAAGCTCTCGCGGTGGATGCGGATAAAAAAAGGGCCAACCTCCATCGCCTTAGAAGAATTGAAGGTCAAATTCGCGGCTTGCATGATATGGTGCAACAGGATCGCTACTGTGCTGATATTCTGATCCAGATCGCTGCCGTGCAAAAGTCCCTCTCGGGTGTTGCACGGCAATTGCTGGGCAATCATGTCAAGCATTGTGTCGCGCATGGTATCCGAGCTGGCGGTGCGCAGGCTGAGGCTGCCTGCGATGAACTTCTGAAACTCGTATCTCATCTGGACCATTAAGTGGAAGAATTAAACTATGAATATCGTGAATATTAAACCTGATCCGTCATCGCATGGGACCGAGACGATTGATCCTGTATGCGGCATGAAGGTTGCTCCGGAAACGGCGCGGGGAAAATGGGATCACCGTGGCGTTACCTATTATTTTTGCTGCCAAGGCTGTTTAGAAAAATTTCAGAGCGATCCGGAAAAATATCTCAATAAGCAGCCCTTGAAGCCGGGGACTGGCGGCTTGGTGCAACTCGGGATTTCAAAAAAAGCGACGACGATCACGGCCACGGCTGCCAGTCCGGCAGTGCCGATTGCGACCGCGAAACGCAAATACATCTGTCCCATGGATCCGGAAATCAGCAGTGATAACCCGGGAGCGTGCCCCAAGTGCGGCATGGCCCTGGAACTCGATGTGTCATCACCGCCTGCCCGCAAGGCAACGCGGTATACCTGCCCGATGGATCCGGATATTATTCGTGATCAGCCCGGTGCGTGCCCCAAGTGCGGTATGGCACTGGAGCCAATGGAAGTTCAATCGATGGGCGATCCGGAGAATCCGGAATTAGTGGATATGTCCCAGCGCTTCCGCATTGGTCTGGCGCTGACGGTGCCGGTGTTTATCTTATCCATGCTGGCGGATTTTAATGTCGCCCATCTCAATGCCTCCGCATGGGTAAACTGGGTCAACCTTGTGCTCGCTACGCCGGTGGTGTTCTGGTGCGGCATGCCCTTTTTTGTACGAGGGTGGGGCTCTATTAAAACGTGGCATCTCAACATGTTTACGCTGATCGCTCTGGGCGTGGGCGTGGCGTACGTGTATAGCTTTGTTGCCACGCTGGCACCCCAAATCTTTCCCCCGGCATTTCAAGTCCATCCCGGCCTGGTGGCGACATACTTTGAAGCTGCTGCGGTGATTGTCGTGTTGGTGCTGCTGGGACAAACGCTGGAACTGCGGGCACGCGGCAAAACCGGTGCGGCCATCCGCGAACTATTGGATTTATCACCCAAACATGCCCGGCGTATTTCCGCCGATGGCAATCAACACGATGTGCCGCTGGAACAGATTGCGGTGGGGGATAAACTCCAAGTGCGTCCCGGGGAAAGACTTCCCGTTGATGGGATCGTACTGGAAGGCGCCAGTACCGTCGATGAATCGATGATTTCCGGGGAACCCATTCCCGTGCTCAAGGCGGCGGGCGATAAAGTCATTGGCGGCACGGTGAATGGTACCGGCGGCCTGATAATGGAGGCGCAAAAGGTCGGAGCCGATACGCTATTAGCGCAAATTGTGGCTTTGGTTTCGCAGGCCCAGCGCAGCCGTGCGGCGATTCAACGTCTGGCTGATAAAGTTGCCGGAATCTTTGTGCCCGCTGTGGTTGCCTCAGCGGTTCTGACGTTTATTTTGTGGTCCATCTTTGGCCCCGCTCCGGCGATGGCTTATGCGCTGGTGAATGCTGTGGCGGTAGTGATGATCGCCTGCCCCTGCGCCTTAGGATTAGCCACGCCGATGTCCATCATGGTGGGTGTTGGCCGGGCGGCCCAATCCGGTGTGCTGATAAAAAACGCGGAAGTTCTTGAGGTGATGGAAAAAATTGACACCATCGCTCTGGATAAAACCGGCACACTGACACAAGGCCATCCGAAAGTAGTAACACTTCAGCCGCAGCTGGCCGTTTCGGCCGATGATTTACTGCAGTTGGCCGCTTCATTGGAGCGTGGCAGCGAGCATCCTCTGGCGGCGGCCATTGTTTCCGCCGCCCAGGAGCAGCGCATCGCCCTGCTGCCGGTACAAGAATTTCAATCCACCAGCGGACAGGGAGTCCACGGTAAAATTAATGGTCGGAATGTGGCCATCGGCAATGCGGCCTTGATGCGGCAACTGCAGATTGCTATTGAACCTATGGCACAACAAGCGGAAGCTCTGCGCAGCCGCGGGCAGACCATTATGTATGTGGCGGCGGACGAAAAATTTATGGGTCTTCTGGGTACGGAAGACCCGATTCGTCCCGGCGCGGCGGAAATGGTTAAGCGTATAAAGTCTCTGGGCTTGTCTGTGGTTATGATCACCGGCGATAACGAGGCTACGGCCACGGTCGTCGCCCGGCGACTGGGCATTGACATGGTCGAAGCCAATACTTTGCCGCAGCAAAAAGCCGAGGCTGTGCGCCGCCTGCAAAGTCAGGGACGAAAAGTCGCCCTGGCGGGCGATGGCATTAATGACGCGCCAGCCCTGGCGCAGGCGGATGTGGGCATTGCCATGGGTACCGGTACGGATGTCGCCATCGCCAGTGCCGGTGTGACATTACTGCACGGAGATTTAGCCGGCATTCTCCAGGCGCGGCACATAAGCATCGCGACCATGCGTAATATCCGTCAGAATCTTTTATGGGCCTTTGGTTATAACATTTTGGGGATACCGATTGCCGCGGGCATTTTGTATCCATTTTTTGGCATTCTGCTAAGCCCCATGATAGCCGCCGCGGCGATGAGCTTCAGCAGCGTATCAGTTATTGCCAATTCTCTGCGGCTGCGAAAACTGAAACTGTAGCCCGACGCGGCAGCGTCATGGTTGGATGCGGGATGGGGTGGCGGAAAAAGCCGCACTCCAATTTGGCACGCATTGCGCCAATCGTGACGAGGGAACGGCACTGTGTTATGGAAACTGCATTCCGCATCAAGCTCAACGCTTCCGCATTGAGCTAATGGCACGGAATGGTTCGACTGGACCTCGCCAGCCGTTTATGGTTCCTGCGCTAATGATTTATTGGTCGTATCGATACGAAACAGCCAGGTTGTCACGCCGCCTAAAACCGACCCTGCGGCCAGCACCAGCAGCAGTTTTGGCGTGCCGATCGCCTTGCCCAACACGGGCAGAAAAAACGTGCTCGCTACGGCTCCCAAGCGGGAAAAGGCAGTCGCAAAGCCATGACCAGCAGCGCGCACGTCGGTGGGGTAGACTTCCGCCGCCAGAACATACGTGGTATTGCCCGGACCAAAAGCGTTAAATGCCTGCGAGAGCATCATTCCCAGAAACACCATGGCCAACGCCAGCGTGCTATATTGCAGCACCCATTGCGGATGGCCATGTTTCATTACCTGGTGGGCGGGAACGTTCATGGCGGTGACAGCTACCAGTACCAGCGCCGCCGCGCTGCCCACAAAGCCAATAATCTGCGGCCAGATGCGCCCGATGCGGTCCACCGTTAATGCCAAAGGCACATAACCGACCAAAAACGTGACCGACAGTATCGCCGAACCCAGTATCTGCTGGTGTGCGGTCTTAAACCCGAGATGGCCTAGAATCAGCGGCGTATAAATAGTCAGGTAATAACCCACCAGATCCATGATAAACCATGGAATGCACACCAGCAGCGTGGCGCGAATATAGCGCTTTTGAAATAATACACGCCATGGCGTTCTGGGTGCCACGGCCCGCTTTTGCTCCGCCGCCAAGATGACGTTGAGATCGGCCGGTGTAATAGTGGGATCAACACGCGCTAAAACCGCCGCCGCTTTTTCCGCCTGCCCATGCCGCAGGTACCACCTTGGCGACTCCGGCAAATTACGCCGCAACCAGATTACAAATAACGCCGGCACCGCTCCAATCAGCAGCATCAGCCGCCATGCGATCGGGCCAAATGATAGCAGGCTGTATGCCACCAAACCGGCGACAATAGCCCCTCCCGTCCACAGGCCGAAGGTCCAGGTAATTACGCCGCCGCGTTTGTTTTTAGGCATGAACTCGGCCATGTACGTGGCGCTGATAGGATAGTCAGCGCCGATGCCCATACCCAGCACAAAGCGAAACGCTACCAGAGACTCAATATTCCACGCCGCACTGCAAAGGACAGCCGCGAAGAAAAAGGTGATCAAATCAATAAGGTAAATGGCCTTGCGCCCATAGCGATCCGCCACGTGCCCGCCGATCAGCGCTCCAAGAAACGCCCCTGCCAATGCGGAGGTGCCCACCCAGCGATATTGTGACGGCCCAAGATGCCATTGTCGGGCCAGAAGTACCAGCACCGCACCGACAATAATCGTGTCATAGCCGTCGAGAAATATGCCCAGCCCCGCTGCCCAGGCCAATCGCCGATGCAAGGGAGTCATCGGGGCATTATCCATTTTTTCCAGCAGGCTATTCACCCATTAATCTCCATCCGCCGGGCCGTCGCCGGCATCACTGGCAATGTAATGGGTCAGCGGCTGATCTTGCGTTTTGGCCAAATGACGCAGGTACGCCATCACACGCCTGTAGGATGCCTTCCCTTTTACCGCGATCCATTCCTGCCGCATCTGCTCGGGGCCGGGAACTTTCATCAACGCTGTAGGCGTAAACATGGTGTGGCCGATTTTGGCCGCTGCAGCCCCGTGCGTTTTTAGCCAATGGGGCGAAAGCCAATGACCCGTTTTGCCGGCCTTACGCCGCAGTTGTTCGCCCTGCCACATTTTTCCGGGATTATATCCCACCGGTACGCGAATCGGTTGCACATCATACGGAGCAAAATCCGGATGGCGTGTCCAGATTCCGGAAAGCACCTGGGCGTTGGCATCCCACTGGGACATGGGCGGTACATCCGTAATGGCTTCAATGGTGCGCAGCAGATTCACCTGGGAATAACGGTGCGTAATTAACATGCCCGGCCTTATCCATGGGCTGACGATGACAGAGAATGACCGATGGGCGTCAATATGGTCCGCCCCGGATTGCGCATCATCTTCGGTGATAAATATCGCCATGTGCTTCCATTGCGGGGTGCGGCTTAATTCCGCAACAATCCGCCCCGTCGCCAGATCATTGTTGGCCACGTAATACTGCGGCGTGTAATAGCCGGGTGATCGGCCGGCGGTGTGATCATCCGGCAGCCAGACATACATAAAGTGCGGTGGATTGTTTTTATGAGCGGCAAGGAATTCATGCACCACACGCGCCCGGTCGGTATCCAGAATAAAGCGATTCCATTCTGGGTACGGCTTCCCAATGTGCTGGACCATGGCCGCGCTGATTTTTCCCGCCTGATTTCGCGCGACAAATTCCCCAAAGTTTATGAACGAAACGTGGTTGGTCAGCAGATCATTAAAAATAAACATCCCGCCGGGATAGGAAATCCACGGATTGGACCAGTGTTTTAATCGACTTAAGTTGATGTCCTCAGGATACGGATTATCGCCGCCGCTAAAGCCGGTTTTAGCGCTGTAACCCGCCGGGCGCAGGTCTTGCGTCCATCCCGGACTTGACGCTATGCCGCGACCGGAATAATACATCGGCCAGGTGCGCTGGACATAATCGGAATCCTCCGCGGCGGTTGTCCATTGGTGACCCTGCGCGGTGACTTCGCCATCCATATAGAAATTCACGCACAATCCGAATCGATCGGCCATGGCGTAAAGATTCGGCAGTTCTGTGCGGTTGTAAAGATCCAAGTGTGGATCAGCCCATTTACCGGCCCGCTGGTACGCCCCAAATTCTTCATCAAAGGTCTTATTTTCCCGCAGAATAAACACCACATATCGGATATGGCGGCGGATAACCTTGGTGGCACTGGCGTTTTGCCGAGCCAACTTCGCCCTCTGGTCCCGGGAAAAGCCGTTATTTGCCAAAGCGGTATGGGTCCACTGGGCAAGGTGCGCTGACAAATCATCGAGGGCGATGCGTTGGACCGTGCCGGGCATGGAATCGCCAACCCATTGATGTTGTAAATTGGGTGTGGACCCCAGTCCTTTCGCGGAAACCACATACAATGCGTGCTGATAAATACATAGGTTAGTGGGATACCAGCCCGTGGGAATTAATCCTTCCGGCTTGCCCGTGGCGGCGTTAAATACCGCCACGTCATCATTGCCCGCGTTGCCCGCGAACACCTTGCCGTCCGCTGCCGCCAGCGCGTCGGGAAATGATCCCGGCGGGGCATCACGGTAGGGGCGATCCATGGCCATGCCGACAATGGCCAAATGTGCGGCATTAATTTCGGTAAGAATATCCGCGTTGGCGCAGGCCACCCAGACGGTTGCGGAATTGCCCACCGCCGCCAACGCCGTCGGATGTACACCGGGCAGGCGATTATCGGGGCCGGTAGGCGCGCCTATGCGGATAAAACCCAACGGTTGCATGGTCCGCGCGTCAAGAATCGTTACACGATTTGCTCCCCAATCGCTTACCACCAGCCGCCGGCCATGATCGCAGACAACTACCTGAAAGGGCATGGCTCCGGCATTGGCATAACGGGTATGGCCCGTTTTGATATTAATGCGCGCCACGCTGTTGCTTAACAGCCCGGTGGTGAATATATGAACGCCGCCGGATCCCACAGCCACTGAATCAGGGTAAAAATTCCAGGTGCTGTGCCGGCTGAGCTTGGGATGTGAAATAATTTTACCCTCGGTGACCGGTCCGTTGTGATTCTTCAAACTTGTTTGTCGCCCCTGGTATTGATACGGATATTGCGTCTTTGGAAAGGCCTGAAACGTCAGGGGATATTGGCGAACTAATTTCATTTTGCCGCCGGGCTGTATCCGCAACGCCAGCACATTGTTGGAAACACCGCCGGCGGCATAAATCATACCGTGCCGCCCGGCGGCCAACCCTTGAAATAAGCTCTGCTTAGACATGCCGGAAGTCGGTTTATTACCCCGATGCTTTTTTTTCAGAAAGCCCAGTTGGAATTTTTGGGCAAGGGTCTTGGCATCCATTACCGTCAGCGTTTGGCGGAATGCCGCGCCCGATGCCTCCACTACCACGCTGTCGCCGCTGCCCACAACGCCAATGGCGAAATTGGGTGTCAGGGCCATCGTGCCCACCGGATTGATGATCCGATCCGTCGCGGTTTTATGGATGACCGTCGCGGCCTTTTGCGCTCTGATGGCGGATAGGCCCGGCATCAGCATCGCATACGCCGCGAACAGAAGCATCCAATGCCGCGAAGTTCCACGGGCCGGTGTCACGCCGATGTGTTTGACGGCACGTTGATCCGTGGTCGCCCCGCCGATACTTCCCCGTTGGCGAAGAACCGTATCCTCTGAACTCTGAAAACAGAACGCTGAAAACTTTCTAGTACCGCTGCGTATCTGCAGCGCTCGTCTGATCCGCGAATATTTTTTCATCACAATGAAGCCTTTCGTAAAAACCGTGGCGGCATGCCGAAGCCTCGGGACGCCGACCATCCATAATAATTGAGCACCGGGCCACGACAACTTTGGCGCTGTGTTAAGATTATTACCGCTAGACGCGATTGGGCCAAGCGGAACCAGCCAAACGTTTGTATTGGTGGAGCGAAAGGGCCGCCAAAGCTGCGGGCTTGGCGGCCCTGTTAACCACACCGCTATTGTTCAATGGTCGTGGACAAATTTGGATTATTGATATTCAAAAGCCGTAGTCCCTCGGTGCCATTGATCACCGGTTGTACGCCCGGCATTCCCGCGGGAGCCTGATTCATTGGAACGCTGCTGGCATGTCCGTCAAAGAATACCGCGTTGGCCCAGCCGCCATTATCATTAGCACTGGTCTGACCATGCCGATAACGC
>DAHXLH010000001.1:0-16699 GCA_027366115.1 Phycisphaerales bacterium
TCAGGAGGGAGAAGAATCGGGCGTGAGTAAAATCTCTGTCATTGCATAATCCTCCGGTTATTGTTTCACACTGCGGGATCCAGCCGACCGCTGGGCGGTCGATGACGTTCATATTTTCAACTCACGCAGCAACTCACGCAACCCTGCGTCGGATTGTGGACAGGGCCGGGGGCCACCGGTGCGCTTCAGCTCAGCCGCTTCTCGATCTTGCTGACCCAGGTACGCTCGCGTTTTTGCTTGTTATGGGCCATAACCGGAAATTGTACGGCAAATTTATTTTCCGGCCAGCGGCAGGGAGGGTTTCGGCGAACGTCGCCGGCCCACAAGCTCCAAATGGACAGCTTGGGCCGTGTGGATTAATTGGATCGAGGGCGTC
This sequence comes from Phycisphaerales bacterium, assembly GCA_027366115.1. Taxonomy (GTDB): domain Bacteria; phylum Planctomycetota; class Phycisphaerae; order WQYP01; family WQYP01; genus JAMDCX01. The sequence continues at coordinate 377 of DAHXLH010000001.1, forward strand.
TCGCCTGCATGTTGTGCCGACAAGATGTCGGCGGTCCAGGTAATTTGGACCGCAGGCGTCTCGCCTGCTCGTTGTGCCGGCAGGATGCCGGCGGTCCGTACCGCAGGCGTCTTGCCTGCGGTTTCTGCCGACGGGACGTCGGCGGTCCAAGGGCGTCTCCGCCTGTACGCCGCACCTGCCGTGGCCGCAGCGACCCGTGCGGGCGGGCTAAGCACTCGCATCTCCGGCAGGGGCCGACAGCGGATCCTTTGCCGGCGGATACTGTACCGACGGCCAGCGGTTGATACGTGATCGTTGATCTGTGATCCATGGCCGGGGCGCGGCCAGAGGGGAGAAAGTAGAGGGTTGAAAGTTGAGCGCGCAACGTTGAAGCGCTGCGCTGCAATTTTTCTGGATACGAGATTCAAGGTTCTAAATTCCAGGTTCCGGATCTGAAATTTCAGATTTCATGTTCCCGATTCTGGCCACGCGGCGGTGGCGGGATATAATCTTGGGTGATGATGGTAAGAAATGTTATAACGGTTGGGTTGAATCCGGCGATTGATTATGTGGTGCGGTGTGCGGAGTTTTTGCCGGGGCGGGTGAATTCGGGGCGGTTGGTAGCGCGGATGGCGGCGGGTAAGGCGGCGAATGTTACGCGGGCGTTGGCGTTGCTGGGGCAGGATGTGCTGGCGTACGGGTTTTTAGGGGAGGGGGATTGGCCTTTCTTTAAGGACCAGTTGCACAAGCTGCGGCCCGGGGCGGTGGTGGGTCACTTCAGCCTTTTCCCACACGCCACGCGGCAGAATCTCACGATTCTCCACGGCGAGACGGAAACGCATATACGGCTTGCGGGCTTTGAGGTAAACAAAACAGATATTACGGCCCTGGAAAAGGATTTGAAGGAAACGGTGCAGCCGGGAGATGCGGTGCTGTTTTGCGGAAGCCTGCCGCAGGGGCTAAGCGCACAGCAGTTTGGTGACTTGCTGGATATAGCGCTATCTGTGGGTGCGAAAGTGGGTGTGGATACGGCAGGGGAGGCATTAACGCTGGCGATGCGCAGACCCTTATGGATTGCCAAACCCAATGCCGAGGAATTGGCCGAGGCTTGGGGAACCGGCAAGCTGGAAACCGTTGCGGATATCACGGCGGCGGCTGGGAAGCAGGCGTGCCAAGTGGAGAATCTGCTGGTTAGCCGGGGCCAACTTGGTGCGTTGCTGATTCGGCAGGGCGAATGCTTTACGGGTAGTCTATCCGTGGCGGAACCGGTGGTACGCACGGTGGCGTGTGGTGATCATTTACTGGCGGGTTTTGTGCATGGCCTGGCGCAGGGGAAATCGCCGATGCAGGCACTGGGGATCGGCCTGGCGCTGGCGACAGCGCGTGCGGTTTCGGCAGATTTGGAAATTTTCGATTCAGTGAAATATTCCACGTTTCTGAAGCGGGTGGTTGTAGCGCGGGTGTAAATTATCTGAACCTTATGGTAAACTGTTCCGTATAATGGTGGCGTTGGCGCTGTGCTTCAGCAGATCATGGCCAAAAGCCGATAATATGCGGAAGAAAGCAGACCGCCGCCCGAATCCGGTGTGCGAGAGAAATAAAGAGTAAGAGGCTGAGGCGGTAAGGTGCCGCTGTTTTCGCCAGGGCGGAACGGAGGCGGCGTGTGAAAAAGATTTTGTTGTTAACGTATTTTGTGGTGAATGTGTGAGCCAGATAAACCCAACTCCAAGCGGCACTTCAGTCCGGATTGGTGAAGTAGCGGTACCCTTACCGGAGCATAATCATTCGCATTCGGCAAATTCTGATGCCATGGATGGCATCGCCTGTGCCTGCGGGCATGACCATGGGCCTGGCCCTGGGGGCCAAGCGGCGGGGCATAGCCATTCCGGTGTAAGTTTGCAGTTGCAGCTTTCGGTTCTGGTACCGACAACGGTGGCGTTGTTAATTTTGGCGGGCATTTTCTACCAGTTCCCCACGGAAATACCGATTGCTCGTGCGTTGGGTCTGTTGGCGGCGCTGATTTCGGGCGGGCCGATTTTCTGGCAGGCAGCCAAGGGATTATCCCGCGGTAGAACCAATGTTAATGAACTGGTGGCATTAAGCGTAATCGGAGCCATTGCCTTGGGCTGGCTTATTGAGGCCGGTCTGGTGGCGTTGTTGCTGCAGGTGGGTGCCTTAATTGAACAGGTGGCCACGGAAAGCGCGCGTAACGCGGTGCTGGCGTTGCAGAATCTGGCCCCCGTACACGCCCGTGTGCGGCGGGGCGAAAAAGATGAAATTATCCCCGCTGAATCGCTGCGTGAGGGCGATATGCTGGTTATTGAACCCGGCGAACGCATCGCGGGTGATGGCACAGTGGTAACCGGTTCCACCAGCGTGGATGAATCCATGGTTACGGGCGAATCCATTCCGGTTGATAAGACCGCGGGTGGCACGGTTTTGGCGGGTACTATTAATCTTACCGGCTCGGTGCAGGCCCAGGTTACACGCGTCGGCGAGCATTCGGCATTGGGGCAGACGATTGCCCTGGTGCGGCGGGCACAGCAGTATCAGCCACAGGTGATTCGTGCGGCCGACCGGTTTTTCTCCTTCTATACACCGTTGGTGCTGGTGCTGTCAGTGGTGGCATTCTGGGTTTCCGGGCAGCCGGGCCGGATGATCACCATGTGGGTGGTGGGTTGCCCATGCGCGATGCTGTTGGCGTCGCCGCTGGCGATTGTAGTGGCGCTGGCACGTGCCAGCCGCAGCGGTATTCAAATTAAGGCCGGGCCATTTGTGGAAGCGTCGGTGAATCTGGATACGGTGGTATTTGATAAAACCGGTACGCTGACCACGGGCAAATTTATTGTTCATAGTGTGCGTCCGGCGGAAGGCGTGGAAGAAAGCCGATTGCTGGCATTGGCGGCGGCGGTGGAAAACCGCAGCAGCCATCCATTGGCCAAGACCATCTGTTCTTATGTGCGGGATCGCGGCGTGGCGTTTCATGAAGCGTCGGACGTAAAAATCCTGGAAGGCTTGGGCGTTGAGGCTGATGTGGATGGGCGGGTGACGCGCGCGGGGTCGCTTAAGATTCTGCCGCCGGAATTAGCCGCCGGAGCGGGCAATGTGGAAGCCGCAGAGTCGGAATTACCGCTGGTACCCGTGTATGTGATGCACGAAGGGCGCTTGATGGGGTCGATTTGCCTGACGGATGAAATTCGTCCTGAGGCGCGTCGGGCTATTAAGCATTTGCGGAATCTGGGTGTGAAGCGCATTGTCATGATGACCGGTGACCGCCGGAAGACGGCTCAAATGGTTGGCCGTGCGGTCGGATGTGATGATATATATGCTGAGTTGTTACCGGCACAGAAAGAGGAATTAATTCGGCAGTTGCAACGCGGTGATCATGGCGTGGCGATGGTTGGGGAAGGGATTAATGACGCGCCATCTCTGGCGGCGGCTACGGTGGGGATTGCACTGGGATTGCGGGGCACGGATGCGGCCATTGAGGCGGCGGATGCGATTCTGCTGAAGGATGATCTTACGCGTATCCCGTTGTTAATTTATCTGGCTCGTCAGACGCGTGTCGCGATTTATCAGAATATCGGATATGCTTTATTTTTCGCAATCTTCGCTTTGGTGGCGGCGGCCTTCGGCCTGTTCGGCCCGGTGGTTGCGGCGCTGATTCACATGCTGGCAGTGGTTGTTATAGCGGTGAATTCGGTGCGGTTGGCAGGTGATGTCGGTGTAAATCGCAAGCCATTGCCCATTGGAGTCCGAAGAAAAGCAGCGCCCGAGGGAGTCGTCGCGCCGGTGTTGTCACAGGCGTGAGTGTCTTTTTAACCAAAGTGAAACTTTTGCGGGAAGTTGCCGGGTTGCGGGAAAGCGCCGCAATCTGCAAGGGTATCAGCGGCTTGTAAGGAAATTCAGGCGTGAAGCGATCAATCACGGTAGCATTTTGGGTTTTGATGGGATTGCTGCTGGTCACAGCGGCTCTGGCCATTGCCACATTTAAGTACGGCGCGGTCTGCTTCTGGGCGGCGATGTTCGCGGCTCTGGGGCAGACAGTTCTGGCGTTTCTGGCGTGGTGGGGCTTACGCTTGGCGCGGCAGCAGGCGGCCTTAGTCGATGAAGCTGAGGCGGAAGCCAGTGTGAAATTTACGCCCCTGGCCCCGATGGGCGCGTTTCACATGAGCTATTCCGATGAAACGGCCAGCTCGGCTGTGGCGGCTCCGGCTCCGGTGGCCCCGGAAGATATCACCGCGCTGGATACAGGGTTTCAGCGGGTGATTGTGGGCTTATGCTCCTTGGGATTTCTGGTGCTCGCCGGCATTATCGCGTTTTTGGTGTATCGGGATTTTGCGGCTGTTTCTCCGGGCCATGCCATTGTTATTTCACCGGTTCCGCTGGATCCCGGTGCGGTGGTGGCCGCGGGCACGGCCTTATTAATTTATATCCTGTTGATTCCCTTTTCCCGTCCGCGGCCGGATACGGAAGGTCTGGTGGACGCCTCTAACAGCATTGTCATTCTGGGCATTCCCGGGGCGATTGTGCTTCTGGCGGCGGTCATTGCGGTGTGGGCCAAGGTGGACTACGCCAGTCAGACGGCTGCGATATTCATCGGTGCGGTGCTGGTATTACAAGCCTTTGAACTGGGCATTAATTCCATCCGCAGCCATGGTGGGATTGTGGAACTCGACCAGGCCGGTGTGGATTTGCAGCAACTGCCGCTGGTGCCCATGCTTTCCAGCGGATGGATCGTCGGTATTAAGGTGCTGGTTTCCGAAAGCATCGGCATGGCCAGCAGCGGCACGACGGTCGTCGCCATTTTTTCGCGGTTAATTCCACGTATCTTGATTGCGGGTTTTCTGTTTGTCGTGCTATTAAGCACCATGCACGTTGTGCCGACCGGTGAGGTGGGTATTCTTGAACATCTGGGTGTGACAACTCCGGAGAATTTGGCGCATCCATTACAGGCCGGCCTGCATATTTTGTGGCCGTGGCCGATTGATAAATTGCAAGATGAACCCACGGATAAAGTCAATCTGGTGGTGGTTGGCTCGGAAGAGCGTGATAAAAATCTGCTGGGCAACAATGCGTTCTCCTTTTGGAGTCAGCACATTTCCATACCGGATCAGGAATTTTTGACCGGGGATGTCAATCCGGACGGCAGCCCGGCATCGCAGTTGCTCGATGGCTTTGTGGCGGCGTGGTGGCGGGTGAAAAATCCCGGCGAATTTTTTGATCATGTCTCAACGAGCAACATCATCGAAGTGGGCGGCTTGACGGGGGCCGGCTCCGCGTTGCATCTGCGGCGGATGGATTCCGCTTTGGTGCATCAGGTGCTTTTGTATGCGGTTACGCGGGTATTTGCACAAAATACACTCAAGCAGATCATGGAATCCAACGTCGGGCCGGTATCCGAAAGCATCAAACAGGCCATGCAGAAGGTATTGGATCAGATGAAGTCCGGCGTTGTGATTTTGAGCGTGGAAATCAAAGATATTCATCCGCCAAAAGGTCAGACGCAAAATACCGCGCAAGGAAGATTGTTAGGACCGGCCGCGGCGTTTGAAAATGTTGTTGCTTCGCGGGAAATTCAAGAGCAGTTGGTGGACGAGGCGCAAACCGAAGCCTACGCGGATGTAGCGCAGGCGCAAGGTTATGGCAAGGGTAAGTTATTGGCGGCCGACGGTTACGCCGCCAAGGTGGTCAATATTGAACAGGGGCGAGCCAAGGCGCTGACGGTGCAGTCCAAGGCCTTTGCCAAAGCTGCCCCTGCGGCCATGTCGTGGGCGTTCTATCAGTCGTTGAGCAAGATGTTCGGGCGGATCAACAAGGTGGTGTTAGGTCCGGAAGTAATGCCGCCTGAGATTTGGCAAATCGGCCATCGGGAATCAGGGAGCATGATGGTACCGCCGCCGTCAGGACCGCCGGGCGGCATGGGAACGCCGGGGGGACCGGGCGGGCCGAACACGCCGGGAAGTCAAAGCGGTGCGCCGCAATAGCGTGAGGCTGAAAAACTTCGGCCCAAGTTTATCAGGTTTACAGGGAATTTGAATTACGGAATCCTTAAGGAAGTATCATGCGTAAGTTAGCTATTGGAACCATCGTCGCGGTTGTACTGGTCGTGCTATTCTGCGAACTATGCACCGTTGTCGCCAAGCCCTATCAGAAGATACTGCTGGATCGTTTCGGGAAAATTGTTTCACACCCGACGCGGATCTGCTACAACTGGTTTTTATGCTACCCGACCGACCGCGTGATTCGTCTGGATATGCGGCTGCATTTGTACCAGAGCGATAACCGGGAAGTCAGCACCAGTGCCGGTGAGCCGATCAGCATACGCACATTTGCGCTGTGGAAAATTGTTGATCCGGTGCTGTACGTGGACCGGTTGCCGGGGGGCACGCCTGCGGTTCAGCGGTATTTGGATAACAAAATACAAAGCGCGGTCCTTCGGCAGATTGGGCATTACACGCTTGATGAAATGTTCAATGTGGATGTTAAGCGATTAAAAATGCAGCAGGCGGAGCAAAATATTCAGCAAAAAGTGGATGTGGGCATGCGGTCGCTGGGTATTGATGTGGTGAAAGTCGGCTTTGCACGCATGACATTCCCGCCTGATGTCGCAGCGCGCGTTTATCAGCGCATGACCGCGGAGCGCAATAAAATTGCCAGCGAATACATTAATCAGGGGGAAAAGCAGGCGCAGATTACCATTGCACAGGGGCGCGAACAAGCCACAGAAATTCGCAGTACGGCCAGCAAGCAGGCCGCCATTATCCGCGGACAGGCGGACGCCAGCGCCTATGCTATTTTGAATTCAGTACAGGAAACCCCTCAGGCCCGGCAGTTTTATCGCTTCTGGAAATCATTGCAATTGTTCCAGAATTCCATGGGGAATAGCACGTATTGGGTCCTGACGCCCAACAATCCGGTTACCGAACCGCTTTTTACGCAGTTGAAAATGGTGGAAGGCTCCGGAGCGAAAGCGCTGATAAAAGCGGACCCGCCGGCGGCCAAGTAAGGCTCGTCGTGTAATGCCCGGTGAATGGATAAGTACACTAAGGTTCTCAGGAATGAACGCATGACCCAGGTTGATGAACATCATAATTCTCATACGCATGATCACGATCATGACCATGTGCTGAACGTATTGCCGTCCGAGTCGCCGACAAGCCGCTGGACCAGCCCGCAATTTGTCCTGCTTTACTTTGTCATCGGTATCGTGATTGTCTGGATACTAAGCGGGTTTTATCAGGTCGGAGTGGGCGAAGTGGCGGTGGTCGAACGGCTGGGACAATATGAAATGCTCCCCGGCGGCAAACATGCGCTGTTAATGGAAGCGGGATTGCATTATCACATTCCCTGGCCCATTGACACTGTGCACATTGTGCCGCTGGAACGCGAACACCTGTTAGAAGTCAGCGATTTTAATTCTTCTCCGGCGGCCTCCGCCAATCTTGAGAAAACTTATCTGCGTCGGGGATATTCCAAGCGATTGCTGAATGCCATTTTTAATCCATATCTGATCACGGGTGATAAAAACATTCTCCATGCACGCGTGGCGGTGCAATATCAGATATCCCATCCGCTGCAATTTATCCTTGCGGTTTATCAGCCGCCGGGTGGGTTGCCCAACCAGGCATGGAATGAAGTGATGAGCCTGCTGACGGACCGGGAGTTAATTCATAAACTCGCTTATGCTACCGTGGATGAAGCCCTGTACAGCGGCAAAACACAGGTGGAGCAGGAACTCTATGACCCGGTCAAGCCCACGGCCGGCCTGCAACGGCTGGTCGGCAAGCTTAATCTTGGTGCTCAGGTGGAGCGGGTAGAGCTCAAATATATTCATTGGCCAAGTGCGGTCAACGCAGCATTTTCTGCAGTGCTGAACGCCCGGCAGCAGAAAAATCAGGATCACCAGGATGCGAAAAAACAGTACAATCAGCTTGTGATTCTGGCCAATGCACAGGCCCAGACCATTTTGAATCAAGCACAGGCGAAAGCCGCCAGCACCGTGGATGAAGCCCAGGGTGAGGCCAATGCCTTCAGCCAGGTTCTTGCACAATATAAGCAGAATCCACGGGTTATTACGCTCAAACTTTTAAACGATACATTAAGCAATGTAATGAACAACGTGGGACGGGTATTTTTCGTGCAGCCGCACCAGCAGATTATTCTGTCAATGCCGCCGCCGCCGAAAAAGGTTAATATTCAGTCAGCGCAGTAAGTTCGTGGCAAGCGTACCCCATTGCGGGGCTTATTCTGGAGTTATGGATGGTTGCGGACAGTCAGGCAATTCAAACAAGACAGCTCTCCAAGGTTTATCCCGGCTTTTTCAAAAGCCAGCAAGTGCCCGCTCTGACAGAGTTGAATCTGCGCGTGGATCAGGGCCAGATCTTCGGCTTATTAGGGCCTAATGGAAGCGGTAAAACCACGACGATTAAATTATTGCTCGGATTGATCAATCCAACCTCGGGTGATGCGCTGGTGATGGGGCAACCCGCCGGCGATCAGGAAACCCGGCGGCGCATCGGGTATCTGCCGGAAGAAAGCTATTTGTATCGCTTTCTGAATGCCCGTCAGACCTTGGATTTTTACGCTCGGCTATTCAATATGAATCGGGCCGAGCGCCGCCGGGCGGTGGATTATTATCTGGATTTTGTCGGGCTGGATCCCAGCGTGCGGGGGCGGAGAATCGGTACTTATTCCAAGGGGCAGACGCGCCGTGTGGCATTGGCGCAGGCGCTGTTGAACAATCCTGATTTAATTATTATGGATGAGCCGACATCGGGTCTGGACCCGGTGGGCATGCTGGAAATTAAAAACATGATCATGCGGTTGAAGGAGGCGGGAAAAACCGTTTTGCTTTCAAGCCACCAATTGGCGGACGTTGAGGATGTCTGCGATCGGCTGGTAATTTTATACCGGGGACGCATTGAACTGGAAGGGGCGTTGCGTGACCTGCTGGAGAAAAAGGACGTATTTCAGCTTTCCGCACGCAACGTGTCCGATGCGCTGCAGGCCAAGCTCACCCAGATCGCCGAGCAGGAGGGCGCTGTAGAAATTCTCACGGGCCGTGCCCGGGTACGACTGGAAGATCTGTTCAAAGAGCTTGTGGCTCGCAAACGCAGCGGAGAACTCCGGTAAAAACATTTGGCTTGTCCGTGGCGTACCGCGATAGTCAGGAATGAAGTATTTACATGCTTGGATTATTACAACAATTAGGGCCAAAACTTGCCGGAGGGGGAATCGCTTTGGGAACCGTTTATCATCCCCCGTCGCAGCACCACTATGTCAGCATCTTTGCCGATGTGGTAGTTGTGCTGTTGATTCTGGCCTTTGTGCTGACGGCTTTTCGGGATATTGCCCGCCTGGGGCGCGGTTTCTCACGGGCGTGGGCCATCGGCCGCGTGACAATTTCTGAGGCGTGGAATGCCCGCATGTGGGCGGTGCCGCTGGTTTGGTTTGGGGTATGCGTGCTGCTGGGCGTGTTGATTGTCCGTGGCTATGAACCATCGGGCGTGGTCCGCGTTTACATGACCATTTTTCTCCGCGCACAGGCTTTAATTTTACTGATTTATCTTGGGCTTCTGGCCTGCGTAACGCTTCCACGTGAACGGGAGCGCCACACGCTGGTGACTACCGGCAGCAAGCCGATTTCTCGCTTGGAACTGCTGCTGGGGAAAGTCATGGGGCTTTCCGCCGCCGGTGCCATCATGCTGGTGACCATGATGATCCTCACGTGGGGTTATATGAAAGTGGTGGATTTAAAAATCCGCCATGATGCGCAAGTGCTGTATGCCATGCAGAAAAAAAGCTATGACAAGGTCCAGCGCCGCATGCCGCCGGATACCGGCGTGAAATACCTCGCTAAGCATGGCATGCTTCAGGCGCAGAATTATGTGTCGGGAAAATTTGGGATTGCTGGCGGCGTGAACTACCAAACTAACCCTCCTACCCGGTTCCTGAAAGGCGGAAGTTCCGAAGTACTTTACTTTGAATTTCCTTCGTTGCCGGCCACGGAGTATTACCGGCCTATGTTTGAGTTCCAGTTTCCTGTCGTGCATGCCCTGCCCTCGACCAAGCCGGTAACGATTGATGTTACGTTGGTGCAGCGCAGCAACCCCATGAATACCCAGGAAAAGACCTTGACGCTTAATGCCGCAGGGCAGGTTTTCTGGATTCCGAAAAATCCCACGGCGTTTTTCAGTTACGGTAATCCCCAGACCGGGCAGATTTATAATCCCGGCCCGGTGGTTGTGAAAGTAACCTGTCCGGACTTTGGCGTGTATCTGGGCATTGGAAATGGCCTACGACCGCCGAATCAGACCAGTTGCATGGCCGTGAGTTTAGATACCAACCGTACGCCGCACCATTCCGGTATGCTTGCCCCTAAAGCCAATCCGGTGATCACCGGATTTAAAAATAACGGCAAACAGGAAATTGTCGGCCCCAGCGTTCGCCACCCGCAAATTAAACCTGAAGTGGCCTCCTGGGACTTTCCCAATGTTGATCAGCAGCAAATCCCGATTGGTCCGCATGGCAATTTTACCGTTCACATGGTTATCAGGGTAGATAAACAATCCAATGAAGCTCGGGCACCGGTGGCGCAAATTGTGGCGTACAATACCAGCACCCCGCGCGATCGGACGGTGCAATCGGTTTATGTCAACGAAAAGCGCATCACCACCATCAAGCTGCCATCCACCCTGCTTGAGGCCGGCGATCTGATTATCAATCTGCGCAGTGAAGTGCCGGGCCACTGGTTTAAAGTTAAAGAAAATTCCATGATCATCATGCAGCCGCCATCGAGCTTTATTTGGAATCTATTTAAAAGTGAAGCGATTATTTTCTGTGAAATCGTGCTGATCATCAGCATCGGCGTGACCGCCAGTACCGCTTTGGGCTGGCCTGTGGCCATGCTCACAGCGATGGTGGCGTATATCCTGGGCAATTTGTTCCATTTCGTTCAGGGCCTGTTTCAGTCCGGCGGCCTGCAACTCTTTGACTATGTTCAGGATAATCGGATGAAACACATCTGGTATTATCAGATTGGATCCTTTATTACCAATGTGATGGTGCATATCCTGTGGGTCATCGTGCACCTGATGCCGGATTTCACAAGGTATGATCCGCTCTATTTTATCGTTCGATCCAAGGATATGCCTTTTGAAATCGTGTTCTTGGATATTATCTGGACGCTCGCGTGTGTTTTGCCTACGCTGGCGATCGGTTATCTGCTGCTGCGAAAACAGGAGTTGGCATAATGTCATCCAATGCTCCGTTGCCTGAACCGATTCGCCCCGCCGGAAACTCCGGCAAGCGCATGGGGCGCGTGCGCAGTGAAGCGCGGCGCGACCAGGTGATTTGCATCGCCATCGCCGTTATTCTCCTGGCCGGTATATTTCTGATCCAATCGCCGCTGCGTTCCCGCCGGGCCAAACTGGTCACCAATCATAATAAGAGTGTCGGCGATCTGATTATGACCTTCCCGCGCCTGACGCTGGGCGGATTTCGCGGAATTCTGGCGATGGTGCTGTGGGAAAATGCGGAAAATGATAAAAATAATCATGACTGGGTGCCGCTGGAAACCGATTACAACGCCATTGCCGCGCTGGAGCCTTATTTCGGATCGGCGTATATATTTAACGCCTGGAACCAGTCGTACAATTTGTCGGCGCAATTCCATGATATGAACACCAAGTACAAATGGGTTCTCGATGGATTGATATATCTATATAAAGGCGAAAAGTACGTTCCTGACAACGCCAATATGATCATGAACGAGGCCAATGACTTTTTCCTGAAGCTGGGCACCAGCTTTGAACGGCGCTATTACACGGCACGCTGGCGCTATGATCTGGCGCACCTTTACCGCTATCATCCGGGAAAGGTCAGCAGCCAGTTAAGCACGCTGGCGGAAGTGTATTACCTGGTTCATCGGCCGGAATTTCATATCAAGCTCCTGCCGCCGCGATCTGGTAGAGGGCCGCTGGGCCACGGAGTGGAAGTAAACGGCGTGCATTATCGCTATGGATTAAGCGTTTTCTATTTTGCCTATCAGGAATATCAGCGGGCGCTGCATACGGTTCCGGGACCTACGGACATGGGCCAGCAGGTGCTGGATTCCTGGCCTCCCATGACCTTGCGATGCTGGTGTCGCGATGATCTTTTTTACGCCCAGCGCGTCATGAACCGCATTTTTAATCTGGACTCGGAAACCCAGATGCGGCGGCGCTTCCCGGCACGCGTGGAAAATGTGGATGACTGCTACCGTAATGTCAAAGTCAATGCGCCCCGCTCCATTGAAGCGTTTAAGAAATATCTGGTCCAATATCCGTATCAGAAATATGTGCACACCCAGCACATCGTGGAAGTACAATACTATGAAGCCCTGGGCCAAGCGGAGCATGAATTATTCCGCGGTCTGGTCGCCTGGCAGAACAACAACCGCCGCTTCCGCCTGGGAGACGCTGCCGATCAAGACTTGGCGAAAGCCGTGGTGTTGTATGAGCAGGCTATTGCCGCCTACAACCATTATCTGGACGTGGCCTACCCCAACGAACCCAACGGTATGGCCAATCCCAGCCGCAAGAGCCAGCTTAAATTCCTTAATGCCCTCCGGGCGCGGGTTGATGGCATCCAGAGTTTCCGTCTGACCGCGCAGCACAATAAACCGGATCTTAGCTTTCTGGCCCCCGTAACGTTGTCGTTCAGCGACTAATCTCCCTCGCATTGAATTGCGCCGGGGAGATTGGGTTTGTGAAGGGCCCAGCCGCCAGGACCTGTCCGAGTAATCGCAATCCCGGCGATTACTCGGACAGGCTCCCAAGTATAATTTAAGCATGAAACTCGTCGAACGAATCACCTTCAACCCTGGGCAATGTGACGGGTGCCCCTGAATCCGTGGCATACGCATCCGTGTCAAGGACGTGCTGGACCTGCTGGCAGCCAGAGTACCCGAAGCTCAAATCCTCGCCGATTACCCCGATCTTGAGTCGGCGGACATCCAAGCGTGCATAGCATACCCGGCGGAACAACTGGACCACCCCGTTCTGGTCGTCAGCCGGTGAAGTTCCTTGTTGACGCCCAGTTACCGCCCGTTCTCGCCCAGCGCTTGCGTGAGGCCGGTCATGAGGCGCAGGCCGTCCGCGACGTGGGGTTGCGCGAAGCGGATGACGGTGCTATCTGGAAACACGCATTGGCCGTTGGCGCTGCGATTGTTACCAAAGACGAGGACTTTCCTCAACGGGCGCAACATTCTGCAAACAGCCCAGTAATTAGCTGGCTGTGCGTTGGTAATGCTTCCAATCACGCTTTGGAGCAGTGGTTCCTGCCGCAGTTGCCGCAGATCATCGAATGGACTAAGCAAGGTGTCCGCGCTCTGGAAATCCGTTGATGCGAGGCGATTTTGTCGGTAGGGCGCAATACGCCAGCGGTTCTTCCCGGAAATTTTTAAAAACTACTCAGAGGGGCTATAATCCACTGCCTTAGTTGTTGCGCACGGAGAAAAAGCTCATGATTCCTGTTGAAACGCCGGCCTTAGCCAGTATTGATACCGCAGTGCCGGGCTACGCGCCCGCCGCTTTGGCTATTGATCCGGCGGATATTGCCGATCCGGCGCTGCGGGGCGTGGCAGAGAAAGTTGCGTCCGGCCGGCGACTGGATTTTGATGATGGGATGGCCCTTTGGAATTCGCGCGATATATTTACCATCGGTGCCCTGGCCAACGCAGTACGCGAGTCCATGCACGGGCGGATTGCCTATTACAATATCAACCGTCACATCAATTATTCCAATATCTGTGCGCTTTCCTGCAAGTTCTGCGAATTTCAGCGCAAACGCGGTGAGGCCGGCGCTTATGAATATGATCTTGAGGAAATTTATCGCATCGCGGGGCAGGTCGATGCCGCGGGGGCGACGGAAGTTCATATTGTCGGCGGCCTGCACCCCTGGCTGCCGTTTGCCTGGTACCTGGAAATGTTAAGCGGCATCAAAAAGCGGTATCCCCGCCTGCATCTGAAATGTTTTACCGCCATTGAAATTGATCATTTTTGTCGCATTTCAAAACTTTCCATCAAGGAAGTTCTCGAGGCGCTGCGTGAACATGGCTTGGGGTCCATGCCGGGCGGGGGGGCGGAAGTGTTTGATGATCGGGTGCATGATGCGGTATTCAAAGGTAAACTGCGCAGCGACGGGTGGATGCGCGTGCATCGCACAGCGCATGAACTGGGAATAAAAACCAACGCCACCATTCTTTATGGTCACGTTGAAACCCGCGCCGAGCGCGTGCGGCATTTAATTAAACTGCGTGAATTGCAGGATCAAGCTCCGGGCTTTCAGTGCATTATTCCACTGTCTTTTATTCCAGACGGCAGTGAACTGGGCCACCTGCCCGGCAATACCGGATTGGAAGATCTGAAAATGCTGGCCATTTCCCGGCTCATGCTTTCCAACTTTCCGCATGTCAAAGCCTTTTGGATTATGCAAAGCATGAAGCTTTCCCAGGTCAGTTTGAATTTTGGGGTTGATGATCTGGACGGCACGGTAGTCTGGTATGACATCACCAAGCGCGAAGGCGGATCAGGCAATAAACACCAGGAACAAACCGTCGAAGACATCCGCCGCTTGGTGGTGGAAGCCGGCTATATCCCCGTGGAACGCGATACCCTGTATCGCCGCGTGATACGCAACGGCAGCGACTGGCAGGTTGCGGAGGAACCGAATTAGGCTACAGGTTACGGGTTACAGGGGACAGGGCGGCCTGTCACGTTGCATTATCGCATCGGGGCGCATCGCGTCATTGAGCACCGTGGTGATAACCCGGTGGTTGGTTCGCGGCATTAGATCAACCACCGGATTACCATCCGTTGCTCCGGTGGTGCCGCCGCCGTTCCCCCCGGTTTACTCATTATTCATTATTCATTATTCATTGCGACTTGGGCTGATAGCCTACGGCATAGCGGTAGAAGATTCGGGAAATGCGTCGTGCCAGGATGGTGACCATTTCAGATTGTACCGTCTGTGGACTTTGGCTTACCGCCGTTCCGGTGGGGACGCGAGCGGTTACAGACAACCCCGGTGAGCCGGTCTTTGGCCATAATCGCGTGCCATTCTCGTTCACGACTTTCACCAGAGCGTCGGCATTTCCTTTGGTGAGTTGGCCGGAGCTTTCAATGGTAACGTCAAAGCGCTTGATGTATACATAAATAACATCATTGGCGTTGACGGCATGGGCGATATCCGCAATGCCCATGGCATTGTATTTTTCCGGATTCCGGCGCTGCAGGGCCACAATTCGGTACGCCGGCACAAAACGATCCGCGCATTTTTGCTGATACAGGGTTTGATTCACCAGAGTTACTAAAGTGGCCATGGCATGAATACTTATCTGGCTGCCGGCGGACGTATCCACCAGCACCAGAATACGATTTTTCTTCGGCAGCTTATAAAGCGCCGCATGGGAGCCGTTGCCGGCAATCAGATAAGCCAGTTCGCACCCGCCCAAGCTGAAGGCTGTGGCGATCAGCAGCGTGGCGATCAGTGCGGCCCGGATAGGGTAGATTTTAGTTCGCATAGCCATTCCCCCGATTATGCCAGGTATAGAAGCAACGGGCCAGCAGAGTGCTGAAGCGTTGCAGGGTATTCATACGCACGGTGTTGGCATCGGTGTTATAACCGGGAAGTGGGCCGGATTTCGGCCATTGGGCGTTAATCGTGGTGTGAAACACGTCGCCGTCGCCGGGGATTTTCGTATTGTACACCACCACATGCGCCTTGATGTCGCCCTGCAGGACATAATTGGTCTTCTGGGAATGTACCGTATAATCCAGTAATTCAATATAAACCACGCGTGCCACCCCGAAATGCCGCCCGATGGTTTTGACGGGTAAAACATCCCAGTTGGGATTGGCATTCTGATAATTCAGCACCAGATGGTAATCCAGAATGTGCGCTTTGGGAAGATGCTTTTTGAGACTCGCGGCCACAAACGCGGAAACTTCCTGCTGGGCCTGCGGATACGTGAACATCGTTGAGGCATCTTCATACACCACAATGGCTACGCTCTGTTTTTTTAACCCGCGATACTGCGGTTTGACCGCAACGCCCATGGTATCTTCCGCAGCCAACCCCAGAAATTGGCATCCCCCCGCTCCCAGCGCTAACGCCAACAGTGCCAGAATCGCCGTTGATCGTATCC
The DNA here is from genome assembly GCA_027366115.1 of Phycisphaerales bacterium. Lineage (GTDB taxonomy): Bacteria > Planctomycetota > Phycisphaerae > WQYP01 > WQYP01 > JAMDCX01. Next base: position 16,545 of record DAHXLH010000001.1, read on the forward strand.
AGTCTTTATGTCTCTGTTTATTAAAACCTGTCTTCATGTAATTTTCCTGGCCAAATCACCGTCATGCCTGAATCTTCAGCACGCCGGCGGGGTTCATCATTCACGGGCGCTGCCGCAGGCTCCTGCTGGGAATTCTAACCGTGGTGGCGGAACCA
>DAHXLH010000002.1:0-7297 GCA_027366115.1 Phycisphaerales bacterium
GAAGCAACAGTTATCTGTTAACGCTGAGCAACTCCAATACTGCGGAAATGCTTACGGTTAGCGCCGTACCTGAACCGGCCACGCTGGGCCTGTTCGCAATCGGCGGCATGGCATTGGTGCTGATCGGCCGGAAACGTAAGGGCCGGGCGTAAATGCGGCTCGCGCCTGTCCCGACAGTGGTCGGGATGTTCAAGAACAAAGGGGCCGCGGGAGCCCGCGGCCCCTTTTCAACTTCTTCGTAGTTCTAGGAGATAAGATCATGTCTGTTATTCAATGTGACTCCACCTCTCACCGTATCTTGCATATGAATCAACGAATGGAAACTTCCCCGGAAGTGCGAGACGAATTATGCGGGAACCGCCTCCCGGCGCGCCGGGAGGAAAGTTTAACCGTTTCCGCCAAGCCCCTACACGGTTTTACGCTCGTGGAACTGCTCGTGGTCATTTCTATCATCGCCCTGCTGATCTCCCTGCTGTTGCCAGCGCTGGCCAAAGCTCGTTCATTGGCCTTGGCGACGATTTGTGAATCCAACCTGCGGCAGATCGGCACTGGCGTGCAGGAGTACGCGCAGGAATATGAGAATGCGATTCTGCCGGCTGGTTACACCTATACCCGGACGGATGCTGGGACTGATCCGTGGCCGGCAATCATGATCAAAGCGGGCATTGCGCCAAGTCCGGGGAACAATCTGACGGCTGGTGCGGGCCAATCCACCATGTTTGTTGATCCGGCATTACCGGTGTCAGACGTATCCCGAGTGGATGGCAATGGTAATATCATCGGTCACCGCGGAACTACTTCACCGAATTATTGGACCGGTGACGGCACGCTGCAGCAACAGACGCAAGTCAGCGTGTTGGGATTGCCGCAGATGACCGTAGATTGGTCTTACGGCATGAATGCGGGGTTCTATTTTCTTAATCCCTTGAATCCACCGCCTTGGAACTTTAATGTAAGCGGCGGTTACTACGCCAACGCCAATCCATCGTTTGTGCTGGTTGATCAGAACCAGGTCCCCGGTGGACAGGTTTCATCGGGATATAAGATGAACAAGGTCGATGATCCCTCGCAACTTTGTTTTATTTATGATGGTATGTGGTATTGTGAGTATAATTACGGATCAATGTCGGGATCAGGACCCTATGCAAACCCGGTGGCCAACCTGTTCGTGTATGGACGGCATAATCGCCCATCCACCGCCGGAATTACCGATCAGGTCGGCGATGTGAATGTCTGCATGTTGGATGGCTCTGTTGGCGAGTATCGCGACGATCAACTGCCAACCACCATCAATACGCGTTTCGGAGGTATGATTGGTACCAGCGGGCCCGGCTGGAACATGATGCCGACGTTCAACCTTCAGAAACTCGAGATAAATGGACAATGACGGTGATGGCAAATATTGGCCATCTGTGGGGATGTTGTTTCAACCGATGGATTGGAAGAGAGGATTTTATGAGGTTTGATAAAATCAAGCCAACTCATTTACGTTTGATTGTTCGGACGGTGGCCGTATCGGTCGCCGCGTGCGCCGTGGGTGCATCTGCCTTGCCAGCGGGGGCAGCAAGCAACGATGTCACCATTTCCAACGGCGGCCTCTCGGTGACGTTTAACCTTTCCTGGGGCGCGGTGGTAACCGGCATTGCCAATAGCAGCGTGGCCAACGGATTGAATATCGTGGACAGCCATGATGTGGGCCGGGAGTTGCAAACGGATCAGTTTCTCTGGCAAAATATCGGCGGTACTCAGCAACTCATTTTTAACCCCACCCAGGCCGGTGCGGGAGGCAACCAAGCCTATTATCAGCATCCCAATGGCATCACTATTTCCGAAACCGGCAGTCCGGTCATGAGTTGGTCGGCCAGCGCCAATCAATTCCAAGCGGTCATCACGCCTCTGGATTATGACACCGGTAAACCCACTGACTGGGTCTACGTCGAGAATGTAAGCATCAACTCCCAGGGGATCGCCAATTTTCATTACACCTGCTACGATTACCAGCCCGGGACATACAGCGTCAACACCGAGGTTCCCACACTCTACTCGGATCGCACCAACGCCTTTATCTACCCGGCCTCAAACGGCTCGCCGCAAACGGTCACCGGGTCTCCAACTTGGCCGCAGCCTGGGATCACCTCAAACGGGTGGATTGGTAACGTTGATACTACTAATAACCTTGGGATTTTCTATACCACTCCTGCGGGTCTGCCTGAAACCTACGGTACTTTTCCCGGTGCCGCTGTTTCCGACGCACTGCCGCTGGGTAAAACGAACGTTGTGGAATATGGGATTCCCGTCAACCCCGGCACCATTTTATCGAGTCAGTTCTCGGTAGCGGTAAGTACCCCGCAAAATGGTGCCGCGCTGATTTCCAGCCAGTTGCCAGCGGTCTCTACAATCACAACAAGCCTTATCAACAATGGCGCATTTGCCACCAATGCCGCAGTATATAGCAAATCGCCGGGGTATTCGCAGGGAGGAAACCCGGCGGCACCTATGGGATGGACCTCAAGCGGTGGAAACACCGGCATCAACGGGCCGGACACGGGGTTCTTTGGTAGTAGCGGTTACCAACCCTTTGCACCAAAGAGCACCGCTGGCGTAAGCGATTTCAGCTTTCTTCAAGGGAAGGGAGCATTCGTCGCCCAGACTGCGGTCACCACCGCCGGCCAGTCGTACACGCTGGCGTTCGATGCGGCGCAACGCAGCAGCGACACGACTGCCGTGCTGGAGGTGATTCTCACGAACCCAACCAATGGCAGGGAGATAATCACCCTGACGCCTACCATAAACGATACGGGTTTCACCCCATTTTTCCTGAATTTCACCGCGATTTCTGGATCGACCAACATTGAGTTCCTCAACACCAGCCCGACAGCAATAGATGATACTGTTGATGTGTCAAACGTATCCATGGCGGTAGCTGCGGTGCCGGAACCAGCTCCGCTGGGTCTGTTCGCCATCGGTGGCGTGGCGCTGGTGCTGATTGCAAAGAAACGCAGGGAACCACGCGGCAGATGGGCAAGGCAAGGTTCATAGATAGGGCTGCCTATGAGCGTGGCACAGATGTCCCAACCTTAGCGGCACGCGGTGTGCGTAGTGCACCTTCGCCGTGTGAACGGTTACAATGCTTCAAGGAGAATAAAAATATGCGAAGTTACCGTAGGCGTCTTCAAGGGGCGCGAATATGTACTTACATGCCAATTGCGTTAGCCGTAGTGTTTTTTGTCGCCGCCGAGGCGAAAGCCAGTGCCGCCAACAATGCTGGGGCACCGCCGCCCGCTTCTAGAAATATTAACAATTCCAGCTCCGATATCGGGTTTGTGGACCCCGGATTCGCGGCACCTCCGCCCGCGTCCAAAGATGTTACCATTTCCAACGGCGGCCTCTCGGTGACATTTAACCTTGGTTGGGGCGCGGTGGTGGTCGGCATCGCCGATGCCAACGTGGCCAACGGGCTGAATATTGTGGATAGCCATGATGTGGGTCGGGAGTTGCAGGTAGATCAGTTTCTTTTTCTAAAGATCGGTGGTCGCCGGGAGTTGATGATTAACCCCACGCAGGCCGGTGCTGAGGGTCATCAAGGGTATTACCGGCATCCAAAGGGAATCGTGTTTCCTGAAAAAGGCAGTCCGGTGGTTCACTGGTCGGCTGGCCACCATCATTTTCAAGCGGTTATCAAGCCTTGGGATTATGACACGGGCAAGCCCACGAACTGGGTTTACGTGGAGGATGTTCGCATCAATTCCCGAGGAGTAGCCCGCTTTCATTACACCTTCCACAACCACGAGCCAAAGTCGTACATTATGGGTACCGAGGTGCCCACGCTCTATTCGGATCGCACCAGCGCCTTCATGTACCCTCTGATCTCCCCGTATTCCGGGTCGCACGCCACGCGCCGCCAAGGGAATATCTCGAAATGGCCGGTAAAGCTGGTCACCGGTGCGCCATCCTGGCCCCAACCGGGAATCACCTCAAAAGGGTGGATTGCCAATATCGATACCAGGGACCATCTCGGCATCTTCTACACCACGCCGGTGGGCCTTCCTGAAACGTTCGGCACATTCCCCGGTGCCGGTGTTTCCGACAAATTGCCACTGGGTAAAACGAACGTGGCGGCGAGCGGGCTTACATCCTACCCCGGCGAAATTTACTCCATTAAGTTTTCGGTGTTGATCAGCACTCCCCGTAAGGGCCCCGCCCTGATCTCGGAGCAACCCCCCGCCGTGTTCAAGATTTCACACAATGTGCCGCCGAAGACAGGATCTAAACAATGATGTGCAAATATTGTATCGGGGAAAATGCAAGTGACAAATGACCCTTGGTCGCCGCAACCGCGCTGGCGGCGGGGGCGTGTTTGGTAACTGTGAACGCAGATAGAAGGGGCACGAGGGGGGGCTCATAGAGGAGCCAGAGCATGGATGATCTATTTTCCTGGGTTGTTAGTCGGCGGCGACTGGTGGGGCGGCTGGGGGCCGCCGGGCTGGCCTATGGCGTGCTTCCGCCGGGGGCTGCTGCGTGCGCACTCGGGGCGCGCCGCTGCGGTCCATGCTGGGATGGCATTGCTCCATGCAACGGCTATACGCCCAAGGCGATTGAACGCGTCAACGCTCATTTGCCCATCCATTTTGAGATAGTCTCCCATGATGCCAAGCCTCACCCGCGCAGGATGAAAAAAAACCGTTCAGAGCAGAACAGCAGTTTGGTTGTCCGGTAAGCCGCTGCGGGTTTACATGTTCTTTTAATCCGGAGTTTAGCCCACAAAAATGATAAAACCCTTGCAGAGCAAGGGTTTGGTTCATTTTGTCACGAGCTACTGTCAAATGTTGTGGACAGAAGATTTTCAGGCGGCTGATTTTTTGATACCGTCCTCGTAGATAATCCCGACGATAATATCCTTTATCTGCTCGGCCCCGTTGAGTCGCTGGAAGTTTCTCTGGGCGCTCTGGCCGAGCTTGTAAACCATCGCCAGACATGCCGCACGGCTGGCGTTGTTTCGCGTCTTGTTGTGCCGCAGTCTTACCGTCGAGAACATGCTCTCAATCGGATTGGACGTGCGAATGTGCGTCCAGTGTTTAGCCGGAAAATCGTAAAACGTCAGCAGCCTTTCCCGATCTTTCTTCAGACACTCAACGGCGGAGGAATATTTATCCTGGTAGGTTTCGATGAATAGATCAAACGCCTTGTTGGCATCGGCTTTCGTCTGGGCCATCCAAATCTGCCGCAATTTATGGTTGGCCTCTTTGCCCAGCCGATCGGGAAGCTTACTTACGACATTGGCTGCCTTATGTACCCAACACCGCTGCTGGCGTGTGTCGGGATAGATTTTCTCCAACGCCGTCCAGAATCCCAATGCTCCATCACCGATGGCCAGTTTCGCAGCGGTGGTCAATCCCCGGCTTTTCACATCCAGTAATACGCTGGTCCATGATTGCTCGCTTTCCCGGTAGCCATCGGCAATCGCCAGGATTTCTTTTTCGCCGGTTTCCGTAGCTCCCAGGAGCACCAGAATGCACGCCCGGTTTTCCTCCATACGAATATTGAAATAAATGCCGTCCGCCCAGATATACACGTACTGCTTGCCCGCCAGTGAACGCTTATTCCAATGAGCGTATTGCTTCTGCCAGGATTCGACCAGCCGGGATACCGTGGAAGGGGATACGCCCTTGGCCGCCGGCCCCAGCAATGATTCCAGCGGCTCGCCCATGTCATTAGTGCTTATTCCGTAGAGATACATCCACGGAATCGCTTCATCCAAGCTTTGCGTCCGTCGCAGGTACGGGGGCAATATCTTTCGATCAAACGTTTCCCGCTGATCCGCTGGACGGCGATCTTCTATTCGGGGCTGACGAATCGGTAACATCCCAATGCCGGTCATGACCTTCCGTTCCGGCAGATAGCCATTGCGAACCACTTGGCGATGGCCTTGGGCATCTACCTGATCGGCACGCGCTGCAACCCACGCTTCGGCTTCGATTCGCACCGCCTCGGCCAGCAAACGCTGTGCTCCGTCCCGCAGTACCTCTGTCAGTGCGTCGCTGCACACCGTGCTTGGAAATTTCACCGTTTCTGTCATACTGTTACCCATGGTGGCGTACTCCTAAAAAAGAACATTGAAAATACCCTAAAACACCTTTTAGGTTACGCCGCCTCTTTTCTCCCGTCCACAACTTTTAATAGTAGCTCTTTGTCACTTCCCGTTACTGGGTACACCCCAGTAACTCAAAGGCCCGCCGTTGCAGGACGGTGGGCATCGCCAGCATCGTGGCCGTGGGGCCTTTATTATTATCGCCGGTCATTCGGCACACGTTGCGGCTCTGCGTGGCCAGTTCCTCCATCAGGGATCGGAAGCTTTGCACCGGCAGCCCCTGGGCATTCTGGTGCAGTTTCTTCTTCGCTTTGGCCGAGGCCGATGGCTGGGCCGGGAGAACCGGATCACGGGTGCCGCGATTGGCTTGGATTTCTTCGTCGGCATACAGCAATTCCGCCAGTTCCTGCCGCATGTGCCATTCCACGTAATAGGCCAGTACACATAGGAAGATGTGGGCCTTGACGTGGTCGGTGTCACGTAGAAAGAACGGCCGCACCTTCAAATCCACCTGCTTGAGGCAACGGAAGGCTTTCCCCACGTTTTCAATGTCTTTATAGCCCTGCACCACATCCGGTGCCAGCCACGCCTCTTGGGCTTCACTGGTGCGTATGCAATACAGCCCGTCACTGGTTCATCGCGCAGAAGGCACCGCAGGGCCTCAATCTTGGCATGGGGCCAATGGGAAATATTGGCCACGGTGCGTTTATGGACGATGGGGCCTTCGCGTGACGATCCTCCCACGAACGTGGTGGGGCGGGAATTACGATTTGGAACATGTTCCATATACATGCACACATCATATAGCTAATATATTGTCAAGCATACCAGTATGACAGCATACCAGTATTATCTACATGGGTACGCATTGCCGATAAAAACATCCCGAAAACTCATCAAACGCAATACTATCAAGGGAGTTCTCTTCCGAAAATCCCATTTATTGGCCTAAACTCCAGCTTAAGTAAACCATATTGCTTTAGGGCATACCACGGAAGGGATGGACGAGATCAACCATTTATTCTGCGGCGGTATTCTCGGGGGGTTGTGCCCACGTAACGCCGAAATAATATCGAAAGCCGGGCGGCGTTAGCGAAACCCGCACGCGATGCGATCGTTGGCATGGCCATGTCGGTTTGCGAAAGCAACTGCTTGGCCAGTTCCACGCGGGCACGGCGGATTTCTTCTTGAGGCGTTGACCCCAGAGAC
>DAHXLH010000025.1:0-13735 GCA_027366115.1 Phycisphaerales bacterium
GCTTCCATCCACAGCCAACTCATCCGGCCCATCTGCGGATTTTTACACCCCCATATCCCCCTTGCGGTGTTGCTGACTCGGCGGTTTACCAGGTCCGTGGCTTCGGCCAGAAGTTCTTGATATTGCTGGCCCCGCCAGTCCTCCCGGGGCAGCAGTTGCAGGCCGTACCAGGAAAGGTTATGAGCCGCCAGACCGCGGGCACATAAATCAATGATCCGCAGGTCTTCCCAAAACCCCTTGGGATTGGCTGAATCGGGGGTGCGATGGTCCTCGGGCTTCCCCAAGTCCACATTCAAGCATTCCAAAGCCCGAGTAATGGCGCTGGTTCCGCTGCGCGGCGGACCTAGAACCGCTACCACTGAGCGGAGGCTCTCTCCGGCCACTCCAGATACTCGCGTATCTTTCATTACAACCTTTCCCATGTCAGGCCACCAGGCCCTTCATTCGCTACAGTTATCGGCTTTCCATCGCGGTTACCAGCAAGCAATTCAGACGAAACGCCAATATACCGCCTGCAACTAAACGCAGCAATTGCCGCAAAGTTACACTGTTTCAGTATTGGCAGCAGGGATCAGTAGATTCAGTATTGGTCGGTGGAGACAGGAGTCAGGAGTTAGCATTTAGCATTTGGACTGGACGCACCGGGATGGAATATGGAATGCAGAACCTGGAACCCGGAATCTGGAATACAGAGCCTGGAGGCCTGTCCTGGCGCAGGGATGGAATCTGATGCGACCCGGCTGGAGCCCGCGTAAATTGCCCCATGCTAAATGCCAAATGCTAAATACTCAGTGCCCCATGCCAAATGCTAAATGCTAAATGCTCAGTGCCCCACGCCAAATGCTCAATGCTAAATGCTCAATTCTCAATGCCCAATACCCCCCCTGCTGCGGCAGCTTTCACACCGATTGCCGGGAGAACAGCAGTCCGACCGTCGAGCCAGTTGGCAAGAGCAACTGACAGCCCTTCCCAGCTTGTCGGTGCGGCTGAACGGCACAACCGCAAGGTCGGCGGTATGCCAAATTCGATGGAGGCTAAAATCCGTCTAGAATCCAAACTCTCGGCTTTAGCCCCCGCTCCGCCCGGTGCATCCCCCTTTGTCGTCCCTGCGGCACCGAAGCCAAACAGAAGTGTGGCCCGGCCGATCCCTTGAGCATCACCGAACGATTCTGGTGGATTTGGCCGAGTCGCGCCGGTCGCTTGGTCAACTCTGTCGCCTTGGACGTGTATCGCATTTTTTCTAGCGGCGAGGTAAGATACCTCACGCTCCTTCCGTACCGTGCGAGTGCGTGGCCAAATGACCACGCACCTATGGCGAGGGCGATGAGCATGGACAGGACGTTTTCAAAGCGGCACCCGTAATATCTGGCGGTCCTCAGAAAGAATTGGAGAACTCGAATGAATGGATTTTCGCGGTTAGCTGCAAGATGCCTGCGCATTGCGACACGGTGGCTTCGCTTTCCGGACGTTGTCGCCGACCGAACAAGCGTCAATGCGCGTGCGCAACAAGAACTGTTTGTCCACGAGCTATTGCAGTCTCAAAGATATGCCAATCCACGGGATCTGGCCCACTTCGAACATCAGGTCTACTCGCAGAATGGCGAAGACGGCATTATCGCCGAAATATTTCGCAGGATCGGGGCCAAGGAGAGGAATTTTATCGAAATCGGTGTCGGCGATGGGCTGGAAAATAACACTGCATTCCTTCTCTCGCAAGGCTGGACGGGCCTATGGATGGACGGTTCACCGAAAAACGGAAAAATAATCCGCCAGAAACTCGCCAAAGCCACATCGCGGGGAAACCTGAGGTTCGTCGAGTCCTTTCTGACCGCTGAAAACGTAAGCGGTTTAATTGCATCCGCGGGTATGCCGAACGAGGTCGACCTCCTGTCACTCGATATAGACCGCAACACATATTTTATTTGGGAGGCATTGCCGCAAATTAGGGCCCGCTTGGTCATAGTGGAGTACAATGCCACCATGCCCCCGTGGCTAGAATGGAAGGTGCAATATCGCGCAGATGAATGGTACGACGGGACCTTTTATTATGGGGCGAGCTTGAAGGCGTTTGAGTCGTTGGGAGCGAAACTGGGTTACTCATTGGTTGGCTGCGACCTGCACGGCGTCAACGCCTTCTTCGTTCGCAACGATCTGGTGGGGGACCGCTTCGACCCACCGTTCACCTCGGAAGCGCGATACGAGCCTCCGCGTTACTGGCTTGCCCGCACTGCCGGCCATCGCCGTGGATACGGCGATTTCGATCGGTAGGTGGTCTGATCGCGATTGATTCTGCCAGAAAAAAGGGTCGGAATACAGCACGCTTTAATTCCTCCGCGAGCGCCATCCCAAGGCGGTCGGGTCACCGATTGCGGACTGCCATGTGTGTACGCACAATTTCCACATACTGCTTTGCCTGCCGGGATAAACTGAAATGTTCAAGCGCCCGTTGCCGCCCCGCCGCCCCCATCGCCGGCCATTTTTCCCGATCACCCAAGGCCCGAATCAGCCCGGCTCGAAATCCCGCCACCGTCGGCTCGTGAACGTGCCAACCGGTCACACCATCGATTACCGTTTCCGCCGGCCCACCCAGTGCGTGCACCAGAACCGGCTTGCCCATCATCATGGCTTCCACGAGGGATAATCCAAAAGATTCCGCACCAAGGTATGCATTGATGGCGACATCGATGGCACCATAATAGCGTTCCGGGTCCGGTACGTTACCAATTAAATGCAGGCGGTCAGCTACACCCAGCCGCTGCGCAAGCGCCCGCAGTTCATCACCGAATTCACCCTCCACCGGTCCGCCAAGCAATAACAAGTGCGTATTGTGATAAGCCTCCGGCAATTGAGCCATGGCCTCCAAAACAACAGCCTGGCCTTTTTCCCGTGTCAAACGGGCGACTATTCCCAGCGCAATCGCATCGCCAGGAATCCCGAGTTGTTCCCGTACAACCGAATCCTCCCGTCCCGGATTGAACCGTTGTTCAGCCGCCCCCAGATAAAGCACGATCGGTTTTACTGGATGTTCCCCCAAGGTGGAAGCTGTGTATTGGCTATTGGCAAAAACAGTGACGTCCCACTTGTGCAGGATGTGCTGCGTTATTCGCCGGTTGATGTTGAACGGATATTTGCCCATGATATTCGGCATCTCCCAGAAACAGGGAATGCCGACATCGTGGGCTGCCATCGCCGCCAACGGCATCAAGTTGGGCCACAGCACGTGCAGTGCCGAAACACTCGCGGAGCGCAGGGCGTCTGCGAGTTGCGGCCTAATCGCGGCAACCGCCCGGCGCACTTGCAGTTGCAGCCCGATTTTACGGACCAATCCTCCGCGGAGGACCGGTAACGGCTCAACGTTGAGCGTGCGCACATCGAATCCCATGGCACGCAGGGATATGAGAAACGCCGCATCGCGCAGGGAAATGATGACAGGTTCAACCCCCAAGGAGCGCACGGCGGAAGTCATGCCCCGCACGGCCTGGCCAACGCCACCGCTGTCGTCTCCAGCGACCAGCCAGCCAATTCTTATGCCAGGTCTATCGCTCGCTATCATCAAAAAAACGCCATTTCACATGCCTATTTCGGACCGCCGGTGCCCCGTAATCCGGGGCCACCCATCGCGAGCGACTCAGTCTTGGAATTACAAAGCAAGCTTTCCAACTCCATGTCGTTCTTTACGTTCCGCGCAAGCCACGAGAGTTCAATACAACGCAAGATGCTACAAGCCGATGGAAATAGTGGCAAGCAGGTACTACGACAAAATGGATGCCGCCTACGTTTGACCATTGGCGCGTGCCAAGAATTCCGTTCCGGGGTATGATCAATCACGGAAAGTCAGGAAGCGAGATTCCCCAGCATGAGCGAATCCCAAACCACCGAAACCCTTACTGGAAAAGCGTCCCGCGGATTTGTATGGATGGTAATGCAGACCGTCGGCTCGAAGGTATTCGGTTTTGCCGGGCAAATGGTACTCGCACGTTTACTGCTGCCCAAGGATTTCGGAATTATGGCCATGGCATACGCCGCCGCCGCGATTCCTTCCATGATCCGGCAAACCGGAATTATCCAGATACTCGTGCAGAAACAGTCCGCCTTTGACCGCTGGGTGAATGCGGGGTTCTGGATGGAACTGACGTTGGGTACGCTTGCCGCTCTGCTAACCGCGGCAATTGCCCCGGCCGCGTGCCTCTTTTTTCATACGCAACTTCTCTTCGGCCCCATGATTCTCATTGCCCTGCTGGCCGTTGTCGGCGCGTTTAACGCCGCCCCCTACGCTCGCCTCATGCTGGACCTGCGATTTAAGGCCATCGCCCTAATTGGCATTTCCTATAACTTCGCCGTTGTAATCTTGAGTGTCTTCTTCGCGTACCTCGGCTTTGGCGTCTACAGCTTTATTTTGCCGCTGCCCATTGTTGCCACCGCAAGGGTCATTCTTTATTGGCGAATGGCACCGGTAAGTATCAAATTGGATTTGCAATTGCACCGCTGGCGGCCCATGTTCCTTGACAGCATGTATCTGATGGGTTCGGGGCTTTTTGCGACCATACTCGGGCAGGCGGATAATGTTGCATTGGGGCGGTTTGTCACCGCCGCTGAGGTGGGGTATTATTCCGTGGCCTCTAACCTATCGTCGCAGGTACTGCAGATGCTTTCGGTAAACCTCTCCGGCGTGTTGTTCCCCGCTCTGAGCCAATTGAAAAATGAACCGCATCGCCAGACCGCCGCATTTTTCCGCGCTGCACGTCTGCTGGCGCTGATTGGCATTCCGATGTGTGTGCTGGAAGCGGCATTGGCGAGGCCGATCATTACGGTTATCTATGGCCCGAAATACCTTGCTGCGATTCCGTTGCTGCGGCTGTTGGCCTTAGCATCGGGAATCAACCTTTTATTTGGTCCGCTACAGAACTTTCTCCAATCACAGGGTCGCTTTTCTTTCTTATTCAGGTGGACGGGGCTATTGGTAACGGCTTTTGTGGCAGCGGTATCGATCGCGGCTTGGAAGGGCGGGGCACCATGGGTCGCTTGGAGCGTGCTGGCCGTAGCGGTGATCTCCCAGCCCATCGGCCTGTGGCTGGCCACGCGGACGACCGGCGGAACATGGCGGCAGGCGGGGGCCGTCTATTTGCCAGCCATGGCTTCGAGTGCACTGGCACTCCTACCGCTAGAGTTGTTCCTCCGCCTAACGCCGTGGGCGCCAGCTAATTGGTGGGCGACCGCGTTAGTTGGGATCGTGACGTTTCCTTTGACCTACGCTTGCGTAGCGTGGTTTTTGCGGCGCGATGACGCCAGTGAACTCTTTGGACAGGCTGCACGGATGGCCAGCCGCCCTAGGGGAGCAAGGCCCTGATGGCCCAGCCGCCGGGCTTTGATGCGGCAGGGCCCGCAGCTCAACAAGCAAACCCATAAGTCGCCTACGCATCGGCGTTGCTCCACTGCAGAAACACTCCCTCAACTGCCGCGTACGCGTGGGGATTTTTGTAAATAATTGACTGGCTCGCGGGCTTCGCGAGGAGCGAATTCTGAATGATCAATACGGCCTTGCGACCTGGCAGCCCAGCCAGTTCCGCTACCGGCCCGGAGAAGCTGCAGGCCTGTGCCGCAACCAACGCGCTCGGGCCAATCCTCCAAGGCAAGACCGAAGATCCAACGTTCCCGCAATAGGAGAGCACATGGATAACCTGGTTTGCTCCGCCGCATTCAAGCAGGCACCCCGCTTCAAGCTTGGCGTTGCTGATCGACAGCGTGGCGGCGTTGGGACCGCCGCCGTGGAATAGGATTCCGACACGGCCGCTGCCAGCACCGCTCTGGATGAGCCTATCCACTACCATCGATCCGCCCTTCAGTATCTCGATGCCGACTGGGCACGAGTTGTCGGCGTGCGACACACGATGGCAGACGCTTTGGTCGTTGCAGACCCGAATTCCAACTCGGCACGATAGCTTGATTCCCACAAACGTGCACTCGTCGTTGTTCACCCCATGCGGGTGCGCCGGATTGCCAAGCTGAATGCCAACGGCCGCGGCACGAAGGGTTGCGTCGCGAACTTGCGTGGCAGTGCTCGGCCATCCATAAAGCGTTTCGATCTGCACCAACACACCTGCCGTGCCTCCACCGTCAAATTCCATGCAACTTAACGAGATATCGGGGGACGCCAAAATTTCCAGAAGAGTCCCGCCACCGTGGCCTGCCCATTTGAGGCAGGTGCCCACCGCCCGCTTGATGTCGGACCAGCCTGGGCCGCAATTTTTCGGGTTGCAGGCCCCCACGCCCTCGATTCGCACGCCGACAGCCTTCTTTATAGAGATTGTCTTGGCTATTTGAAACACACCACGCCCCAGTAGAACCAAGCCATCGCCGTAAGCCGCCCGCTCAATGGCCGCCTGAATCTGCCGAGAATCGTCGCCGCCGCTTGGAGAAAGAATATCGGACATAGGAGTACCCCCAAAAGGAGAAAATGATATTGTACTCATGGCCGTGTGCATGGTACACTTGGGCATTGGCTATGCGGAACGTTGTCTGAACCGCGTGCGTGCTTGGCACCATGGAGAATCTGTGGATTTTTTCATCATGTTGTTGGCGTTTGCGGCCACTGGCGTATATGCGTGGCGATTATTCCGGGATAACCTGCGAATACCGACATTCTGCTATGTCTGGGCCACCTCAGTGGTTATTCTGGGAACCGGAGCAGTCTACCGCGAAATCACCGGCTACAAGGCCTTCTACACAGGCGGCCGTGGCGCAACGCATTGGCTTACTTGGGCTGAGTACGGAAGCGCCGAGTTGGCTGCCGCCATTGGAGTAATCTGTATCGCCTTGGGCCACTATTGGGCACACCAAAAGAACTGGCGTGTCCCGCTTCCGGAATTCATTGATTCCCGCGCCCCGGACACTGAGCGACTCCGCCGCTGGGCCTTTTTCCTGCTTCTGGCGGGCTTTGTCCCTCTTCTGGCCACAGGCGTCCTAAATCCCGTAACACTGATTCGCGCGCTCCTCCACGGGCGACAGTTGCAGGGCCCAGAAAAATACCTTGCATCCGAGGGAACGTACTTCAGTTTCTTCAATGCGTTTTCAGACCTCGTGCCATTTGGCATTACCGCAACGGCAATTCTGCTTTGGGGGAAGAAGCGTCCATGGGTACTGTTGTGCGTCAGCGGCTTCCTTGCGTTGCTCCTTTTTTTGACCGGGACCCGGTCGGCGGCTGCCGCAGTCCTCGCTCCATTTGTAGTCCTTCCCCGGTACATGGGTAATCCCTCGCTCTTTCGCAAGCTCGCCGCGGCTGCGGTTGTTTGCGGATTTGTCCTGTTCACAGTCCAGTTGGTCTACCGTGCCACTGGCTTCCAACACGCCAGCATCGGGTACGCATTAACGCATACCAATCCCATTGCGACTGTCGATGGGTACGAACTCGACTCGACGGGCGAGGCAATACACAGCTATGGAAAGAGGTTCAGTTATTTGGGCGGGGAATCATACTACGCGGTCCTAGTAAATCCCGTTCCGCGCATTTTCTGGCGCAGCAAGCCGGTAGGTTACGGTGCGTCTAACGCGAAAAACCTAAGATTCGGCTTTGGCACCACAATGACCTCTGCCTGGATGGGAGAGGCCTATGCGAATTTCGGATGGCTTGGAATTCCGATCATCGGGTTGGTTGCCGGAACGTTGATGGGAATTTTGGACGTGTTTATCCGGCGATCCGGTGCCTTTGCGATGGCGGTGTTTTTACCGCTGCAATTTCGTTGGTCCTTCTGGGTACGCGGAGATTCCTTGGCCTGTCTGGATCCTTGGTTGTTCGGAATGATCCTTTTGACGGTTTTCATGTTGGCCATTGGGCCAGCAACGGTTCAGCCGCCCGCCGTAGGAATCCCGAGCGCCGGGGAGCCGGCGGCCTAAATCCGAGGTCACATCGGCTTGCCCCCCCCGGAGGCCAGCGCGCTTTCGTATACGGCCAAGAATTTTTTTGCCACAACGCTCGCCTCCAACTCCCTCTGCGCCCAACGGCGGCCGTTCATGCCAGCGAGTTCAAGCCGCTCGCGGTTCCCAAGAGCGCCGAGGAGCGAGGCGGACACACTATTTTCATCTTCACCGCAAGAAAATCCCGCCCCTTCCGCAAGTATCTCTTCTCCAATTCCGAGTCCCGGTGTGACCAGCGCCGGAACGCCACATGCCAGCCCCTCAGCGATTGCCATGCCGAAATTCTCGTGGAAACTCGGAATGGTCATGATGGTCGATGAGCGGATCAAGCAGGCCTTCGCCGCGCCGCTCACCGGCCCAACAAATATGACGCGCTTTTCTTTTAGAAGCATTCCCGCCAGTTCGTGCATCCTTCGAACATAGGATGCCTCGCCACCCCCGGCCACCACCAGGTGCAAGCCGGGAAACTCCCGCACCAACTGCGGCAAAGCACCAAGCAGTGAAGGCAGGTTCTTCACCGGATGAATTCGAGAAAGGAATAGCAGCCGCGGCCAAGTTTCTGGAAGCAACGGAAAGGATTCCCTCCAGCGGTTCGCGCTCTTGTCGTCAACAAATAGGGAACGGTCTATCGTAAGGGGAATAACCGCCCTTTCAGGTTCAGCCGGCAGCAGCGGATCCGCCTGCTCCATCTCCGTTTGAGTTGTAAAATGCAAGGCAGTTGCATTCCTCAATACACTGTTGCCAGCAACAGCAAGAAATAGTTGTTTGCGCAGGCGATGGTGCGCGATGCTCCTCTCCAAAAGCATTCCGTGCAACGAGACGATATAAGGTTTCCCCACTCTTCTGGCGATGTTTGCAGCGGCACAGGGAAGCGGATCCCAAAGCCCGTGCAGGTGCACAATGTTGACTTCGTTGATAAATTCCCTAAGTGTCCTGATCCCCTCTCGTCGATTGAACGGATTGCGGCCGATATGCGCGAGGCGAATCGTGATCTGGTCATCAAGCCCAGTCTGAACTTCGGTGTCCTTCTTCTGGCACACGATGGCGCATTCGCAACCCGCCCAACCCAGTGCGTTACACATCGCAAACGTTGATGCTGTGGGGCCGCCCTCGGCAAGGCTTCCGGATTGGATCACGTGGCCTATTTTCATAACGCTCCTGCCATACACGTTCTTTTCTACAACCCGCGGCCGGCCCGTGACTGCCATTCGCGACAAAGTTTCGGAATCACCCGCATCGGGGAGCGTAGCGCGTTCCAGCGTGCAAACGCACCGTTGCAGGACTGCCGCATTGCCCTGAGTTGCTTCCCTCCATCGGCCGTCGCAATAAGGAGAACCCGCAAGAGGTCTGCGGAGTCCCCGGACACAAAGAGCCAGCCAGTCTCATTCTTTCGCACCAGGTCCCGAGCAGCCCCGCAATCGTTACTTGCGACTACCGGCGTGCCGACCGCCATCGCCTCAGTCACCACAATTCCGTGCGGCTCATATACCGATGGTAGCACGAACAACTCACTTTGGGCCATCAGTGGTGGAATATCGACTGGCGCTACCGCTCCTAAAAACCGGATGCTACCGGCATGCTGCGACCGCTCAGCGGCCAGTTTTTCCAACTCCTGCCGCAGTGGCCCGGTGCCCGCCACCGCCCACACCCAACCTTTTTCCGCCAGGCCGGATTGTGAAAAGGCTTCCACCATCAGGTGCAGCGCCTTGGCTGGAACCAGCCGGGCGGCGGTAAAAATGAGTTTGCAGTTGGGATCCAACTGATAACGGGCAAAAAGTTCGTCCCGCTTAATGGCCAAGGCTTTCGGAATATCCACTGCACAAAAGTAGGTACTGCGCGTGATCTTGGCAGACGGGCAACCATAATACCGCCAATACGCAACCCCGGTGCGATTAACGGGAATGACACAGCTAAGATTTTTAATGATGCGATGAAGAAAAATATGCTTGGCAAATCGTTTGAGTTTTTTCCTCAGTGACCGCCCCCGTTCAGCCCGGATATTGCTGTCAGTGAGGAGGACGGCCGGAAGGCCTCGGCGATGGCAGTAGCGGAGCACCCATCGCTTGAACGCGGAATCATAACCGCCTACGATTGCCGCGGCGAATGCGGTTGCCCCTATAAAATCCCTGGCTCCCGCCCCGATTCGTTTGTAACCCTCGGGCCCAGCGTTCTGGCTCGCGTTGCCCAGGAAAATGTGCGGCGAAATAGCGGGAACTTGGTAAAGAGACCCCTCCGCTGGTGAGGGGCACAAAAATACGCCCATATATTCTACATCGCCGCGCGAATTTAGCGCATCCAGCATCTGGACGAAATAGTGGTTCGGCTTGTTCTGTATCCAGAGGATGCGCCGGGTGACACCCCTGGTATCCGAGGGTCGAGAAGGTCTTTTGTCCGCGTCCAAGAATGCTCCGCATGAAACTCGATTATTCAGTATTCTAATCAGGATTGCCGGTCGTCGCCAATGCGGAGGCCGGGAACCCAAATGGTGGTTAGCAAGGTGTTGCGTGGACGCGCATCTCCAGTCAGATGTGGTACACTTCAAACACGGTTGGGTCGCTGCCGATTGCGGCAAGCCCGTAATCGGACTGGTTCCGCAATAGTGGAATGGATGATGCCGGTTGGAAAATCTTGGGGGCCCGGGGCCTATAAATCCGCCCAGCAGTGGCGGAAGCGAACCATTTTGGACGCGCCCGACCGCAGGTGCGGTAGCTGCGTTGCCGGCGGCCCGTTTGGGGGAATGAGGTATCTAGACCAAGCTGTGGGGAGCGCCATTGCGCCCAAACTTGTTGGCTCCTACGAGGCAGAATTACACAGCATATTTTTAAACATCCCTCGCGGCGACTACTCGGCCGTGATCGACATCGGATGCGCGGAGGGATACTACGCGGTTGGGTTAGCGAGGCTGCTCCCCGGTGTACCAGTCTTCGCCTATGAGACAGACCCGAGGGCCCAAGCGCTGTGCCGCGAAATGGCAATGATCAACGACGCACAAGATCAGGTGCACATTGCGGGCACATTGGGGCGGCCGGAGCTGGTGCCGCGCGCTGGCCAGCGCATATTCCTTATCTGCGATTGCGAGGGCTATGAAATGGATCTCTTTGACGAGCAGGTCGCCCACGCCCTTTCTAGGTCGGACGTGATCGTCGAAACACACGATATGTACCGAGCCGGCTGCACGGAAAAACTCCTTGCGGTGTTTGCGGCAACGCATCAATGCAGCGTGCTTACGCCCCAGCGGCGCAAATGGGCCCGCTTCCCTGCAGCAAGGGCGGTGCCACTCGTTATCAGGAAATTTGCGTTCGACGAGTGGAGGCATCCGATGCAGCGCTGGATTTGGGGGAAGGCGCGTGCAACCGCATAGAACCAACGGCCCACCGGCCGCCGTGGCGTGGCACACGCGACGTGACACCGGCTTATCACGTAACCTTTCTGTACAATGCGCCAATTCCCATTTTTGCCCTCTGCAAAAACGTCCACTCCCGCCAGCTTCCATAACAATGGTGGATTCCGTAAGCCACGCCCGCCCGGAGGATTTCCCGGTACTCGCGACGGTTCCGGGGCGTCAATGGGCTGAACAACTCCTTGGGAGCTAGATAGATGGGAAGATTCCGCTCAGCGGCCGCGCGGAATATCCGTGTCACAAACTTAGGCCCAGTGGCCTCAATCACGTCTACCTTATCGGATAGCGGCGGGCCTGTCTTCAGGTCGTCGATCATCATCTTGAATATCGGGTGGCCCGGCTCCGACGCAAAAATACAGTTGCACAAGAGGTCTCCGCCAGGTACAGGCTTGCGCGACGACTCCCAAGGCAGGACGGCCTGTTCATGCAGGAGATCAAATGGTTTTAGCATTTCATAATCCGTGTCCAGATACAGTCCTCCAAGCTTGTACATCAATAGGTAACGGATGACGTCCGCCCTCATAATGGGCTTGGGCAAGCTTACGAATACGTCAAGAAAATCCGGGAATTCGGTTCTGACGAAAGCCAGGTTATCCTCGTCCGTCCACAGGTGGTATTTCCACCCCGGATGCAGCGCAATTAAGCGTTCGTGGTACGCCCTGCACTCGTCTGGGAGGTCCCGCGTTTTGGCCGTCTGGTGGATTAATTTTGGTATCGCCATGCACCCTTCCCTAAAGCCTGCCCGGAAAATGCAGCTATCGCCTGGGGCCACCTTGGCACTTCAGGGCTGCCACCGCCCGCCGCGCCGTGGTGAAAAACCATCATCCCAGTTGGTGATTGGGGATTGCGGGCACCGCATAAATCCCGAACCTCAACGCACATTCTCTAATTTTACTGCCGGTAATAGCGCTTGGCCAGCGGTTGGAAAACAATGTTAACAGTATTGGCATTATTATCAGTATGTCCAGTATTGGCGGTGTCGGCAGTGCCTGCGGAATACATGCGGTGTGTTATGCGGTTGAATGGCTACCGGTTTGGGATACCAGAGCCGCACTGACTGTTGGGATTCCGTGCTCGAACGCAACTGGGTCACCCTTGTCGGCGCAGTTCAATTAGCTTCAGTGTTATCTGGTGTTCATACGATGCCAGGAACACACAAAAATGAAACCCGATCACGCCGTCAAGTATCCCCAGACGAAAAAGGTACATGTAGCCGAATCTCGCCAGCCATTTGGCCGGTAGTCGCGGCCAAATTTTATGTTTAATCCAGCGGCGGCGCTCTATTGGTCCGCCGAAAAAGCTGAAGGTCATTGTTCCGTCCGCAGTTCCGCGCTCTATACGAAAAAGCTCCTTTGCCTCCAGCGTGCTGTAATGATTGTGCTTGGCAATATAGAATTCCATGCCGCGGCGGTCGTTATGCTCCATCTCCCCGCGGAGGTATCCAATTTTTCCGTCAACCACCATGTGCTCGTGGACCTCCCGCTCCTCGTAGCGAGCTTTGCCGTGCCGGAAGAACCGCAAATTCCAGCTTGGGTAATAGCCGCAGTGGCGTATGCGTTTTCCGAGGAAGATAAAAAAGCGGTTGACGTAGAATCCGTTCTCGTCGCAGTGATCTGTATCCGCTATTGCTCCAAGCTCGGCCGCCAGTGCGTCGGTTATCACCTCATCAGCGTCCAGAATAAACACCCACTTTGTCTTGATCGGAAGATTATCCAATCCCCAATTTTTCTGCCGCGCGTATCCCAGCCATGGCTGGAAGAAAAAATGAGCCCCGCCTTCGCGGGCAACCCTCTCCGTACCATCGGTCGATCCGGAATCTAAAACAAACACATCACGGGCTCTGCCTACGGCGCTGCCCAGCGCAAACGGCAGGTTCACTTCTTCGTTCTTGGTTGGAATCATTACCGAGTAGTTCTGTGTGTTGACCATACCCTCTAGGCCCCCTCAGCGTTAACACTCGGAGATTTTTCTCCCATTTTACGGTCCTTGATCAACCGCGCCGGATTACCTGCCACCACCGTCCATGGTGGCACATCTTTCATCACCACCGCACACGCCCCCACCACCGCGCCATCGCCCACTTTCACCCCCGGACCTATAAACGCGCGGGCGCAAATCCACGCATCGGCCCCTACTGTAATTGGTGCCGTTACCAGCGGCATCGCCAAGCTGGTGTAATCATGCGTACCGGCGCAAATATAGGCTTCCTGGCTCAGGGAAGACCGCGCCCCCAGCCGCACCATCCCCAGATTATAAACGACCACGTCGTCACCAAGGCACCCCAGCTCTCCCATCTCCAGCAACCACGGATAATACACCCGGCTGGTGCGCCGAATCGTACACTTTTGGCCGACCTTTGCACCGAATAATCGCAGCAGCATGGCTCGCCAGTTTGACCAGTTATGAAACGAATAGCGGTACAGT
>DAHXLH010000249.1:0-8420 GCA_027366115.1 Phycisphaerales bacterium
TGGCCCCAAACAAGGTTCCTGTGGCGCCATCACCAACGATCGTTATGCGTTGTCCGGCAGGTTCGGTCATGTGCCTCCAAAAATCCAGCTACCCATTTTATTACCGTCACCCGCTGCTTGGCAACCGCTCAATTAATTCCCGCCGGCGCGAGCCTGAACTGCCTGCCATAGCTTATTCATTGATCAAGGCGGCGGATAAATTCTGGAGAAGCGCTTCCGAAATAAGCCTGTAGCGCCGGCGAGACCCCTGGCGCAATTCAGTCAATGAGGAAGCGATGGATTTGGCGGCCGCCGTGTCTTCCAGCAGGGGCAGATTTACCAACACATTGAATTCCGCGGATTCCACCGCCGCCATGGCAGTCCCGGCGGCGACGCCCAAATCAGAAATCAGCATCTTACTGACTTTATCCCGCAGAATTTCTGCCGCTTCCACAATATTTGCTGCCGTCACGCCTACCGCCTGCGGTATGCGAACGGCCGCCGCTACCACCGCGGGATACCTTGGATCCGCATGGCGTTGCGCCAAAGGTATTTTCATAAACGGGTTCAATGCGTCATAGGCTGCTTTATCCTCTTGCATCAGTTCGCATAGTATTTCACCCGCCCGGGCCAGACGAGCGTCGTAATCTGCCAGAATTTGTTCATAGGCGGAAAATTTGGGCTTGCCGCGGGTATACGCAATAACCATCCGCAATTGCGCCGCCGCCAGAGCCGCTGTCAGGGCCGTCATAGCCCCACCGCCGGGCGCAGGCGTGCGGGCCGCCAAGGCAGCAAGAAATTCCCGTACCGGCAATTCCGGCAAAGCTCTATCTGATAGTAAGTTTGTCGTTTCAGGTTGGCTCATCCCGACGGTCCTTTAGCAGCAGCTTCTTATGGAGCTGTATAGTAAGGGCCTGGGCAAAAAATATCCATGCTGTGGGCGGCTTTGGGAAGCGGCCCTTTGGATTACGGGCTGACGTTTAATTGGATCGAGCAATTTGTCCCTGACGTGGCCTCGCCTCACAACATTCCGGCAAACATTTCCTCGGTGGCAATGACCGGGGGGCCGCTGGTAAACAGGCCGTCGACAAAAACAATTTCGGAATTGCCTTTAGGTAAAATCGCCAACATGCGCACATGGCCGATGCCGGTATTATAAAAGCAGTGGGGCGTGGCGGCGGGAATTGTCACGGTGGTGCCGGCAAAAACCGGCCGCGGTTCCTGCCCGATAAATAAAGTCCCTTCCCCCTCCAGGAATACCAATACCTCATCACAGTCATGGTAATGCGGGGGGCAGTGCCCGCACGCTTCATAGTACTCTTCCATGACGGTGCAATTCGCTGATCCATTCTCGGATGATGCCAATGCGCGAACTTTGCCCAAGCGTTGCTTTTCTTCCAATTGCTTAAGAATTTCCTGCGCTTCCATAAATAAATGACCTCCGTTAACACAAATCGGACCAAACAATACTTTTCACCAGCCCGGAACGGTACAAACTATCAGGGAATCCTGTTTGATAAGATTCCCCAAACGGGCTGTTATAATCTTCGGCATAATGGGGCGGCGAGTTTATCTTAATTGCAAGGGAGATGATTATGGGATGTTTTAGTGACCGTCCGTGTCTATAATATGCGTCGGTATTTTCAATCGCGGTTCAATTTTTAGGAGTAACAGAATGAAAATCGTCACCTGCTTCGTTATCGCGTCGATGTCCGTATTATTGCTGACTCTCAGCGGATGTGCGGTTTCCCCGCCGGTCCAGCGCACGGGGCTTGTAACGCTTAACGGCCAGCCGATGACATTGCTCGGTAATCCGGTGCACGTGGGGGAAAAGGCTCCGGTATTCAAGGCGGTAGCCAATAATATGACCGTATTTCATTTTCACCCTGGCCGCGGCAAAGTTTGGATATTGTCCAGCGTTCCTTCGCTGGATACGCCCGTATGCAGCTTGGAAACCCGGCACTTTAACATGGTAGCCTCCACGCTGGGAAAGAATGTGGGAATTATCACCATCAGTATGGACTTGCCGTTTGCCCAAAAACGCTGGTGCGGCGATAAAGGCATCAAACATATTATAACCGTTTCCGACTACCGCTTTCATAGCTTCGCCAAGGCGTATGGCGTGCTGATGAAACAAAATGGCTTACTGGCACGCCAGGTGGTTGTGGTCGGAAAGAATGGAAAAATTGTCTACATGCAATTGGTGCCCAACATCGGTCATCCGCCGCACTACGCCCCCGTCCTGGTCGCCGCCAGACAGGCCGCCGCAGCGCCATGACGCCCTGATCGAAAAAGCATCCGTCCCCCGGCAGGAGAGTCGGGCATCAGAACCCGGGCAGCGGAATCGTTTGACGCCCGGCGCACGGCCTTTATACTCTTACGCTTTCCGCGTTCGTTGCACCGGCTGGGCGAACAATCAGCGGATTTGATGTTTTCACCGGTTTAATTTTTCCCTGGAGGTACCACCACGTGGTCGATAAATTGACATATTTCTTTGGTAATGGCAAAGCGGAAGGAAGCGCTAAGGATAAAGTGCTGCTGGGCGGCAAAGGAGCTAATCTCGCGGAAATGACCAACATCGGCCTGCCTGTGCCTCCGGGCTTTACCATCAGCACGGAATGCTGTGCGGCCTATTACAAAAATGGCGAAAAATTTCCGGCGGGCCTCGAACAGCAGATTGATGAAAGTATCAAGCTGCTGGAAGACGCTTTGGGCAAAAAGCTCGGCGATCCGGTGAATCCTTTATTGGTTTCCTGTCGCAGCGGTGCCGCCGTCTCCATGCCGGGCATGATGGATACCGTGCTGAATATCGGTCTGACTGAAAAAATGATCGACCCATTTTCCAAGTCCTGCGGCAATCCGCGCTTTGCCTGGGATGCCTGGCGACGCCTGATTAACATGTTCGGTGATACGGTCATGGGTGTGGATCACCATCACTTTGAACATGAACTGGCTGCGGTTAAAAAACAGCGCAAAGTAAAGCTGGATACCGACTTGGATGTTGAGGGGCTTAAGGAAGTCTGTCAGCGGTACCTGAAAGTTTACGAAAAACACACGAAAGAAAAATTCCCCACCAGCCCGCGCGAACAGATTGTAAAATCTGTCAAAGCGGTGTTTCAGTCATGGATGAGCCCGCGGGCGATTAAATATCGGCAGATCAACGAAATCTCCGGTCTTAACGGTACCGCGGTCAACGTGCAGGCGATGGTATTTGGCAATATGGGTGAAGATTGCGCTACTGGCGTATGTTTTACCCGCGACCCGTCCACCGGGGAAAACGTATTTTACGGCGAATTCCTCATCAACGCGCAAGGCGAAGATGTGGTGGCCGGCATTCGTACACCGCAGCCGATTGTCCGCATGGGCGATACCCTGCCGGATGCGTATGCGGAATTGCTGCGGGTGAAAGACATTCTTGAAAAGCACTTCAAGGATGTGCAGGATATGGAATTCACCGTTGAACATAATCATTTTTATATGCTGCAAACGCGTAACGGAAAGCGCACCGCCCACGCCGCCGTTCGCGTCGCGGTGGAGATGGCGGCCGAAGGCCTCATTGATCAGAACACCGCCGTGCTGCGGGTTGATCCGGCGAGTCTGGATCAGTTGCTGCACCCCTCGTTTGATCCTAAGGCCCCGCGTGATCAGATTGCCAAGGGCTTGCCAGCCTCTCCAGGGGCGGCGGTTGGCAAATTGGCCTTCACCGCCGAGGAAGCGGAAAAGCGTTTTGCTGATGGTGAAAAAGTGATTCTGGTGCGAAAGGAAACCTCCCCTGAGGATATTGGCGGCATGCAGACGGCGGTGGGCATTCTCACGAGCACCGGCGGCATGACCAGTCACGCGGCCGTGGTGGCCCGTGGCATGGGCAAGCCGTGCGTTGCCGGTTGCGGTGAACTGGATATTGACGCCAAGGCCGGAACCGTGGTGATTAAAGGCACCACCGGCAAGACCCGCAAGTTTGGCCGCAAGGATACGATTTCCATTGATGGCTCAACCGGCATTGTGTTCTCCGGTGCGGTCCCAACGGTTAAACCCAAGGTTTCCGGTGATTTCGCCAAACTTATGGGCTGGGCGGATTCCATTCGTAAGCTACAGGTTCGCACCAATGCCGATACCCCCAATGATGCTAAAGTGGCCCGTGAATTCGGCGCTCAAGGTATCGGCTTGTGCCGCACCGAACACATGTTCTTTGAAGGGGATCGCATTGTTGCCGTGCGGGAAATGATTCTCGCGGACAATGAAAAAGATCGCCGTGCCGCATTGAAAAAGCTTCTGCCATATCAGAAGAAAGATTTTGTCGGCATATTCAAAGCCATGGACGGGCTGCCGGTCACCATCCGGCTGCTGGACCCACCGCTGCATGAGTTCCTCCCACATGAGGAAAAAAATCAGCGCGAAATGGCCCGGCAAATGAAAGTGCCGCTGGATCGTATCAAGCGCCGGGTCACGGAACTCCATGAGTCCAACCCGATGCTTGGCTTCCGCGGATGCCGCCTTGCCGTAGTATTCCCGGAAATTCAGGAAATGCAGGTCCGGGCGATTTTCATGGCCGCGGTTGAAGTGGCTAAGAAGGGTGTCAAGGTTTATCCGGAAATCATGATCCCGATTGTCAACACTGTAAAGGAACTCGAATTCCTTTTGCCGCGGGTGCGGGCTGTCGCGGATGAAGTGTTTGCCAAGGCCGGTAAGAAAGTTGATTACAAGGTCGGCACCATGATTGAATTGCCGCGTGCCGCCATTACCGCCGATCAGATCGCCAAAGAAGCGGAATTCTTCAGCTTCGGCACTAACGATCTTACGCAGATGACCTTCGGCTTTTCGCGCGATGACGTGGCGTCTTTCGTGCCCAAATATGTCGAACTGGAAATCCTGCCCAAGGATCCCTTTAATTCGCTGGATCAGGAAGGCGTTGGCCAACTGATTAAAATTGCCATCGAGAAAGGCCGCAGCACCCGCAGCGACCTGAAGGTCGGCATTTGCGGTGAACACGGCGGCGACCCGTCATCGGTGGAATTCTGCCACCGCGTCGGTTTGAATTATGTCAGTTGCTCACCCTATCGCGTGCCAATCGCCCGCTTAGCAGCCGCCCAGGCGGTGGTAAAAGCCACCACCGGCAGCAGTTATTCGACCAAGTAAGCGGTCGCGTGCGACCCATCAAACTGGACTCCAAAGGCCCGGCCGGTAAAACCTGCCGGGCCTTTTTTTGTTGACTTTGACCGCCTGCAAGCTAATGTATCTGTGGCGATGTCCAGCGGGCGGTCTACGCCGTCACCGCCTTGGTTCCCCTGCCATCGCGTGGGGTTTCGGAGGTATTTATGCGGTTCGTAAGTGTTCACAACGTCAAAACGCACCGGTCCGAAATTAATGCGCGCGTGGAGCGCGGAGAAGAGATCACCACAAAGCGCGGACGTGGTCCGTTGGCAATCAAAGGTCGGAAACGCCGCCCCGGGATATTTAAGGGGCAGATTGTTATCATAGCCGGTGCCTTCGGTCCCTTGTCTCCGAATCAACAACAACTGTGGGAGAAGAAAGTTTAAATGCTCTATTGGACACGCTGGAGAACTGCCTGGAGACCATCAGGACCTTTCGACCGCATGCTCATCGCGCAAGCTCCTATCGACTCCATGGCCATTATTGGAAAGGACAAAATCTTCGATAACTATGGTATTGACCGGATATGGTAGAAGATGTTCTAATGGTTATTGCGATCACTTTCCCGTAAAATGAGTACATTATGAACGAAAAAATGTATAAACTCGGTTTCATCGGCGGCGGCAACATGGCGGAAGCCATTGCCCGTGGTGGGATCAGCGCAGGCCTTTTTAAGCCCGCTGAATTATTTGTCGCTGATCCATCCGCGCCACGGCGTGAATTGCTCGCCCGAGAATTGGGCATTGCCGTCTCGGCTGAATCCGCCGAAGTGGTTAGTCAATCGGAATCCATTCTATTGGCTGTGAAGCCGCAGAAAATTGAGGAGGCTTTGCAGCAGATCAAGCCTGCCTTGGATCCCTCTACGCTGATTATTTCAATCGTGGCGGCGGTCTCAACCGGTTTTATTGAAAAGCAACTTGGACCTGGTGTTCGGGTGGTACGGGTCATGCCCAATACTGCCGTGCTTGTGGGTGCGGGGGCCAGCGGTATTTGCCAAGGTGCCGCCGCGACTGGTATGGATATGCGGTTTGCCGTAAGCATTTTCGGAGCCTGCGGCACGGTTGCCACAGTGCCGGAGTCCCTCATGGATGTTGTGACCAGTTTATCCGGGTCGGGGCCGGCGTATGTGTTCTACCTCGCTGAAGCGATGACGGCGGCCGCCGTGAGTTTGGGGCTTCCTCCCGCCGACGCCCAATTGCTGGCCCGGCAAACCATTATCGGGGCCGGCAGGCTTCTGGAAGAATCGGAAGATTCCGCATCAGAATTGCGGCGTAAAGTCACCAGCCCCGGCGGATTTACGGAAGCGGCCATTAACACCATGGCCGCTCAACGCTTTGCCGATATCATCGCCGCCGCATTGACCTCTGCGATTAAGCGGGGATCAGAGCTGTCTCGTTAGCTTGCTTGCAGGGAAATCACCGATGTTTGCCATTGAAGTACGTGCGACATTTTGCGCTACCCCTCAGTTGCGCTTGCCCGGCGGCACCTTGGAGCCACTGCATGGCCACGACTGGTGTGTGACCGCCCGCGTGGTTTCACGGCAACTCGATGCCATTGAAACGGTCATAGATTTTCATGATTTGGAGCGATCTCTCAAGGAAATCTGCGCTCCGTGGAATCACCGCCACTTGAATGATATTTCCCCATTTGATCGCACGATGAATCCTAGCGCGGAACGGGTGGCCCAGCGATTGGCGGAAGTCTTGGCTCCAAAAATTCAGCCGCCCGCCAAACTTCACAGCATTTCCATCACCGAGTCGCCCGGCTGCACGGCGATCTACACGCTAGATTAACCGCCGCCGCTCTGCGTTAGACCGTAGCCATCTGCCTGATGACCGCCGTGGGCTGGGCCAAAGCCTTTTCGATGCCCGGCAGGACATAATCCCGTGCCACAACTTCCCAGCTCATGCGTGAGGCCAGTTTGTAACCTTGACGCAGGAGTCGCTCAAACTGCTCTGGTGATCGGGGCAATCGGCGATGTATTTCTTCCGCAATCGTCTGGGCCACCGTGCCTTCTATGTATTCGCGATTAGCGCGATCAATCAGCAGGCAATCCTCAATAGAGTGCGGATGCACTTCGCTGGATTGGGTGTAATCCACTTCAATGGCGTTTTCGGTTCCGGCCGGCCCCGCGACATGGCGCACAAAGCCCGCGCACCCGCACAGGGCGGTATAAACACATATAGCGCCAAAAGAGATCGGTTCAATTTGTGCAATGCCAAACGGCTCATAAATGGACTGCCCAAATTCCAGATCAGATCCATGCCGAATGTCCATAAATTCCATATCGGCGGGCATACGGTCGCCACAGGTTCGGCGATCAAAGCCGAACTGATTGATGTAAATGATTTTGGCGTTTCTACTGCGGGCGTTGAATTCCTGCACACCGGCATAAAATGCTGCCTCACCTCCGGTGAGGTCCGGATAGCCTTCCCGATGCGCGGTGGGCCACTTGTAAGAGGCTTCCATATTTTGCACGTCATCGGTGCGGCGGCCGGAAGTTTCAGTGGAAAGTACCAGCAGTATGGCGGATTGGTTTTCATGCCGCAATAATTTTTCCAGGTGTTCCATCACGCGCACATCGCGCCACAGCCCCTTGGATAACACCAGGCGGGTCACGTGCGTAAGCACAAAGTCAGGCCGGTAACCCAGCAGCGTTTCACAATAATGTTGCAGGCGGTTGCGTGAGTCCATCTTTTCTTCCAGCGATAGCTCAAACGCCGGAACGCCGTTATACGCCAGATCAATATTCTTATGCTTAAATGCCGAATCCAGAAATCGCAATTCATCCACAACATAATCGCCCACGGCGAAAATATTGTCGCAATGTTTAGCGGCCTCCACCAGCGGATATTTATAAAAGAATTTCTGCGAACCAAATACATCATTAACGTTCAGCCCTTCGCGCGTGGCCTGGCGCATGGCGTTATAAAAGGCGATGTCCTGCCCCGGATGTGATTCCACAATCCGGCGCATCGGGGCCACTTCATGGGCGTAAAAAATGGTGCGGAATTGGGCTGGGGCGTTGAGGCGGGCTGCCAGGGCTGTGGGCATTCCCATATATTCATGGGAAAAAATCACCGCCGGGTGCTGCACACTGCCACACCCGATGGCCAGGAGTGCGTCAATGGCCGGCTCGGCGATGCGCAGATACTGCTCATAATCCCAGATATATTCATACCGGTTAGATTCAATGCCGAACTTTTCAAACAGATGAAACTTAAACATGCCAATGCGGGCCTGATCAAAATGATTTACATTGATCAGCAGAACTTCCGGGTGCGATGTTA
>DAHXLH010000064.1:0-4744 GCA_027366115.1 Phycisphaerales bacterium
CTCCGGCCTACGACCTGACCTGCTGCCCCGGACCGGGCGGCGAACACACGGCCACGATCCTTGGCGAGGGCCAGCGGCCAACGCGCGAGCATTGTCTTAAACTCGGCGTCCAATTTGACCTCAAAGCTCGCGAAACCAGCCCCATCATCGAACAGGTCAACTCCGCGATCGCCAGATGGCCGGATTTTGCCGGTCAAGCGAACTGCACGAAGAAAATAATCGCCAGTGTCGGGAAAAATATCACGCCGATCTGATTCCATGAGCCTGTGGCAGTTGATGTTGCTTGAACATCACGTGGTCTGCGCTCGAGCAGTTCGGCACGATCTCACCGCACACGCCCAAAGCCTGCGCCCGCATCCATGGCCCACCGCCACCCGAGCCGCGACCGTAAGGGCGCGGCAACCCCGGTTCAGGGTGCAACCCGATACGCAAAAACAATAACAAGTATCCCCATTTAAATATGTGTATATGCGTCTTATCCGCGCGGAATTGTTCATCGCTGATTACGCCCGATGGGCCGGCGGAACTTTTGCACTGGCATAAACTGTTATCACCATTACCGCCAGGTTGCGCGTTCAGCGCATCATCGCCGTTTGTGGAGGTAACCATATCGTTGGGAATTGTAAAAAATGCCCGGGACAGGGGTACAACATCACCCCAATATCCAGGAAATAATGGTGATTTTGAGCGAGGCGGTGCAAAAGGCGGTGCAGTCGATAAAAACCTCAATGATTTGGCATCGATTCTCGCGGCCATCGCGGATTTACCAGCGGAGCAAAGACAGGCGCTGGCCAATCTCGTGGCCCCGGAAACGCAAAAACTGCCGTAGCGGCTTGGACGGACTGGGGATTGGGGTAGAGCGTGCGGCGTCATGATGAACGTGAGTTCGGGATAAGGAATGTTGTAAGTTGTGATCTTGCAAGGTGGTATAGTTTCCACCGGATGAAATCCCACAAGGTGGCTCGAAAACAAGCGGCTTTTTCTGCGATTCATCAGATGGTTGCTGGAAAATCGCTAGGAGTCCTTGTGAATCGTGATTTCTTATCCGGAACTCACGTTAATTCCTGTTCGATCTATGATCCCATGTCCTTGACTCCGTTCGAGAGATTTGGAATGCAATCCATGGCATCCACTTCGTTCCATTATCGACAAGATGGTATCTGTTCGCCCAACACAGCTGGCCGCCGTCTCGCCACCAGTTAGAAATGTGGGTAGTTGAAAGCCATTAATTAGCATATTTCTCAACGTATTCCAGGATCAGGTGTAGCACGACATCGTGAGCTTCCTGTATTGCAGCGCAGCGTTGGCTGTTAATTACCAGAACCTGATCGCAGTGCGCGAGATTCTTGCCTCCGCCTTTGCCCAGCACACCAATGGTTTTGCCTCCCCGCTTCCGCATGATCTTGCAGGCGCGGATCAGGTTTTCACTGTTTCCGCTGCTGGAAAATACTACCAGCACATCCCCGCTCTGGGCAAGTGCTTCCACCTGCCGTGAAAAGACGCTGGCAAAATCCCAATCATTGGCAATGCACGTTAGCGCGGTTCCGTCCGCCGCCAAGCATATCGCCGGTAAAGCTCGCCGGTCATTCCGACTGTAACGGCCCGTCAATTCTTCCGCCAGATGTAACGCGGCAGCTGCGGAACCGCCATTGCCCGCAGTCAGTAATTTCTTGCCGCTTAACAGCGATGAGGTTACCATTTCGCAGATCGCGCTGATCCGCTCCAATTGTCCGGAAAGTTCCCCTATTACGCGAGACGAATCCGCCACGCAGTCCAGCATCCAAGAGTTATTTTTCGCCATCGCTTTCCCTTTCAAAATACGCGTCCGGGTGAAACCGCTCGATCAACTGATCCGCTGGTGCGGACCGTGTGCCGCTCCTGATTTGACCAATGGCAACGGCCCACGGTCTCTCGGGCGTTCAGACCAGCGAACGAATGTAGTATCGCCCCTCCGAAAGGAAAAGTAAAGCAATTTATGGACACAATCCACGAAGGTTCCATAGCGATTGGAGGCGTCTAATGACGGACACTTGTGGCTGTCCTGAATCGGCTTAACTTAACGAGAGTGATTCTTGTTTTTTACAGATACCACAATTCTGTTATGATTACTGCAATGATAAAGGATGAATTGCAATTTTTAGGTTTGGATGTGGGGGGAACTAAATGTACAGCGGTAATTGGTTCCGCCACGGGTAACGTATCTGCGCGGATACAATGGCCATCGCGGGCGCAACGAGGACCGGCGGCGGTGATTGATGACTTGGTGTCCCATGGGCGTGCATTGGTGATGCAATCCGGAGGAGTTCAAGCTATTGGGGTTTCCATAGGTGGTCCATTGGATGCCGTGCGAGGCATTATTTACTCACCGCCAAATTTACCCGGTTGGAATGGAATTAACCTTAAGCACACGCTGGCGCAAAGATTCGACATGTCGGCGGCAAAAATCCGTATCCAGCACGATGCCGTCGCATGTGGTTTGGCGGAACACCGTTGGGGGGCGGGAAAGGAATCGGGTCGGCTGATTTATCTGACATGTGGAACCGGATTCGGAGCGGGGCTGGTCATAGACGGTCAGCCATATTACGGAGCGGGCGGCCGCTCTGGAGAATTCAGTCATGTGCGATATCAGGTCTCCGGTTTGGAAGCGTTTGGAAAACTGGGATCTTTGGAAGCGTTCGCGGCAGGCAGTGCCATAAGTAAAATTGCCGTCTGGAAATATCCCCACCGGCGATGGTGCCAAGACGGCACCACACCCACCGGTGCACAGGTGTCCCGACTGGCGGAAAGTGGCGACACCGAAGCGTCTGAAGTTCTGCGAATCAATGCCCGTGCAGTCGGACACGGGGCTGCAATCCTGGCAGATATGCTTTTCCCGGATTGCATTTTGCTTGGAAGCTTGGCCCTTTATCTGGGCGAAGATTGGTTGGCGGAAGTCCGGCGAGCTTTTGTGGACGAGGCGTTGCCTGATGCGGCAAAATTGTGCCGACTCATCCCGGCGGGACTTGGCTCACAACTCGGCGATCTATCGGCATTGGTGGCAGCGATCGGGTAAATGGAGTTAAACATTGCGACCTGCGAAGAACGCCAATAAAGTTTATGAATTCGTCCGCCGTGGCATTGAAATGGGCGTGTTTCAACTGAATGGACGGATTCCGACCGAGCGTGAGTTAGCCAGCCGATTCGGTTTTTCCTGCCCAACCGTGAGCGCAGCGATTCATCGCTTGGTGCGGGAGCAACTTATTCGGAGGAATGGAAAGGCGGGGTCCGTGGTGATCGCGGTACCGCCACGGCGCACCCTTACCTTCGGTGCCATTCTTATAATGTTAGGCAAGCAGCAGCAGGGCGATTCAATTTTTGTAACGGTTGGCAACGAATTAGCGCACCGCGCCGGCATGGATCACTCACTCGTGCTGCTGCGCGATCCGTCGTGGGGAGATGATCCGAGAGAATCTGGTCTTGCGGACCGCTTTCGGGAGATAGCTGATCAGTTCACGGCGCGAAAAGTAGATGGCGTATTTCTGATGCCGCAGGAAATTTTAACGGACCAAGCTATTTCACCGTCAACCGCGATCGCGGAGAATTTCAAAGAGGCTGGCATCCCGGTGGTATTGATCGACAACGACATCGTGCGGTATCCGAAACGGAGTCAGTTTGACTTGGTCGCGATGGACAACTTCGTCGCTGGCTATATGTTGACGGAGCATTTCCTCGGTTTGGGATGTCGCCGAATCGACTTCTTGGGGCAGTTGGCGCGGAATCCAACCCAAACCGCGAGAATCATCGGCTATCATCAGGCATTGAAAGATCACGGTATTCCGTACGATTCCGCATCCGTTCATTACGGGAATCTTCATGACAACGACTTCGTGCTAAAAATTTTCCAGCGGAGGAAGCCAGAAGCGATCTTGGTGATAAGTGATTTTCGGGCCGCCTTCGTGATGCGGTTCGCTTTGCAGGTTGGGATTAAGATACCGGAAGACCTGCGCATGGGAAGCTTTGACGATTTGCCCCTGGCTGCCCATTTGCCGGTGCCGTTGACCACGATACGCCAATCGGCGTCTGGCATTGGTGCGGCTGCATACCATAGCATGCTCCGGCGGATTGTCGAACCGGATATGCCGCCGCTGAATATACAAATAAGCGGAGAACTGATTGTTCGCGCATCCTCCGACACCCAACTTGCCACAAAACTGGCAACCAAAGGCTCGGGTAATAAGCCATCAAGATGGTAAGTGTTATCACGCTATCGCTGTTATCGGTGCTAGTGCTTAATTGAATAAATTAACAATAGTATTTCTAAGCTGCGCACCCTTCACTTCCCGTTTCCGCCATTTGAACGGCTTGGCGTTCTGGCTATATCGGGCGATAAAGGCCTCGATTGCGCCACGAAGTTCTTCCGTGCTGGTGGTGCTTAAACCCCGCAGCGCTTTGCGGGATAATATCCCAAACCAAATTTCCACCTGGTTGAGCCAACTGGCCGAAGTGGGCGTGTAATGAAACCGTACATTGGGATGGGCCGCCAGCCACAGACCACATTTCTTATGCGTGCAGTAATTGTCCAGAATCACATGTAACCCCTGGTCGGTGGAACACTCCGCCACCACCTGATCCATGAATTGCAGGAACTCTTCCCGACGCTTGAGTTGGAGAAGGATAATGTGCGGCTCAAACGCCTTTTGGCGGAACGCGACCTGGAGGTCGACGTGCTTAAGGAGTTCTTACAAAAAAGAGTAGCCACCGTCCC
>DAHXLH010000077.1:0-13338 GCA_027366115.1 Phycisphaerales bacterium
CAAAAACCAGCAGGGCCGTTAATGCTTTGGCCGCTAATTTTGGGGTTTTATCGCTGATGCAGCCGGCGGCGTAGGCCCCTGTCATTTGGCCGATGGTGGAATTAGGCATTGCCCGATGGAGTACCTCCTACACCCCGCGTGCGCATGCCATTGCGGATTTCCTCAAACATTACACCGCAGATTCCAATCACTGGATCAGTGCCTCGGCAAAGGTCGCATTCAAATTTATTTTTGGCCGAGCCGGATTTATAGACCATTTGCAAGCCCACCGCCGCGGACTGCATATCTGATATACCAGAGGTACGCACATCGACAAACAGGCCATGCTGCCAGAGCCGATGACCAAAAACCAGCAGGGCCGTTAATGCTTTGGCCGCTAATTTTGGGGTTTTATCGCTGATGCAGCCGGCGGCGTAGGCCCCTGTCATTTGGCCGATGGCATTGAGACGGTCAGCCACGGGATGGGACGCTTCAGGCAGCCGCAGACCCTTGGAAAACAGGAGGTACTTCCGCCCCATGGTTTCCGGGGCGGCTTGTTCAAGAAGCTGGACGATGGCACGGATTTTTGGTGACGCATCCGGATTGTGGTCAGCGATCAGATCCGTTATCGCATTGCGGTCATTGGATAGCGCAACAACCTGTTGATACGCCTGAATGTAAAGCTTACCGGCTCCCGAACCGGATTTGGCCGGCGTCAGGCCGCCAATGCCACGGTCAATTCTTATCGGTGTCATAAACCCTGGGGCCAAAGTCCGATACGTGGGTTGGCCCAGGGACGCGGGCCCTACAAATATGTATACCAGCACGCCAATAACAATAAGGAAGACAAGGGCGATGCCGATGCCCATTTTATAATTCATGGTAATTCCCCAGTGCTCCGGCGGACCGATTCCAATGATCGGCTTTGCGACGCAGCAATCCTACATCACACGGCGGCAATCTGCCGCACGATATGCTCTATCGGCGTTTGCACGCAGGTGAAAATAGGCGTGTCACGTACGGTAAAGCGGCTGCCTTCGGTTTCCCGCAATTCCTGCACTAAATCAAGAAAATCGCCTGGCTTATCGGTCTCAAACGCCACGACAAATTCCTGGTCATCCAGACCAAAGCTGTAGGTGGTGTTGAGCTTGACGGACGGATAGCGGTTGCCCACCGTAATATGTTCATCCATGATACCCTGCCGGGTCTGCTTGCTTAACAGATACCATTCCCGTGTTTTAACAAATGGGTATACAAATATATATTTGCGTTTACCGGGAACAATGCTGGTGCGTGTGTCATCATGCGCGGGATCAATTTTATCCACGTAGGTGCTGCGCTTGCTCTGGGCGAGATAACAGAAGGGCTGCACCAGATAACCCGCCAGCGGAAGTCGATGAATCGCCGCGGTAAATTCCTGCACAACGTCGAGATCGTAGCTGATTTTCCAGAACATGATGTCCACATCCGGTCGGGTACCGACGCAGCTGTAAGGAATCAGCAGCATTTTTTGCTGATCCTGCTTCTGCACAAGCTCCACCAGTTGTGCCAGCATCGAAGATTGCTGCGTTTGCGGCAGGCGGCGAAAATCCGGTAGCAGCTTATAAAAAGAAAAGGAGACAAATTGCCGCCGCACCGCGGGCTGCCCGTGTGCGGATGGCTGCTCCTTCACCGCGGTATGCCCAGAGGCGGTTGCGCCCGGCCGGCCGCCCGCTATATTGGCTCCCACGGACGCCGCCGATGCAGTTGCTTCAGTCATGATCATACTCCAATAAATCCCAGCGGCCCGGCCGCAGCATTCCATAGCAGTTCGTAATTCTAGGGATAAACGCCAACAATTTCACCTGCCGAAGAAGAATCTGCCCAGGTAGGACAAATTGACAGGCACGCTACGAAGGATTTTTCTGGGACTCGGAAACGCGGACAACCGCCAACGCCTCGGCGATTCGCTTTTCACAAATAAACGCCAAGGGCCGTCCGGCAATGAAAACGGAGGGCTGAGAGCAGGCTGACACAAAAAGCCTCTCACGGCTTCTTATTCTTCATCTCGGATTTGGCTTTGGCTTCGGCTCTCCAGCCGAAAATGGTCATCGGTGCGCCGAATACCAGCAAGACGATTCCCCAATACAAATTAATGTTCACCTTTTCGGTGATATGGGGAATATCATGCGGCGACACTACACCATAGCCGACCATAATGATTCCTACCAGCACAAAGAATATGCCAATCGGTAATCTTAAATCCATCATACATTCACTCCAGTGCGGTCTGCACCGCTTCTTATTGCTTTCTGTTTTACCAGAACAACAGATTGATAATCAAGGTCAAAACCAGGGCTAACACGCCCAGCACAATCGGCTTCTTCCACCAGGGCAAATTGGCATCCTGAGGCGGCTTGGGTGTAAGTTGATAAACCAGGCCCACGAGTTCTTCGTTTTTCTTTTTCTTCGTAAACAAACTGACAACAATGGTGGCACCCGCCCCGGCACAGAAGGCCCAAACCGCACCCCAAAACGCGCCGGTGGTGTTGTTATTATAATGATGCCACAGCGGCAGGCCCGGATAAGATCGGATAATCCACAGCGTTACCGAGGTGGCGGTACCCACCAGCAATCCCCATAGCCCGCCGGCCGGGGTGGTAAAGGTAGCGAACATTCCCAGCAGGAATACCGCGATCAGCGGTGCGTTGACCACGCCGAATATGGTTTGCGTGTAGCCCATAATGCCGGACTGCCCGCGCACCACATACGCAAAGCCCACGCTGATGACGATCCCGACAATGGTCATAATCCGCCCCACCCACAGATAATGCTTATCCGGAGCATTGGGTTTAATGAACACCGCGTACAGATCATAGGTAAAGACCGTGTTAAACGCGGTAACGTTACCCGCCATACCGGACATAAACGACGCCATCAATGCCGTTAACCCCAGGCCCAGCAATCCCGCAGGATAATACTTTGCCATCATCAGAGGCATGACGTTGTTAAATGATTCCGTGGCGGGAATAAGGTGGCCGTTAACCGTCGTATTTCCGGGAAACAAGTGCGGCAACAATGGCAACGCCAACAGTCCGGGCAGAATCACAATAAACGGAAATATCATTTTCGGGAACGCCGCCAGTAATGGTGTGCGTTGCGCAGAGTTCATATCTTTCGCAGCCAACGCCCGCTGCACCACCAGAAAGTTAGTGCACCAGTAGGAAAATGACAGCACAAAGCCCAGGCCCAGTACCACGCCCGGCCAGGTGATGTGCATGGGATTATTCTGCGTGAGCGTATTGTGAAATGTGTGCATCCATTGCGACGCCGCCATCTGATGAGCCGCAGTGCCCGGCTTGGCGGCCGCGGCCGCCACCTGATCCGGCGTAAGGAACGGCAACTGATGCGTGGCAATCCATTTTTTGAAATGCGCCCAGCCATGATTGGCAATCAGCGCGATGATGGTCATGGGGGCAATGCCCAGAACAATGAGGAAAAATTGCAGCACCTCATTGTAAATGCTGGCCGTCAAACCGCCCATGAAGGTGTATACCAGCACCACCAGCGCCGATACCCACACACTCTGCGCGAAATGCCACCCCAGGAAGTCCTGCATGACCACTGCCAGGGCGTACATGCTGATACCGGAAATCGCCGGGGTAAATACGGCAAACGTGAAGGCGTTGATAAATCGGGCACCTTCGTTGTAACGCTTTTTCAGAAACTCCGGCACGCTGCGCACTTTGCTGCCATAGAAAAAGGGCATCATCGCGATACCCATAAACACAATCGCGGGAATAGCCCCAATCCAATAATAATTGGCAGTCATCATGCCATATTCATATCCCTGCTGGGACATGCCCATGACTTCCAGTGCACCGAGATTGGCGGAAATAAAGGCCAAGCCGGTAATCCACGCCGGCAGGCTTCTTCCGGAAAGGAAAAAGTCTTCGCTGGTTTTGCTGCCGCGACCGGTGATAATGCCGATCCCGACCACAAACAGCAGGTACACCGCCAGAATGGCCCAGTCAATCCCGTGCAGATGGATAATCGCACCAGAACGCGGCGTTGCCGCTGCTACCGCGGCTAATAAGGTATTCATCACCACTCGTTTCTCCAAGCCACAGGTTTTTCAAATTAGGGCGTCAGGCTTTCCGCCAGCCGACGGTCGTGCGGATTCGCACGCGTGTTTGCGAGTATGTTATCAACTCGCGGGATTACGTCAATTGCAACTACTTCAACTGTCGAACACTTTGCCTGCAGTGCTAAAAGCCTTACTATATCTTCATGGCAACAGGATTAATGCAGAATCAGACGTGGGATGTCGGCAAGGTTGGCGGCCAATGTGCACAGTGTGCCACAAGTCTTCCGCCCGGCGCATTGTGCTGGGCAGCACTGGTGGAAGTGCGTTCCCTGCCCCCCGCACCGGGCGAATCCAAAACGCCCACCAGCCCCTGGCAACGCCTGAATTTCTGCCCGGAATGCTGGAACTCCGGCAAGCGCCCCGCCCCACCGGCGGAATTATTTTCCTTCTGGAAGTCGCTCGTGCCTGAATCACAAAAGAAAGCCAAAACATTTGTTGATGATACGGTTCTGCTGGACCTGTTTAACCGCCTGGCCGACCGTGAAGATATTCTGGACCTGCGCTTCCGCTTTGTCCTGGCATTGCTGTTAATGCGCAAACGCCTGCTGAAGTACGAAGGCACTTCCGCGCTGCCCGAAGCGCTGGAAACCAAATACAGCTCCCTGACGCCCCTACCGGAAGCATGGAACATGACCCTGCGCGGCGGCGTCGCAGTAGTGGTATTAAATCCCCACCTGACCGCTGAACAAATCGGTGAAGTATCCCAGCAGCTTTCAGGAATTCTGGCCGAAGAAATTTGAATTAGTAATCACGGATCAATCGGGCTGTGGCCCGATAGAGCAGGAGACATGAGAGAGTTGAACAGTAGAGCAAATAATGTTGGAGTTGAAGAGAGGCTGTCGCCGGAAAGTCGCGCACGCCTATTTTTTACTCTCACATTATTTGGTTTTCAAACAGCAGCATCACGGATCACGGATCACGGTGTCACCTGTGTCACCTGTCCCGTAACCCGTAACCTGCCGTTCGGCCGATAATATTATCGCAATTTTTTTTTGCGAATTTTACTTGCATTGGCGTCGCAGGCAAGTTATATTTTAGTTTCGTTGTGCAACTAAGAGCGCAACAGGGAAAGCCCGGAGAGCTTCTTTGCAGGGACGCGAGATAATCTCTCTTATTATTTTTGTTCTATAAAGCTGCTAAACAGTTCCGCTTTTTCGTCGGAAAATTTAGGCAGATTCGTGTTGCGGAATGTGTCGTTCCGAAGCGCTTTGGCGTCCGAGCCAAGCAGCACTGTGCGCACGACAGCATTGCAATATCTTCCCAACCAAACCAACGAACCGGTGCCCAACACCACAGGCTCAAACCTTTGGCTTTCTGCGGCAAACGCCAACGCGCTGGTGGTATCCGGGCAACTGGCATCAAGCTATCTGTCATCGCCACAATACGATGGCACCATCAGCCTGAACACTTCCATCACCTACACCGGCAGCACCGGCTCAGCGAATACCTACAGCTTGGAAACGGTGGTCATGCACGAAATTAATGAAGTACTGGGCTTGGGGTCGGCGTTGCCCGATTA
Organism: Phycisphaerales bacterium; assembly: GCA_027366115.1. GTDB lineage: Bacteria > Planctomycetota > Phycisphaerae > WQYP01 > WQYP01 > JAMDCX01. The sequence goes on from DAHXLH010000077.1 coordinate 5,625, forward strand.
CGGAACCAGCAACGGCGTCAACGCCCCGCGCCCGGAAGACCTTTACCGCTACGCCGCCGACGGCACGCGCAGCTTTTCCACCAGTGCCACAGGAAGTGTTTATTTTTCTCTTAACGGCACGACAGATTTAGCCCAATTTAACAATTCCAACAATGGCGGCGACTATGGCGACTCGGCCAGCAACCCCCTGCCGGCTGGTGCCAGCCCGGCAGTGCAAGATGCCTTTATTACCGGTGACCAAAATATTACCTTAGGCAGTAGCGAGTTCGCCGCACTGCAAGCCATCGGTTATGTGCAAGTCCCGGAACCAGCGACCTTCGTCCTGCTCGCCGTCTGCGTAGCCGCGGGATTGTTTCTCACCTCCCGCAGGAAGCCCACACGTTCCAACGCATAATAGCGCTAGGAGCCTGTCCGAGTAATCGCCGGGCCATTACTCGGACAGGCTCCTGGCCTGACGCGGCAGCGTCACGGTTGGATGCGCAATGCAGTTCCGGAAAATGTACGCAGTCCATCCCGACACCTGCTGTGCCAATCGTGCCGATGGGAAGAGACTTTGTATCATTGAACCGCATACCGCATCGAACTCAACGCTGCCGCATTGAGTTGGACACGGGATGTGATCTAACCCTCCGACGCACTTGAGCTCGTCGGGACCGGCACGCCGTTTGCCGCATCGCGACATAAATCATGTAGCGGGCTGAAATAGCAGCGGTGCGAACGTGGAAAGATTTCCACGCCACACACGAAAGGCATGTTGGCCGGGCGTCCAAACGGGCGTGAATTTAATGCCTTTGGCGGTCAGCCAGGCGTCGAGATTATGATTAGCTTTCGCCACAATGGGATCCTGTTTACCGCAGGCGATCCACAGCAATTTAATTCGCGCGTTATCGCTTTTCTTTAATGTCGGGAAAACGCTGGAAAAGTCCGGTCCGTTGGTATTTACATAGGAACTCATTCCGATGATCCACGCAAAGCGATTGAGATTATTAAGCCCCACCGACAAAGCTTCCCCGCCCCCCATGGATAAACCGGCAATCGCGGTCTGATCCCGGTGCGTCTGAATACGATATTGCCGGGCGATGCGCGGCATGACTTCCGTCAGCAAAGTGGCCTGGAATTTTTTCAAATTGCTTTGATACACTTGTGGCTGGCCTAACCCCGGCCCGGTACGGGAAATAACCCGTAAATCACCATATCCCAGCGGCATAACCACAATCATTTTCCGGGCTTTACCCTCCGCAATCAGATTATCGAGAATAAAATTGGCTCTTCCTACTTTAGTCCACGCGTCCGCCAGATCGCTGTAGCCGTGCAGCAGATAAAGTACCGGATATTTTTGTGATTTATCACCGTCATAGCCCGGCGGCGTATAGACGTAGTAATCGCGATTATCACCCACGACTTTAGAATGATAAAAGTGCCGGTGCACCACACCGTGCGGCACATTGCAATCCTGCCACAGTGATGGCGGATTTCCAGGAACAAGAACCATGCTGGCGGAATAAAACAAGTTCGGCTTCACCCAGGGATTCAGCGGATCAAGCACCCGCGCGCCGTCCACGGTAAACGCATAGGTATATATTTCCGGTGCCAGCGGCCCGACGGTGACGGCCCACATGCCATGGGCATTCTTTTTCAGCGGTGCCGGAGGAATTCCGGCCAATGCCAACACCACCGATTTGGCGTGGGCATCCTGAAACAGAAACGTCACCCGGCGATCGGCATGGACCAGCGGCGAAACCGGCAACTGATTCCAGGACACGGCCGCACGGGCCAGCGGGGCAGAGCCGCTGGCCAGCACCCCCGCAGCCAAGGCCAACTGCACGGCAAATGCTCTGCGGTTTACCTGCGGCCCGATAGTTCCAGTTTCTCGCTGCATGGTTACTCCTCCGATATAAGATTGTCCAAAACGGTGTCGCCCAAGTGGCCCTGATTTCAAGACCTCCATGAACGCGCTGTAAATATACTGCCGTCGCGGAGCTTTGGATAGCCACAAATCCTGCCGCCCTGAAAACCTCAGTGCTGGAATGGACGGCATAACCGGCAATGCTACGCGTCAGGAGACCTCGCGCTACGCCGATGAATAACAATCCATATCACCAGCACCACCGCCCCCAATAATCCTCCGCAATAAGACATCAGATGGGCGCAGAAATCCGTCATTTCCCGCCGCGCTACGAACAGCTTGGAATCTGCCGACCACGCGTGATAACCCCAGATTCCACCCGCCGCGGCCATCAATGCCATAACACCGAATACCAGCAGCAGCGGCTTAAATAAATCGCTCGCGGAAAGGCGGGGACCTCTGCCGGCCTGTGCCGCAATGGCGATCATCGTCCCCAGAACCGTGGCCAAGGGTACAGTAGCCACGATCCCCCACGCAAACGCCAGAACCGTGGGACTGGAACTGTGAAATATTGCCGGGTATCCTAAATCCGGATGATCAACATTGAAGTACGCTGGGTAAATCCGTGCCGTGATTTGATCATGAACAATACCGTATAGCGCCGCCATCAGCACGATAAGACCCAGAATCCGAAACATTTCACGGCCCGGATCAGATGGATCATCCTCGCGTGTTTTCATCGCGCCCCCTTTGGTTTAACGGCTTCTGCTACGACAATTATCTTACCTGCGATCATAACAAGGGGAAACCGCGAATTGCGGTGATAACGCGGATACGAGGGAATCGGGCAGCGGCTCGATAGATCAGGAGAAAGTTGAACAGGTGAAGAGCAGAGCAAATAAGCATGGAAGCCCCGGCGTTTATCCGCGTAATCCGCGAAATCCGCGGTCTTTTTTACCGCCTGCGCTTATTTTCTGAAAAAAGTTTTCCCCGGCATATTCACTTTGCTTAAGCGGTTATTCACATACAAACCTTCCAGAATAAATTCGCCGGCACTTACCAGAGATGCCGGATCATCGGGGGGCATACCCAACTTGCCGGCCATGCGCGCTGCCGCGGCTTTCAGGCCTTTGATATGCGCATAATTTTCCAGCATGGTGCCAGTAGAAACTTCATCACCCACCTGCAGCGTCAAGCCGCCTTTGAATTGTTGGGAAATGTCATCAAAAGCATCCATGTCGCCATGCCGGCTGAATACCAATTTCACCGCCTCCCCGATCAGGGAGGTCACAAGTTTATCTTCTGCCGATTCGCCTTCCGCGAGCATGAGTTCAATTTTTCCCCTGCAACTGGCATGGATAAAGGGCAAATCATCCGTCCGCGCTGTGACCGTGTTTTCCCCATGAACAATGCCGCGCCGCTCGGCCGAGCTGACAAGATTTTCCGTATTGGTAATCGAACATCGAACGCTGACGCCGCTGGCCTGATTAATATGCGGGCTTTGGCGTGCCAGGCGGACAAACTCCTCAAGAATTTCATGCATATAAAGCGGGACTGTCACCTTGACGCCGCTGTCGCGCTCCAGCCACGCATTTTCCTGCGTGATTTTTATCGCTTCCCCAATGGTATGCGGATAGTGCGTGCGCACCACCGTGCCGATACGGTCTTTAAGCGGTGTCACAATGCGGCCGCGGTTGGTGTAATCTTCAGGATTGGCGGAAAACACCATGCACAGGTCCAAGTCCAGGCGAATGGGATAGCCGCGAATCTGCACGTCGCGCTCTTCCAGCACGTTAAAAAGCCCGACTTGAATTTTAGGTGCCAGATCAGGCAGTTCATTCATGGCAAATATGCCGCGATTGCAGCGCGGGATCAAGCCAAAGTGCATCGTACTTTCATCAGATAAATAACGCCCTTGCGCATGACGCACCAGATCAATTTCCCCGATCAGGTCGGCGATCGTAACGTCCGGGGTGGCAAGCTTTTCATGGTAGCGATTGCTGCGATGCACCCATTCTATCGCCGCGTTATCGCCTTGCTCGGCAATGATTTTTTTTCCTGAAGCCAGATGCGGGTCCAATGGATCATCGGGTATTTCACACTGTGCCAGAACCGGAATCCACGGATCCAGTAATTCCGGCAGCATTCTCAGCAGCCGCGTTTTGGCCTGCCCGCGCAGACCCAGAAACAGCATATCATGGCGACTCAAAATACCATTGACTATCTCGGGAATGACCGTCTCCCGGTAGCCCACAATACCGGGAAATAACGGTTTACCGGTCCGCAGAGCAGCGATGACGTTGCGCCGCAACTCATCTTTAACCGAGCAGGGGTGATACGGCATTTTTTTTAGTTCAGCTACGGTACGCGCGGAAGGGGCATTGGCCATGTTTATCCTCATCACGTTCTACAATACAAATATACTTCCTGCCACCGACGGTCCGTTACACGTCCGCGGCAGCCGGTATTGGTTCATTTCTCCAATACATTCCAGATGTTAGCGCCCAGAGGCCGGAGAATCAATGGAGAAGATAGGCGGCAGGTAGAATATTCAGCGAAGCCCTTAAATAATATTGATCGCTCGACCAGCAATTAACACCACGGTGCCCAGCGAAATAATAGCCTGTAACATCGTCAAGAGTTTTGCCCAGCGGGAAAATACGGGCGTATCGGTTGGGGAGAAAGCGGTGCTGGTGGTAAACGCGACGAATAAATAATCCAGAAATCGCGGAGACCAGGACGGATCGCCGTTTTTCATGGTCATTTGTGGAAATAAAAAACATCCCGTTTGATAGTGGCCGCGTGACGCCCGCGCGTGCGGCCCCCCGCCATCCAGCCGCCAGTACCAGAAGGCGAAAACCAAAACGTTAATCATCCAAAGCATTCCCGCGGCCCTGAGCATCTGGACGGGCGTATCATGATGGGTTGGCAAATCCCGCACCAGTGCAAACAGCGAATATCCCGTAAACAGCGTAATAATCGCCGCGGAAATGTGACCGCACACATGGCTTAGGAAAAAGCGTTGCCGCACCCTGAAAATGATCAGCGGGATCAGCACGGCGGTAACCACAATCAACAACAGCCAGGGCGGACCTAACATCATGGCCCGTGGCAACAACATGTACAATCCACACGTTGCCCAAGTCGCCAGCAACGGGACAGATAACGGTTCAATGGCCACATGACCAGCCTCAGTTTGCGTCGTGGCCGTGGCGTCATGTTTAGGAGTCGGCATCTGATTCATGCCCCCATTATACCGCAAACAAGGTTCAGGAAATTCGTCGATCAATAAATCGGGCAGGTTTGCGGGGGTTGGCAGCGCTTTGCAGTTCGCGAATGGCATTGATGCCGGCAAAGATAATTTTGGGCTGGACTTTTAACAGCGCCCGAACGGTTAAGGCCAGTCGCTCGCGGATGGCTGAACTGTTTTTGACTAAGCATACGTGCAGTTCCACGCGATCACTTAAATCATGCTCCTGATGAGCGATAATGGCGTAGTCTCGCACTTCGCTGATACCATTGAGGCAGTCCGCAATGGCGGAGGGGAACAGACTGGAACCCCGCACTTTTAACAACTGCCGCTTCCGTCCCACAATTGGCCCGAGGCGCGGAGTCGTACGGCCGCAGGGACACGGGTCGGTATATAGTGCGGCGATGTCGCCCGTGCAAAAGCGTACCAGCGGCATACCCTCTACGCCCAGCGGCGTAACCACTACCTCACCCAAAGTACCGGCGGCGGCCGGAGAGCCGCGATCATCTATTATTTCCACCACCGCCAAGGCAGGATTTAAATGGCCGCCCACACACAAAGGCCCCTCGGCAAAGGTGGAGCAGGTCTCAGTACACGCATACGTGCTAAGCGCAAGCACCCCCAGATTTTCCTTTAAGCGCAGAGCCAAGGCATTGGGACTTAAGGCAGCGGTGCGTAAAGGCTCTCCGATCCCGATGACGGCCTGAATTTCCGGGGCAGGCGCATCGCAGGATGCCGCACCTCCGGCACCAGCCAACAGCGATGGAACAGTGATGACAAACATCCGGGTTCCCTGCTGGAGCAGAGTTTGCAAAACGTCGATCTGCGCACAATACGCCGCCCCCGCCCGGATGCACGCCGCCCCTAATTTCTGCGCACCCAGCCAATAAGCCAACCCCGCGACAAACATACGATCCAGCGCCAGGGCTAAAATCAGCGCGTCACCGCGCCTTAGCCCCGCAATGTTCAAGGCGACAGCCTCATTTTCCGCCAGGCGCTGCAAATCCCTCTCAGTCAGTGGAACACGCAGCGGCTTGCCGGTGGTGCCGGAAGTCGTAACCCATTCCCGTACATCATGACTTTTGCAAGCAAAGGCGGCGTCGCCGGCGGCGGCCAACTGATCTTTATGCGTCAGGGGAAATTCAACAAGTTGTTCCAGCGATTTAAGTGTGCGAGGCAGCCTCCCGGCATAATAGGCGGATTTGCCCGCGTGGCCAATATGCCGGCGCAGGGCATCAAGCTGCTGGGCCTGCCACCGCTTTACCGGCCAGAATAAATGCTCGCCGACCAGCCCTGTCTGCCTTTTACCTGATCCGTTACCTGATGCGCCACTATTTGTCACAGAATGTCCTGAATACTATTTTGCATCAAAGTTTATCGTCAACCGCAAACAATGGCCAGCATCCCAGATAATTATCTGGTGCGGAACATAGCTATGGCGATAGTGCAGATATTGAATTTCAACGTTCTGGCGCGAATTGCGTGCGCGACAGACTCGCAACTTTCCAGCCACCCCGGCAAATATATAACGTGCGCGCGGAGTCGATCCGGAAAGCAGGTGCGCACCGCTTTTGAAATTCTGCAAATGCAACGCCTCCGTCGCGGGCATTCGCAGCGCTAACGCGGTATCCAGAGCAATATGCCGTGCCAGAGCTTCCGGAACAGCCCCAGCCTTGTGCAGCACTTGGCACGTGTCTGCTGTAACACGCACATCACACAGCAGTGTTCCAAATTCTGAAGCACAGGTTACGCGCAGCGTGCCCATGGATTTCCCTTTTATTCTTCCGATCATGCTTACGCGATGGCCGCGCCAGTTTGCCGCTGCGAAAAATTGCCAATCCCATTGTTGCGGGAATTTCGCCAGGGCATGGTGTGCGGCAGCGATGGTGGGCGCAGGAGCTGCGGGAGGGCGATAAGGCTGCGCCGGCTGCACGCTGCAACATCCACCCAATAGACCGATCACCAGAATCACCATGACCAGCATTACAATGATACGCCACCCATTTAATACCATCAGGTAAATCCGTCCGCCTTTTGGCGATGCCGGAGGATTAAGAACAATCCTCACCAGCGGCCCTACGACAAAATAACTCGCCAGATAGCCGCCTAGAATTCCGGCCGTCAGCGTCATGCCAATCCAGTGCAGCACAGGGTGACCTGCCGGAATCATGGCTGCTGTGCCCAGAATTGTTGTTGCGGCGCAAAGGAACGTCGCGGTATTCCGATTTTGCATCGTGCCTCCGCCGGGACGCAGAGATGGATCACTGGCGGCATAAATCCCATAATCCACCGCCACCCCCATAGTAAACAGCATCGGCACCAGACAAAGCAGATTTAACCCACCGCCCCACCACTGTGCTACGCCCAGCAGCCAGATAAAACCGATGCCCAGGGAAAGCGCGGCGATGGCGGCGACATCCAATCGCCGAAAATAGATCCAAAGTGGAATTAAAATTAGCAAAGCGATCCAAGGGAATAACCGTTTCGCTTCCATTTGAGCGTGATGCGATGCATTCAGATACAACACCTGCCCGCAGATGATGGAAACGCCGGGAACATCATGCCGCACCTCCGCCGACCATTGGGTGGCGAGCCTGGGCGACAGAGATGTATTAAGT
>DAHXLH010000080.1:0-5082 GCA_027366115.1 Phycisphaerales bacterium
CAGCCGTCGCGTCATGCTCGCCTCACGACGCGACAGAGCACGATGTGTTCCGCCCTCACAGGCGATTATCGCCGATTCCGGCAGGCCGGAACGGCTCCGTTGTTTCCGATCCGAACCGGAAATATTCCCTGGCCGCAACCGCGCCGAGCCAGACGGAAAACAAGATTCTGACAAGGAGAACCTATATGCGTCCGCCATAAAAACATCCGACACTTGACACAAAGCCCCTACAGAGATAAAACCCTGCTGCGGTGGATCGCCCCGATGGGAGAATTGCCGCAATACGGATGATCTTTGGCGCATCATACGAACTCCTTCGTGCAGATTGCCGGCTCCGTCGGTTCAATTGTCACCAGGTACCGGGAGCGACATCACCCCCGGTACCTGGAATCTCACGCATTCAAATTTATGGCGGCAGCTTTCTTCCGCCAACGACCAACAATGAAATATCTTCCAGATCCGGCCGCCTTGAGTTCATGTCAAACCCGGGTGCGGCGGCGCAGAGTCAACAATCCCAAACCGCCAACCGCAACAAGACCAAGTGTCGCGGGGTCGGGTACGGATGCGGGAACCGAGTATAGGGTAAAGCCGGAAACGGTCGTATCCCAAGATGTAACACCCGTCGTCGTCTGCAGGATGGGTACGTCCAGCGTCGCGGCGGTGGCCGTAAATGTGCCGATAACCGACTTGGGGTTGGTATACGTCGAAAATGAAGCCGACAGATCGCCCGACCCGTCAGAATACTGTTCGGTGCGAGCGGACGAACTCGATCTGCCGTCGAAGGCAAAGAGCTGAACGGCGTAGGTATCGCCAATTGTCAGTCCGCCGATCTGCAGTGTTTGCGGTTTGCTCGAAGTGCCGGAGGATGCCCAACCGTTATTTTCCAGAACACTGTCAAAGCTTGCGTTGCCCGTGTTGGGAGACAGGATGGTCCCAGAAGGAACGAGCTTTTGGACTCCGGTATAGAAGAGCTCTGTTGCTGTTCCTCCCGGGGCACTTCCCGACCAAGCACCATGTGTAAAAGCAATGTTCTGTCCGCCAGTCGTTGCTACTGTGTATGTGGATGTATCGCTGCCGAAATAGATCGACTGCTGCAGTGTTGCACCACTAAAGTCACCGGGAATCGTGTCCAGAACCGAAGTGCTGGTGATCGTGGATGGGGTCTGCCATGTAATCACCGATGCTTGGGTGGAACCAGCCGCCAAACCAACCGCAATCGCCATCAGACTTGCGGCAGCTAATGCCGTTGGCTTTTGACATGCGTGAACCAATGCGTTACTCCCTGCCTTGGCCTTGTTTGTAAGATTCTTCATGGTGCACCTACCCTTTCGTAAAAATGTGTCTATCTCCACCCCCCTCCGGAACACCCGGAAGCATGGCGGTTGTTTAATGTGCTTATTGTCTAATGTGGCAAGTGGATAAAACCTTAACAAAAAAATAATCAGGGTCGCTGTTGTGACACGCCGCCGACAATCTCCGGACGACACGGCCTTCAGGCGTCTCTGTTTTCGGCATCAGCAACGTCAAACCTGACGCGTGACCTTTGGCTGGTGTTAATGGCCGCCGGCGTTATTGTGAGTTTTATCCAGAGGAACCAGTCTGGCAATCGTATTGTCAGCAATTTGCCAACCGGTGAAACGTTTGCAACATGTGAGTACTTTATTGTTTCCCGGCGGTTCCATTGCTCATTGGCGGACGGCCCGAACGATACATTGCCCTGATTTCAGGTGCCGATAATACGCGGTTAAATATGCCCAGTTCGCCTATACGACCTATCATAAAAAGGCTCCGCGTACCGGAATTCAGCAAACCAGGCGCACCGATCAGAAGCTGCATGGACTGAGGCTTAGGTGCCGGTGGACAGGGGCGAACACTGGCCAGTTTTCCGTCAACGTAAAACCGGACCGACCGATCGGGCCTGGCTGTAACGGCCAGAAAGGTCCATTCGCTGATTTTCGGCAGAACCGTGGCTGAAATAACACGCCCCGTCCCCCAGTCAAAATAGATCGCGTTTGGAGTATACGGCTTTTCTTGGGAACCCAGCCAGCAAAGATTGAACCGTGGATCCTCAGGCTTTATCTGGTTGATGATATGATCGGTGTGAGCCAAATCTTCCGGCTTAAGCCATACGAAAATCGTAATCGCACGCCTGGGAACAAAATGCGGGCCGACCCTCATGTGAACTGCGGTATGGTGAGTCAGGGAAAACTGCAGTGCGGATTTTGCGGGCCATCGCCCCGGACGCCAGGTGGGAGATGAATTCGGTACCCCCGGATTACCTAACCTGCCGTTATATCGGCCGAATGTGGCAGTAGATTCGTTAAGCAGAGTATTCGGCTGGGCCGGATCAGGGGTGAAGGTATAATAACACTTAAGCCCTGACATATGCGAAATGGCAAAACTGGATGCCTTCCAGCGTATATAGCCTTGATTGGCGGAAGATGTTCCTGCTTTGGCAGCAGCCCAGATACACTCGGCAAATGCCGCCGGACGGACGAATCGCAGCGGATTGAACGCAGCCGTCTGAATCGTGTGCCTGTTGATCCGTACCGCCTGTCCCTGGTGCAGGATGCGCAACGATTGGCCGCTCTTGGCGGCACCGGCGCAATGAACTGCCACATGACCCTTAAATACCTCGGCGGACGTCGGTTTGCGGGAAGTTACTGCGACGCCAAATTCGGTGCCGAGATCCACAATATTGGCGGACTTTGTTTTCACGGTAAATCCGGCAATGGTATGCGGTACGCGAACCACAATATTTCCATGGGCCAGTCTTATCTGGCGGGGCGATGGAAAGTGCAGCCGGGCCGGACCATGTACCACCACCAAAGCACCACTTTGCATGCGAACTTCAACCAATCCGTGGAGAAGATTCACGCCATCATCCGGCACGCGCTGGCCGCTGACAATCTGATGTCCACTAGCCCATCGGGCGTGAATACTGCTAAGCAAGATATTGTTCGAACTGGGCGTAAATGGTCCGCGAAGAACCAGTGCGGTGATCACAGCGATGGCGGCAGTTGCAACAATTGCAATCCATCCGATTCGATTGCGAAAATGATTTTGCGGTTTGGTACTGTTCCCATCAGCTTGAGCGCGCAACGCAAAGCTATCTGAATGCGGTATATTCGAACCGACCGGCGGCACCCGATTGGCCGCCGGCTCATGAAGCATCGCCGGCATCATGACCGCACCGGTTAATGCCCTTTGGCTGTCCGACGCGGAAAGATACGATTCGGCCTTCAATTCTTCCACAACTCCGATATAAATGCGGCAAAGCCTGACAAAGGCAGACCGGTTCGCCGAATCGTTCCTGAGGTAATCCTCCAATAAGCGAAGGTCATCAGCCGGCAAGCCGCCCTCAATGAAGCAAACAGCCAGGCGCAGAAAATCCCGCGGCCGGTCCGCTACGCGCGATGGGCCTTCGGATGGATATGATCCGGATTTACTGGCGGAGTCACTCATCGGCCTTCCTCCGGAATGGAGAGTCGCTTATTCACGCAGTCGGCCAGCGCGGCATGAATACGGCTAAAGGTCACATATAAACTGTTTACCGGCCTTCGCAACGATTCGGCCAGCACCGCGTAACTTATCCCTTGCACATAATGCCGACGGATAAGTTCTCCGGCTGCTTTCGGCAGCAGATCCATGCAATGTTTCAGCGCCAGCATGACGACACTGTCATCTTCCGCGTCGTGGGCCGCCCAGTGAGGTTCCAGCAGATCCAGGATTTCATCGTTCAGCGTCAACTGCCGGTTCTGCATTTTTTTCAATAAATTCATGGCCTGTAATTTGGCGGCGGTGCGGAGCCAATAGCGTAAATGCTGCTGATCCACGATGGTTTCACGCTTTTTTAAAGCCAGCAGGCATACTTCCTGATAGACATCCTCGGCCTGATCCAGTTTGCGCAGAATCGAAATCAGATAAGCAATCAATCGCTGGCGCTCTGCCAGTAAAATCGAGACCAGTTCCTCCTCGTTCATTGACACCTTTCATTAGCGGGGAGTGCCGACATTGCCTCGATTACTGCGACCTTTTTTTCGGGCATTTGGCGGGGAAAGCCTATCCATGCTGCCTCGCCGAAAGACACCATAATTACGCCATATCGATGAATACTATTTCCTGACTGAACAAACCGCATGTTTATACTTCCAGTCGAATGCGGCGACAAGCCACCCCTCCCGAATCCTGCCTTGGTGGTCGCTTCAAAGCCGCAGCAAGCACTACCTCCTCACATTTAAATGTGCCGCGAGCCTGAAATCTTAACCGTCACACTGAATTTACCTCCGAATGCCGGGGGGGCGGTGAACAGGTTGCATTCAAAGGTGCTCAATTGTGCGATCCTCCGGCGTTTCAAGCGGTTGGTCGCGCAGGTTGGTCAAGCGGGAAGACCTTGGTGTTGCCGGGCTGGGGAAGCCTTGGATGCTCCAACTTCACGTTGGACTGCAGCCTTCCGCAGGCGGAACAAGCAGAAATCGAGTTTGTCAGTTGGCATTTTCATCCAGCCAAGCCTTTCAGGGGCTTATCGGCATATGCTCCCAGACTACTACCAACACGGCTTTGCCTATAGCCGCTGCGATCATTGGAGAAATCGACCGGATTGTGAATGCATCAGCCGCCCGAAAGCGCAATTAATACTCATGCCTACGGCGACTTGCCGCATCGGAACTTATCGCCGGATAATCCGCGTGGCCGGAATGTTCTTCGGCTGCTGGTTTGCGGTCGTTTTCCCATGATTCTGTTTCGCGTTGCGATAATCGTATTTTTTCTTTAGCCTGTTGGTACTTGTAATGGCACGAATTGACGTTTTCTGGACGGTGCAAATGATGGAAACCAAAGTCCTTCACGCGGTCACCGGGGCGTTCGGATATTCCGGGCGATATATCACGCAACGTCTGCTGGCAAGGGGCGTTTGCGTGCGAACGTTAACCGCATCACCGTACCGCGCCAATCCGTTTGATCATTCCGTGGAAGTTCAGGGGTTCCATTGGCAGGATCCGAAAAAGCTCGCTGATGCGTTGGCGGGCGTGGAAGTGCTTTACAATACGTACTGGGTGCGGTTTAACAGCCAGACATTTTGCT
>DAHXLH010000102.1:0-7564 GCA_027366115.1 Phycisphaerales bacterium
TAGGTGAAAATCCTATTTTTCAATTTGTGATTAATTTCACAAGACTTGCAGGCCGCATTTCGCTACAATCGAAGTTTTCAGGTTTTGTGCGCGGAAAGAAACCGTCCAGACCCTGCGGTAGAGGAACAAGATGACCCAAACGCTTAATGCACCAACTCCCGGCGCGATGCCGCCCGGAACCGCGCCCAAGGTTGCACCGCCCCTGTGGCTGGCCGAACGGGTTGTCTTGCGCATCGGTCGCGGCCCGGCTGCGGTTGGACGGTTTCTTGATCGGCTGGCGTCGTATAACGGCCCGGTCGGGCGGCTGGTGCAATTTTTCAGTTCCGTAAAGCTGGGGCTGGTGTGGCTTTTTTTAACCACTGCTTATATTGCCGTTGGTTCCGGTCTGCCAAGTGTGCGCAGCTATTTTGATGTATCGACCATGGGCTTTTTTAATGCCCCGCCCATGGTGATACTGATGGCCCTTCTGGCTACCACGCTGATTACCGTTACGCTTCGGAAAATTCCTTTAACGCTTTACAAACTCGGCGTCTGGACCGTGCATACCGGTATTATTACGCTGCTGGTGGGGCTGTTTTTCTACTTCGGTTTGAAAAAAGAGGGCATGGTGCGGATTTTCCTGCACCAGACCGTGCATCATTATTATGACAATTCTGAACGGGCGCTTTTTATGCAGGCCCCCGGTACAAACGGCAAATCCGCCATGTTGCCGCTGCCTTCTCTGCCATTGTTCAGAGAACGTTCAAGCAAAAATCATCATCCCCTGAATGTCGCCGCCCCCGCCAAAATGGTAGCGCGACTTTCGCCACAGTTAAAGGGTCTGAAGGTGCGCGTGGTGGGATATTATCCTTATACGCATCTGGAAGCACTGGCCGTGCAGCGTCAGCCCGGGCAGCCGGTGCGAAAGCCCGCGTTGGAATTTAATTTAAGTGCCACCGGCATGGCCAGCGGCGGCCAATGGCTGCTGGCCAAAACGCCGCGCTTGCGTGTGGCGGATTCCGGGTTGCCTTGCGGCATTGAATATCTGTATCACCCCAGTGCCCGCCGTCTGCGTGATATCACGACGAGCTTTAAGGGCAATAACGCGTTAATTGTCAGTATTCCAGCGGATCATTTCCGCAAGGTGCTGGTCATCAAACCCAACGAAAAAATCGTTCTTCACGGTACCCCGTATACGCTCATTCCCAAGCGCGAAATAAAAATGCCCTTGCTGTCAAAAGGTTATCAAGGGGCCGAGAGTCAGGCGTATATGGTGGATGTGTATCGAGCACAACCCGGCAAGAAGCCGTTTCATTTTCAGCGTGTGGCACTGTTCAGGTATCCGACCAAAACCGTGGATTTTGTTTTTGACCATGGTCAGCGGAAGCTCATTGCGGCTAAAATCGATCATCAAATTCATATTCGCTATGAGGATGCCCGACGGTATCAGTTTTGGATTGTCGAGCATAAATCGGGAAAACTCAGTATTATCCAGCGCGCCGCCGGTGGGGCGGTAACCCAATATCCCATCGCCATAGGGCATCCTGTGGCGACAGCGGTCGCGGGGATTCCCTTCAGCATTTCTGTGCAGGAGTTGGCCAATGTGGTCTATCGTCCGGAATTGATTCCCGCGGCCCAGAGGCGGCCGCAACTGGAACAGACCATGGGGCACTGCGTTTTACAGCTTGCGGTATCGCGTGGAAAATGGACGGATAATCAAATATTTATACCGTTTCAGCAATTCGGCCTGCATGGCGATCTGGCTCCGACATCCGTGCGGGTACCCGGTGCGGGGAAAGTCAGTTTTGTATTTTCCACATTGGAATGGAAGCTTCCCGCTGCCCTGACGCTGCTTTCATGTAAGGAATTGTTTTACCCCGGCGGCAACAGCTTCCCCCGCGATTTTATCAGCAAGGTTCGCTTTACCAATCTCAAAACCCATCAATCGAAAGTGGCCGTGATTCATTTGAACCATCCGGAAACGCTGGATGGGCAGCATTTTTTCCAGGCCCGATTTGGAAAGCAGGCCAGTGGTACACCATTTACGGTTCTGGGGGTGGGCAATACCAACGGCTTATATCCGATGATTGTCGGCGTGATCATGATTATTTTTGGAATTGGTTATGCCTTTTATGTTAAGCCCGTTTTGCTTAATATAAAAAAGCAACAGTTGGCCCGATTTGCCGCCGCGCAAAAGCGCCCTCCTGAATCTTCCCATGGCGCAACCGAGGCGGCCCTATAGCCGGAATTTGTAAGAGGTGTTCTCATGAAGTTCAAGCACATTGCGTCTCTGTTGGTTTTGCTGATAGCCGGGGCTATTCCCGCATTGGCGGTAATCAACGCCCGTGCGTCCATGCCCATTGAGCAGGGTTCTGCCGCGGATATGCCGGCTGGTCATCCGGAAATCGGGCCTGGTTCGCCGCAGGTCAATCCCATTCCCAGCATGAAGCTTATGCGTCGTACTGCGGAAATTCAGCATCAGAATCGTACGGCGTTCAAAAAGCAGATCAACTTGGCTCCCCTGCGTATTCTCGCGGTCCCGAACAATGATCAAGTGAAGACCATCGCCAGTTGGGCGGCTGAAACCGTGCAGGCAATCTGCGGTTTTGACAGCATCAACGGCCAAGACCCGCTTTATACCGTCCTAGATATGGCCTTTCGCCCCCAGGCGTGGGACACGCGAAACTGCATATTTGTGGAAACAGTTCCCATCCGTGAACAACTGGGAAGGTTGGTTTCCAAAGCCCAGGCCAAGCGAATTCTGCAACAGGGCACGGTCAGCCCTGATTTCATGGCCCGTGCGGATGTGCATCACCTGCTGGTAAAGATCAGCTCCACCGCGGCTCTGAGTTCAGGTGTCGCGGAAGTCAGCCGGGCGCTGGAAACGTTTCAAAATCTTTCTTCGGAAATGAAATTTGTACCGCCGGCGGCGGGGGCGAAATCCAAGGACTGGCTGGTGCCGTTGGATTTGCTGCCCAATACCGGGGCGGTCGTCCGGAAAATGTTAAAAATGAATGCCAACGTGAAGCCCGTTCCCGGCTACACCCGGCAGCAATCTCTGAGCATTGTTCTCGGTTTGATTTCACTGGGGCAGGGGTGGCAGGACAATAGCGCTTCGGAAGCCAATCAAGGAATTAAAACCCTGGCCAAAGTCCTGCCGGCCATTAATCCGGCGATATATCCGTCGCATCTGAAGAGATTGGTGGAATTGTGGTACGATCGGCTGTTTGACGGCACCATCGTGGGTGTGTTTCTCTACTTTATCTCGCTGACGCTCTTTGTTATTGCCGCGGTCGGGGCGGTTCCGGCGGTACGCAAACCGGCGCTGATATTCTTTACCGCCGCCGTGCTGGTTCATGCATTATTTATGGGCGTGCGCTGGTGGCTGGCGGGACGCATTCCGATCCAAAATGAATTTGAAAGTGTCTTGGGGTCGGCGTTTGTGGGCTGCGTGATCGGTCTAATTTTAGAATATTGGAAGAAGAACAATCTTTTTGGTTTGGCCATGAGTTTTGTCGGCTTTCTGGCCATGACCGCCTGCTTTGTGGTGCCGTTTGTACTTGGCGCGAATATTGGTGCCAACATCGGCCGCGTGGATGGCGTTCTGAATACCTATTGGCTTTATATTCACGTTAATACCGTTATCAGCAGTTACGCGCTCATCGCCGCGAGTTTCTGTCTGGGCGTGCTGTATTTGCTGGTGAAGTTGTATTACCGCATGAATCCCGGCAACGGCCCCGGCACGGGAACCGGTGGCGGCGCGATCGCGATGGCCAGTGGTATCGGTTCCTCGCTGGTGGCAGGCCACATGGGTGGGTTTTCAGAAACGCGCCCGACAGACGCCTCCACGCCCGCGGCTATTGCGGATTTGGCGGTGCGGCGCAATAAATTCCTGCTGCAACTGGATGCCGCCAATATTGTCATTTTGCAGATGGGCTTCTGGTTCCTGGGTTCCGGCATTATTTTTGGAGCCGTCTGGGCTGACTTCAGTTGGGGGCGGCCATGGGAATGGGACCCCAAGGAAACCTTTGCGCTGGTCACCTGGTTGGTGTATTTAATCATTGTGCATTTGCGTTTTGTCACGCCCAAATATCGCCCGGATTGGACCGCGTGGCTCTCTGTTGTCGGCTTTGCGGTCATGATGTTTAACTGGATCGGCGTAAACTTTTTCTACGTAGGCTTACATAGTTACGCTACCTGATATTCTCTGAAGCGTTTTGGCGACTTGGAAAAAGGGTTTTAACATGACTGCTTTTACACTCAAGCAGACCGGACCATTTGCGATTGATATTGATGGAGGTCCATGGAAATTGCGCCTGGATTTACCGCCTAAAAGCGGCGGGGGCGATACGGGGCCAGGCCCCACGGATTTAGTCCCCATTGCTGCGGCGGCGTGCGAAATGATGCTGGCCCTGATTAGCGCCAGTAAGCATGGTCACCCGTTGACCGGCGTAGAAGCCACGGTGGACAAGCACTATCTTACTAACCCGTCGCGGCTCGGTGATATGCACGTGGTGCTGAAAAATGTGCTTAGCCAATTGCCGCCGGAGCTTCATGATCGAGTGAAGGCGGCAATCGCCACATGTCCCGTGGTGCAGACACTGGAGCATCCGCCTAAGGTGTTTTCCGAAATTAGTTGAAAATCATCTCCCACCAGGCCAGAATATCTGGAAGTTGCGAGGATACACGAATGGATAAAGCAGAAAATAGTGACCCCAATCCGGAACTGCATGTGGATGCGGATTGGAAAAATCAGGCCCAGGCTGAAAAGGAAAAGCTTGCCGCCAAAGTCGGAGATAAAACCGAACCGCCCCCCGCGGATACCGTGCCAAGTGCTTCCACACCCACCATCACCCCGAGTTTCGAGATGATTGTGGAACAGTTTGCCGCGCAGGCCCTCATGGCGATGGGCGCCATACCTCAACCCGGCGGCCAGAAAAAAATCGACATCGGACTGGCCCGATTTTTTATCGATTCGCTGGCGGTTCTGGAAGATAAGACCAAAGGTAATTTAACTTCCGCGGAGCAGCGGACCTTGCTGGCAGCGCTGACGGATTTGCGCATGACGTATGTCAATGTGTTGAAAAATCCGAAGAAATAGGATGATCATTTACAACTACTCTCAATGTGTTTGACTGGAACGCATCAGGACTGAACCGCGGATCACGCGGATGGAATCCTATATCCGCAATGTCCCGATAATGTCCTGCACCCTGTTGTGACCTTTGCGCCGCAGATAATCCCGCAGGCCGTCACAAATCTTATTGGGGATCGCGGGATCGATAAACAGGGCCGTTCCCACTGCCAGGCCTGTAGCACCCGCCAGCAGAAATTCCACCGCATCCTGCCAGGTTTGAATGCCGCCCATGCCGATGATCGGGATCGCGTGAGCTTTGGCCACCTGCGTATAAACGCGATGTACCATAAACACCGCAATAGGTTTTATCGCCGGACCACTTAACCCGCCGGTGCCGTTAGCCAGCATGGGCTGGCCTTTTTCAATATCGATAACCATCGCCGTGAAGGTGTTGATCAGCGACAAGCAATCCGCACCGGCCTCTACAGCGGCGCGGGCGGTGACGGCCACATCGGCCACATTCGGGGAAAGTTTGACAATCAGGGTTGTGCGCTTCACCCGTTTGCGCACGGCGGCTACCAGTTCCGCCAAACGCACCGGATCGGTTCCAAAACTCAGGCCGTTTTTTACATTGGGACAACTCACATTGAGTTCAATACCCTGCACGACCGGCAATTCCTGATCCAGGCGCTCTGCAACATCGGCGTAATCTTCCACGCACCAGCCGGGAACATTGACAATGACGGGTATGCCCATATTTTCCAGGATGGGTATTTTTTCACTGATGAACCGCTCCAACCCGATATTTGCCAAGCCGATGGCGTTAAGCATGCCGGCCCGTGTTTCAATGACGCGGTAACTTTCATTGCCCTTGCGTGGCGCTTTGCTGATGGATTTGGTGACAAACGCGCCAAATTTTGATAAATCGGCAAAGTCGGCATATTCGTCGGCATAGCCGCAGGTACCTGAAGCCGTCATCATCGGATTGGCCAGGTGCATTTTGCCAATTTGCACCGATAAATCCGGCTCGCCAGAAGTTTGCGTGCTTGAAGTCAAATTATTCATACCGAAAGTGTCGCAAGGATTGTCAGCAACGTCAAATGCGCGATCCGATTCGTGAATCCACAAGGAGGCGGCGGAGGTAAAGGGAGGAGATTTTAATAAGCAGTGGGCAAATTACGATAAGGTTAATTAATGGCCTCATGTCGCATCCTCCCTTACCTCTCCCACCCCCCTGTGAAATAAAAGAAGGCACTTCTACGAATTTAGAATCGGAAATTTGGCATCTGGCATCTCGCATGTAGCATTTTCGGAGGCGCCGCCACTGCAGTTTTGCGTGACAAATGCACCCGCTCCTACCCACTCCTGCCTGCGTCTACTGCATTTACTGCTCAATACTGATTCCGTAACCTATTTTCGGTCCCGCCCGGAAAAATTGCCGCGCCTGATCAACAACGGCAGGACCACCGGTTATGGCACGTTCGCCAAATACACGTATAATGCGCACAACATGGTCACGGCAATACAAAGATTCGGCCTGGCAGGTGCCACGTCGGCGGGGCCGATCCCCGGCGGTGGCAAGTTGGCCATCGCTGATACGCCGGATGTTAACGGTGTATTTCAGGTGACTGGATCGACGTCGGATTCTTATGAAGTCAAATTGTACGATACGAACAGCGATTTACTTTGGGAAGATGCTGTTCCCACCACCGGCTATGCCGGCGCTTGGAACGGCTTGGCATGGGGCTATTCATTAGCAGCCGACTTGGGCCATAACCCCAGCGGCCAGATCATTGGCCCGCTGGGTACTCCAATTGCCAGCCCGGCGAACATTCTGCAGAATTTCTGGGAGGATGTTCTTCCGAGTCCATTGGACTCAACGACAACAGTGGAGGTACAATGATGGAAATTCTGGATGGTCGCAAAAGTCTGATGCCGAAAGTCTTGGTGGGTGCCAGGAAATTGATCGGGTTGGCCTTCGTACTGGAAGGGCTGGTTTCACTGCTGGCGTACGAGTTTGGCGGCGGTCGGTCAATTGTAGGTATTGACGGTCATAGCCTTCCGAACTGGCGGGCAGACCTAGGATTAACGCTTATGTTCTGGCCGATAGGGGTTCCGATCTGCCTGGCTATATTTTGTCTGGCCCTCGGCGGTTTCTGGTCGGTACTTTTTGGCAGGGCGTGGCTTATCTGGGCACTGCGAGCCATTTCCGTTCCATTGGGGTGCTATGTGGCATGGGGCCTCACCAATGAATTACAAACAGGAAATCCCTTCGACTATCGGGGAGCGTTCGTGATGTCGGCGTTTGTGCTGTCACCTTGGGTCATCCCCATCCGGCGGCGGAAAGCACCTCAAACCGCCGACAGCACCGCACCAGACGCTGGAGGCGCTTCGTCATGGTTTTCACGTTTCCGCCGGCGGTGTTTCCGTATGTGATTCTGTTTCTCTGGGCCATTATTGACGATACTCGGTTGCGAAGGAAAGAGGATTGATGGTCCGCGCGCTGTC
>DAHXLH010000138.1:0-9266 GCA_027366115.1 Phycisphaerales bacterium
ACCGGCACAATGACTACTTCCCGGTTTCCGTAAGCGTCGGCAATGTCACGCGCAATTTTTCCAACGCGCCGTGTGATGGCAGTAGGCGTCAGCAGGATTCGATCAATATCATCGTCATACATGCCGCACAGAATAACCGCAACGGCCTCTATAGCACAAATATACGCATGGCCGAATTTGAGCGCCGCGCAAGCCGTGAAATTATTCTGGTGCGGTTGCTTAGTTATTCGTTCCCGCTGCGGGTTTCAAATCATTTGAGAGCCGGGAGGCAACGCTTTCCAACTTAGCTAAATCATGCTTGAATGTTGACGCCCGTGATCTCGCCTTTCTGAAAAGCCCCGATGCGCCATGCAGTCCGCTGGTGCTGAGGTCGGAAGATAGATACTTTTTCATATTTCCAAGGTAAGACATAAGTGATCCGCCGGAACTCTCGGTGGTTTTGGCACGTCGGGTAAAGCTGGAAAAATCCTCCTGGGCATTGGAGTAATTAGATTTAGCCACCGCCTGAATATCAGGATTGCCGATGCTTTGTATCTGTTTTTCCCAACTCGCCATATATTTTCCCTGAGAGCCGCTGACATGGCTGATCGCACTCTTAAGATCTGCATAGCCGCTTTTCAATGAACTGAATTTGTCGCTGAAACTCTTATAATCACTGCCAAGTGATCCGGATGGCTTGTTAAGCAATGTATTCAGCGCGGCCATGGTGCTGTCAACACGGGCGGCAACCGTCAGCCCGTTTTTTTGTACGCTCGTGGAATGACCACTGATGTTTTGCGCGCTCTGATAGGGCAAATGCGAGCAACCACTAAGAGCCGGAATCGCCAGCAACAATGTTAACGAGGTAACAATACCCATCTTGCGAAATGTCATGGAAGTGTCTCCGAAGTTAGTCAGCGGCTCGTTACGCCAAGCCGCGAAGCGTCCGTACGTTTTTCCAAACAATTTGTAGCAAGCAATTTTGCAAAAGGCAAGTTTCGTTGACAGTTGCATTACGGTTTTTGCTGCCGCCGAGTTGTTTATGATCCGTAAATCGCTTACCTTCTTAATTGTGTTAATGGAAGTGTTCCGCAGGAGTTGAAAATATTATGGCCAGAATCGGTGTAGCACAAATGCGTGAGGGAGATGCGATTGATCAGCCTTTTCTAATCTCCGGCAAACAAATGGGTAATACCGTCAGCAATAAGCTGTATCTTAAGGCCACGTGCGCTGACGCCACCGGCGAAGTGCATTGTCGGATGTGGAATATATCCAAGGACGTTTACGAAAAACTTCCTGCCAAGGGTTTTGTGCACGTGCGTGGGCGCGTGGAAAGTTATCAGGGCCATCTCCAACTGGTGGCTGAAAGCGTTGTCCCGATCACAGATACCAATAAGCTGGATCTGGGCCACTTTATAAAAAAGACCCAGAAAAATATTCCGACCATGGCGGCGAGACTTCGGGAAATATTATCCGGCATTAAAGACAAAGATCTTACCGCATTGGTCCATAGTTTCCTTGATGATAAAGAATTCATGACGCGGTTCAGTCTCGCGCCGGCAGCGCAATCCATGCACCACGCCTGGCTGGGCGGATTACTGGAACATACGCTAAGCTTGCTTGAACTTTCAGTGGTAATCTGCCCGCGCTATCCGGATATTGACCAGGACCTGATTCTCGCCGGGCTGTTCCTTCATGACATTGGAAAAACCGCGGAACTTTCTTATGAGTTCATGTTTGATTACACCGATATGGGTAAGCTCGTGGGCCATATTGCCTTGGGAACGCTGTGGATTAATCAGCGGGCGGCGGTGCTATCTGAAAAACAGGGGCGGCCGTTTCGGCAGGACTTGTTAATGGTCCTGCAGCACATTATCCTTTCGCACCATGGTTTACCGGAATTTGGTGCCGCCGTTCTACCCAAAACCCCGGAGGCCATTCTGGTCAATCTAATTGATAACTTGGATGCTAAAACACAAATGGCCCTCGATGCCGTCGCCGCGCCAACTGAAGATTCCACCTGGACGGAATATAAAAAAGCCTTCAGCACCAGCTTGTATCGGCCCTCCATTACGCAGCAGTGATGGACAGTAGCCCGACGCGAAAGCGTCGCGGCTGGATGCGAAATACCCCCGCGGAGAAAGTCCGCATGCCCGCTGGGCACGCACCGCATTATGCGCCACGGATGGATCGCATCATGATTGCGGATCACATTTCGCGGCAAACTCAACGCTGCCGCATGGAGCTGATGACCTACGTGACGGCCGGTCACGATCGTTTTCCGCGTCTCTTGCCCGTGGCAGCACAAGGCCGCACCAGAAATTTCGCCGCCGCCGTCATGGACAGTATCACTGGTTGTTGACCATTCGGCCGTGCGGAAATGGCACCGGCCTGGGGGTTGTTGTGTTCAATAATCACAGCGGCCTTGGGTACCAAGCCGCTGGTTTGCGCAAATCGCAAAAATTCGGAGCTTTGATCCATAATCCTGACAATCACGGTTCTACTGCCGGTCTGTAATTCGGCCAAGCTGCATAATTCCGGGGCCTCCACTTTTCCGGCAGACGAGGGAATAGGATCACCGTGTGGATCCACCGACGGGTGTCCCAGTAATAAATCCATACGCGCCAGAACCGTTTCAGAAATGACGTGCTCGAGTTCCTCCGCTTCGCCGTGCGCGTCCGACCAGTCAATTCCCAGAACCTCAACGAGAAACAACTCCAGCAGACGGTGACGGCGCAAAACGTGTAGCGCCAGTTGCTCGCCGGCCCGGGTAAGCCGCACGCCGGCGCGCGGGGTATATTTTGCCAGACCGGAATCCGCAATGGCCTTGACCATGGTGGTGGCGGTTCCGGCGGTTACACCCACGAGGGCCGCCAGCTTTCCCATCGATACATACTTGCCGCGCGACTCCTGCTGTTGCAGCCACAGTTGCTTGAGGTAATTTTCGATGGTTCTGCTGGCCATGCGTGGAAGTCCATAAACCCAAAATCCCGCTCGCACAAGCGTCCAGTGTATGATCCGTGATTGCCGCACGAAAAGCAAGCGGGCCATTCGAATAGCATAGTTTGAGTAGTCAAAGTATAAGGCATGAGCACTCAAACTATAGCTTGACAACGGGGTGGCGGCATCGTATATAGTTAAACCATGGGATTGCGGACCGACCGTCCTCATCCGCCGACTGAATCGCCGCAATGGTGTTCCAGGGGCGTTCGTGGTGCGTGGCGGTTGCAATGGCGCGGTGATGGAGGATTTAAAATGTGTTTGCAACGGGATAAAAGCGATTGAAAGTGCTTTCTAAATATGAGCGGAATGAATCAAAGTTCAGAATCAAGTGAATCCGAATTTATCGCTTCGCCTGCCTCATCTGGAGGCTCGCCGGCACACCCGGGCAATTGCGCTGATCCTCTGACGGGGGAGGATATTTCCCGGGCGCGTGATCGCCTGGCTGTCGCCAAGGCCCGCAGCCTTGCACAACAACATAAGCCTTGGCGCTGGATGCGGCTTTTATGGCTGCTGGCCGGGCCCGGAGTTCTGGTATTCCTGGGAGAAAATGACGCCCCGAGCATGTTGTCCTATGCCGCCACCGGATCGCAATTCGGTATCGGATTTTTTCTTCCGTTTATCCTCGTAACGTTTATGGCGGGCTGGATTGTTCAGGAAATGACCGTGCGCCTGGGTTCAGTGACTCATCGGGGTCATGCCGAATTAATATTTGACCGATTCGGTCCTTTCTGGGGCTTTTTTTCCATGGCGGATCTGATGCTGGGAAATTTTCTCACGCTTGTAACGGAATTCATCGGAATCCGCGCCGGGTTGGGTTATTTTGGGGTGCCGCCGCTGGTGGCAGTGGGCGGGGCCATTGCGCTTATTCTGGCGGTCACCATGACGCATCGCTATTGGACATGGGAACGCATCCTGCTTGGCCTTGCCCTGTTCAACGGACTGTTTGTTCCGGTAGCGCTGATGACCCATCCCGACTGGCCTGCGGTGGGACATGCGTTTATTACCTTTGGCCCGTTACCCGGCGGCCTGGGTTCACAAAATATTCTTCTGATGATGGCCGATATCGGTGCTACCGTCACGCCTTGGATGCTGTTTTTTCAGCAGGGGGCCACCACCGATAAAGGGATGCAGCCCGCGGATGTAGGATTTGGGCGGTGGGACACATCCATTGGGACACTTCTGGCGGCCTTATTTGGTATAGCTGTGGTGTTGGCCACAGTCCCGCTTTATACGCATGGGATCAGCACGGAAAATTATCAAGGAGCTCAGTTTGCCCAGGCCTTGCAGCCCTACGTCGGCAAGCTTGGTTCAACTCTCTTTGCCTTGGGCCTTGTGGAAGCGGGCCTGGTGGCGGCCATCAGCATCTCCACGTCATCCGGCTATGCCTTTGGTGAAGTTATGCACCATGCCCATAGTCTCAATCGTAGCCTCAAAGAGGCGTGGCCATTTTATCTCGCACTGCTTGGTTCGGCGATCGCCGCAGGGGCGATTGTCTTAATTCCCCATGCCCCCTTGGAGTTTGTTGTGCTGATCGTCAACGTCATCGCGGTGCTGGCGATGCCGCCGGCGTTGCTTTTTCTGCTGCTGCTGGTCAATGATCGTGAAGTGATGGGTGAAAGTGTCAATGGCCTATGGCTTAATATCGCGGGCATTACCGTGACGGTGCTGCTGATTATCGCGGGCCTGGGTTATGGTGTAAGCACTGTGTTTCCCAAATTGCTCTCCTAAGGATTTTGCACCATGAACACCAATCTAAAACCTGATAATCAAAACGTGAAAAGCACGGAGCTTTCTCAACGCCATGATGTAGTGCGTTCTCTCTTGGAAGAAGATCAGCTTGTGGCTTTCAAGCAGCGCACGCGTTTCGGGCGGCGTAAGTTCTCACCGGCTTTAAAAGTTCTCCTCTGGGCCTTGCGTATTTATGTCATCGTGATGTTAGTGATCGTCATTATCCAAATTGTCCGAACCTTGCATTAAAAAAAGCCCGCAGCGTATAGCGAACATCTGCCTATAGCCGATACCGATACCCGGCCTGCAGCACTGACAACTTTTACGAATGCCTTTATTCTCAGTCTCTACCTTTACAGCATTTTGATGCCACGGCGGTTAAAATCATCTGATGTGCTACGCCATGGCTATCTGGCCTTACCGCCGGTTCTTGACGACATGACGTAAATTTAGCGCAATTGCGGAGCGACACGTGGCACGCATCTGTCAGGAGATTTATTAAATGGATAATCCGCACAGCCACCCATCGGGAATTGAAGATGAAGGATATTCCGCAAGCGGACGGCGCCACTTCCTCCTGTCGTCATTGGCGACAATGGCGTTATTGTCCCGCAATTCAAAGAAACGGCGAGCATCGCTTTCCACGCCGCCCGTGCGATTTAAGCAGGATCGATTCTGCATCAGCTTCTGGGTGGATCCGCCGGCCGGCGCGGAAATGGAAGCGCATTATGCCCAACTTGCGGCGGCCAACTTCACGGTGGCCTTGGGAAGTTTTGGAGCCAATACACCCGCAACAGATCGCCAACAATTGGACTTGTGTCAGAAATACGGGTTGAAGGCGCTGGTGTTCTTACCGGGTTATGAGGAGGGTGCGGTACAGGGCGCTGCGGATATTCATGCGATCAGGCAAGCGGATAAATTTCCGAATTATCCGGCGTGCTGGGGATATACACTTCACGACGAACCCAATGCGCGCATGTTTCCCAGCCTTCGATACATGGTTAATCATCTGCGCCGAGTACGCGCGGGAAAGCTGGGATTCGTCAACCTGCTTCCGGCGTATGCCAGCCCCGCACAATTGGGAACGCCCACCTACGAACAATATGTCAAGCGATATGTGCGGGAAGTAAACCCGGATGTGCTTTGCGTGGACTACTACCCGATGATGAAACCCCACGTGGATGGAAGACCCGGGTACTGCTCCAATCTCGCCATATTACGTAAATATGCGCTGCGGCAAAATATTCCCTTCTGGAATTTTTTCAATGCCATGCCCTTTGGTCCCTTCAGCGATCCCACCGAGGCTCAGATACGTTGGCAAATCTACACGTCCCTTGCGTATGGGGCAAAAGGGGTGCTTTATTTCTGTTACTGGACTCCCGCAGGCCCAGTGTTTCGTCGCGGGGGTGCCTTGATCAGCGCGGACGGCAAACCCACACGCCACTATCGTCAGGCACGCAGCATTAATGCCCGTTTGAAACATCTGGGGCCGACACTGATGCAGTTGACCAGCGAGGCTGTGTACCGGATTTCGCCTGGCACCAATCCGGCAGCCGTTCTCCGCGCATCACCGCTCAAAAGCCTGACCCCGGGAGATTATCTGATCGGGGTTTTCAAACACAGCGACGGCAGAATCGCCGTGTTGCTGAATAACTACAGTTATTGTTACAGCGCCTGGCCGACGGTGGAGTTCGCCGCCCCGCGTCACAACATCACCGAGCTTAATCCGAAGACGGGTAAAGAGATACCCGTTGTGGACGCCAGTCCCGGAATGCCGGGATTGCAGATTTCCCTTGGTGCCGCCGAGGGGAGATTATTTTTAATCCGTCCACCCGCGAACAAACAGCGGTAGAATGCCGTGATTGAAAGCCGCCATCCAGCGTCCCGGTGCATCCCGTGCCGGTGCGGCGCGCTATAAAGTTTTACAAAATCTTTACATCTTTGACCTGTATTTTTACAGCATCTTGATATCGCTCCGGATACCTTTACAGGTATGCAACGCGAAAGGCGCGTGCCTGAAAAGGAGTTTGCTCATGGACATGTTATACCTCGGAGCCATGATTTTACTGGCCATTCTTACATGGCTACTGGTGAAGCTATGTGAATATTTAGGAGATCGATGATGAGTATTATGGATTTCATCGGCTTGGTGCTGGCGGGAGCGATTCTGATTTACCTGATTATCGCAATGCTTTTTCCGGAGAAGTTTTAATGACGCCTAACACGTGGATCCAAATGGGAGTATTTCTGCTGGTGCTCTGCGCGCTGGTTAAACCGCTTGGGGCATTTATGGCGCGGGTTTATGAGGGACAGTCGTGCGGGCTGGATAAACCGCTGGGTTGGCTGGAACGGCTAACGTATCGGGCGGCGGGAATCAAGTCCGATCAGCCGATGACGTGGAAAACCTATGCCGTGGCGTTGCTGCTGTTTAATCTGCTGGGCGGAGTGGCGGTTTATGCGCTGCAGCGATTGCAGGGATTTTTACCGCTGAATCCGGAACATCTGGGGGCGGTATCCCCCGATCTGGCTTGGAATACCGCGATCAGCTTTATCAGCAACACCAACTGGCAGAGCTACAACGGCGAAACCACCATGAGCTATCTGACGCAAATGCTGGCTCTGACCGTACAAAATTTTGTCTCAGCGGCCACCGGCATGGCGGTGCTGGTAGCGCTGATCCGCGGTATCCGCGGCAAGCAGACTGACAACATCGGGAATTTCTGGGTGGATCTGGTGCGTAGTACGCTTTACATCCTCCTGCCGCTATCGTTTGTTCTGGCATTGATTCTGGTCTCCCAGGGAGTGGTGCAGACGTTTTCACCGTATAAAAAAGTTCCGCTGCTTCAGCCGGTGAGCTATGTGCAATCCAGCACGAATGCAGTTGGCAAAACAATAAATAAGACCGTATGGGTGAAACACCAGATACTGCCCTTAGGCCCGGCGGCCTCACAAATTGCCATTAAACAATTGGGCACCAACGGCGGCGGATTTTTCGGCGTCAATTCAGCCCATCCGTTTGAAAATCCCAATCCTTTAAGTAATTTTCTGGAAGTTCTGGCGATATTGCTGATTCCCGCCTCACTGTGTTACACCTTTGGCCGCATGGTGGGGGACACGCGCCAAGGTTGGGCAATTTTTGCAGCCATGATGATCATCTTTGTGCCGCTGATGGTCGGCTGTGTGTGGGCGGAACATACCGGCAACCCAAAATTGGCCGCCCTGGGTGTGAATCAACGCCCAGCCGCCCTGATGTCCGGCGGCAATATGGAGGGAAAGGAAACACGTTTCGGCGTAACGGATTCCGCCATCTGGGCCACGGTCACCACCGCCGCTTCCAATGGCTCGGTAAACTCCATGCATGATTCCTATACACCATTGGGCGGATTAGTGCCGATGTGGCTGATGGAACTGGGCGAAGTGATTTTTGGCGGTGTGGGGTCCGGCCTGTACGGCATGCTGATGTTTGTCATCGTGGCAGTGTTTATTGCCGGGCTGATGGTGGGCCGCACGCCGGAATATCTGGGCAAGAAAATTGAAGCCTTTGAAATGAAAATGGCGACGATTTGCGTGCTGGTTCCGCCGGCCCTGGTATTGGTGACCGCAGCGATCGCCTGCGTGACCGTTATGGGCACCAGCGCATTGGCCAATCCCGGTGCCCACGGCTTTTCAGAAATTCTCTACTGGGCGAGTTCCGTAGGAAATAACAACGGCAGCGCCTTCGCCGGACTAGGCACCAATACGCCATTTTACAACATCGCCGGCGGCATTCTTATGTGGGGATCGCGCTATTTTCTGATCGTGCCGACGCTGGCTCTGGCCGGCTCTCTGGCGAGAAAAAAGCAGATTCCTGTTTCCAGCGGAACGCTTCCGACGCATGACGCCCTGTTTACCGCCTGGCTGGTCGCCACGGTGGTGCTTATTGGCGCTTTGACGTTCCTGCCCGCCCTGGCCTTAGGCCCGATAGTTGAATCTTTGCACCTTTGGCATTGACGTGACGGTATTCCTTTGACCATAAACACCAATTGGAGTTGCAATAATCATGGCCGCGAAATCAAATTCTCTTTTTAACGGTGTCATTGCACGGCGGGCTGTTCTTGAGTCCTTTAAAAAGCTCGACCCGCGAATCCAGGTGCGCAATCCCGTGATGTTTGTTGTCTATATCGGCAGTATGTTAACCAGCGCCTTATTTATCCAATCGCTCTTCGGGCATGGTGAAGCCTCGCCCGGATTTATTCTTGGGGTCAGCCTGTGGCTCTGGTTTACCGTGCTCTTCGCCAATTTTGCTGAAGCCATGGCCGAAGGGCGCGGCAAGGCCCAGGCGGATACGCTCCGCCGCGCCCGGCGCGATACGCCCGCTAAAAAGCTGACCGAAGCGCGCCGCGATGCCCCGGTTCAAACCGTCTCCGCCACCGCTCTGCGAAAAGAGGACATTCTCTTGGCGGAAGCCGGCGACTTAATTCCCGCCGACGGTGAAGTCATTGAGGGCGTAGCTTCAGTGGACGAGTCGGCCATAACCGGGGAATCGGCCCCGGTCATCCGGGAATCCGGCGGCGATC
>DAHXLH010000144.1:0-6268 GCA_027366115.1 Phycisphaerales bacterium
ATCAATATCATCAATAGTCAGCCAGAGCAGTTCCTCCCGGCGTAACCCGGCGTATATGTACATGGCCACCATGGTTTGTAATTGTGGCTTAAATCGCAGAGCGTTTAATTGAGTGTCTATGTCCTGCAAGGTCAGGAATCGTATTTCCGGCGCATGTTCCTTATAGCGTTGAACGCGGGCGGCTGGATTTCTGTCGCCCGGTATGTGAACGCCCCCCTGCTGCATCGCCCAGTTGAACAGCCGCACAAGTATTTCGCGGTATCGGTTGGCTGTTTTGGGGGCCAGATCACGGCTTTGTAACTGGCGGGAAATAAATGTTGCGATCTGGGTCGTGTTGATTTGTTCAAAACAAGGGGCGTCGATGATGGCGATTCGCCTACGGCGATCTAGGCCTGGTTTGGGCGGGCGTTTGCGCGCCATCGCGCTGGGTTGCCTGCTGGTGATTTGAAGTTCGGAACAAATGGGGCCGAATACTTCTCGAAGATAGTAAACATCTGTCTGGGCGCTCTTCGGTGTTTTGTAGGTGCGGATGTGATTGACGTAATTGCCGACCAGCTGGGCAATGGAGGTTCGCGTCGGTAACGGTGAATCCTCGCCGCGTAAGAGCGATGATTCAAACTGACGCAATTTCTCCTTGGCCAGTTGTAGGCTGTCGGTTCCGGTACTGATCCTGCGGGCTTTGCCGGCAACGCAATATTGGATGTAGTGGATATTGCCACGTTGGATGAGACTTGCCATCGGATACCTCGTAATTGGGGTTTCTTCTTGGCGAGTCCGTACTTTTGTGTACAAAGTTGTGTACACGGGGCCATTTTAGGCCAATGAAAAAGGGACTCGCGTAACTGCAAGTCCCTTTAGAATCAAGGAATAGCGGGGGAAGGATTCGAACCTCCGACCTCCGGGTTATGAGCCCGACGAGCTACCAGACTGCTCTACCCCGCGATCAATTTCCAATCGCACTTTATTATAGCACCGCCAGCGGCCCGATTTTCCGCGGCCAGCCGCGTGCCTCGGCTTATGAATTCCATTTGGTTTCCATTCACCGAGAAACTCATTATGCCGGTTTTATGCTTTTAATGCAAACTGCTGAAATCGGCGGCCGGCATTTCTGCTTGGTGGCAAGCATACTAAAACTTACGGTGCCGTTCGGGCGGGCCATTTTTCCGGGCGGCCCGGAAGCAACGCTAAAGCCGGCACTCCCGTGCAGCCTTTGCCCCCGGGCCGTTCCAGAGATTTTTTTCCCGTGTCCCCCACCACCGGCAGAGCTGGCGGCTTTGTGGGGTTTCATCCCACGGCCGCTTGCCCGGTAAGATTGCCGCACCGCCGCAGTGGAGGCACCCTGCACGTGATAAATTTTTCAATTATTTTTCGCTGGCGTTTATGCGCCGATACGTTAATATTAATTTCAGTTTACTCTTCGGTGTCGTGTATATACATCGTCGCGTGGCGATGTATTTGTGTTTTTTCAGTCCCTTATTAGGAGTCATATTATGGCCAAGGGCAACAACAGTCAGAAGAAGGAAGTCAAAAAACCCAAGAAGGACAAGAAGAAAAAGTAAGCCTGTGGCGTCTCGCCCGGCTTTACCAATTTCTCTTAAGACTTCCCTATACTCCCAGGCCCGGTACAACGGGCCTTTTTTATTTCTCCGCGTATATGCTGTGCATAAGGGTTATCAACACCGCCAAAACAATTTCCCGATCCGCGCGGCACGCTCATGCGGCACCGTCGGCAGAGCCGGCGGCTTTGTCGGGGACGGCAAATCCGGTTTTTGGAAACCGCATTGCATGGGCTGCTTTTACCAGGATTTCTGCATTTGATTGACCACCGCCTTGGCCATGCGTTCCACTGCCATCTGTTCAGCGTCCGGCAACTGCTGGCCGATTTGCGGAATTTCAGTGCTGGAAGCGGCAAAATTAACCCTTCGTGATAGCACGGCTCCACTGTGCAGGTTCCGCCACGTAAAATCCACCACAAGGATGATTTGTGTTTCCTGCGGCAAATTGGTTTGAAAGCTGTTGCTTAACACGCCTTCACTCATGCTCACGATGGTGCCGGTTAATTCCGTCTGCGCCTGATTCATCGGGGCCAACCGGTACGGCGTGCGGGATTCAATATTTTTGTCAATCGCCTCCGTGAGGCGGAATTCCAAGCCGCGGCGAAAGGTATTGTTTTTCCAGATCGGCACCGCGATGGTATGAATGCCCGCCGGATAAATGGACTTCATGGTGTATCCACACCCCGCGGGTAGTACCGCCAGAAGCATTAACACCAGCAATCCCGCCATGCTCCGCCCGTTGCGCAAAATATTCCGCGAGATCGTCACTTGATCGCCTCCGCCCCAAAATGCTCCACCATTTCCTTTTTGGCAATTTTTGCCCATTGCGTATCCGGCCAATCATTGATCACCCGATTGTAATAATATCGGGCGGCCGCCGGCTTGCTGAAGCGAATATAAAACCGGGCAATTTCCAGTTCCTTACGGCCTTCAATTTGATAAATGCGCTCTTCCAAGGCCTTCACCTGCAGCAATTGTGCAAAGTGCGGATATTCCTGCGTGAGAGTTTCAAGCTGCGCATCGGCATTTCGCAGAGGTGTGAGGTCAAATTTTACGCCGCGAAAAGTGGCCAGCAGACATTGCACTTCCATTAAAGTCGCTTTGACCACAAACTGGCTGTACGGATACCGCCGCAGGAAATCCTGATAAGATTGAAACGCGCGATTAAAACGAGCATCGCCGTAGTAATAATCGGCGACACGAATACCCGCGAGTTCTGCTAAAGGTGATCCACGCTGCCGATCTTGTATGCGGCGTAAAAGTTCCAGAGCGTCACCGGTAACTGGTAGAATACGCATACCCAGAAATTTCCGTTTGTATCCGCGAAGAAAGGCGCAGGCGATGTTATATTCCCGCCGCAGGCATGGGCCATACAGCGGGCTGGTGGGGTAGTTATCCAGCAAATCTTCATACGCAAACAGGGCAGTGTATTTTGCTCCCATGGCATTGTAAGCGTCGCCCCGCAGCAGCAGTACCTCCGGAGCCAGCGGATTGTTTTTATTGGCTTTAATCCATCGCCGGGCCAACTTAGGAATTCTTTGGGGATGACCGGAATTTAATTCGTGAATCATTTCCGCCACCTGCCCCGGCGGAGTATTGGGATCGGGCGCTACCAGCGGCACCCACACGCCGTTCTGCAATAGCCAGGAAGGCGTTGGCCGGGGCACAATCACGACAGCGCGGCAGCTACCGCCAAGTGCGGGCAGCAATAACAACAGCACGGCCAGCGCAAAAATTCTCGCCGTCAGGCAATGCAAATCAGGCCGATGTTTCATGAACCATCTCATGGGCGAAAAGTATAGGGCAAAGCGCGGTCGGTTGCACGATTTGTGAACCTGTCAGCTCTTGGTGCCCGGCACGCCGGGTCCCGCCGGCGATCGCGGGGCCGAACCGGGGGTGCCGCGGTTGTCTCCCAGCATCATGCTTTGTAAGGGATGGCCAATGGCCAACCGCACGCCCGCGCGAAATCGCTCTGCGGTTACCAGCATCACCACCAGGGCCAGTACCGGCCATAAGACATATCTGCCTACAATTAAAATACGCTGATCAAACGAAATACCATGTCCCGGAGGAGGCAAAAATGCCAGGGCCAGGGTGCTGTGTAATTCATGCCAACCATACAGCACACCGGGAATCGGAAATCCCGGCAGCACATATTGCCAGGGAAAAACCATAAACAGCAAAATAACCGACCAGATCAAACTGCGCGTCATATTTGCCACGCCCGGTGCCTGCGCTACCAAGATGACCAGCAGCGTGACAAAAATAATAACAGCCTGCGACCCAGATGCCAATAAACCCAGCAATTGCGTGATCGGGGCAATTAGATAATAGCTTTCACGCCACTGTCGCCGAAGGTTCAACCTCCGCCCGGCCTTTTCTCCCAGGACCATGCGGTCGGATTGATAATTTTCAATGCTTTGTCCATCAGCCCCGGCTGCGGGAAAACCCTCCAAGCTTTCCGGTAAGCCGGCCCGCAGAACCGGTTGTCGGCGCGATTGGGACAACGCGTCGCGGTGGCTTGAAGCATGGTGCACTACAATGACCGGATTGCCCGCGCGGTACGGCTGCGTGGTAAACCGCATAAGGATAAATCCCACCACCTGCAGCATCACGCTGAAAAACAGAACATAACCGAGAAAATTGCGTCCCGATCGCAGCGTGCGTAAAGCCACGCCATAATCACCATAAGGATGTACCGGAGCTGACATAACTATTTCCCAGAACCAAAAACGCCGCATTTCCCGCAGTGCCCTGCGCCGCCGATACCGTGTCCCGCCCGTCGGCGTAAGCCGTAAGTATACTGGGATAGCAACACTGTTGGAATTCCTCCCGGAAAAGGTACCTGACACCTTTTCCAAAAAAAGGTGTCAGGCACCTTTTTTTGTGTCTGATCGAGCAATTTGCGGGCGATTCGTGGTGCCGAATAACGGGCGGAATAAGAGGCGGCACTTGCGGGCCACAGGCGGTGCAACTATCTTTAGCCCCCTGTGAAGACGCGTGTCGGTATTCAATCAATGGCTGTGGTGACGCCGCTGGGCTATACGCCCCAGATGTTGTGGGCGGCCATCAGAGCCGATCAGCAGTTGGCAGATAGGGGCATAATTTCTCCAGAAGTAATAACGCGCCTGCGCAAAGAGGCTGCTGCGGACGCTGGAGCATTGGGCTTTCCCTTCCATGCCCAAAACGCTGAATGGCCGGGGATTTTGGCGGCGTCACGCGTGGATTACCACTTAGCACGCTGCGCCCTTCCCTCCATGGATCAACTCGACCGTTCCATTGAACTGGGAATTATGGCATGTTTGCAAGCTCTGACGCAAGCCGGGTGGACTGCGGAAATCTGTTCCAAGCGCGATACCGCGCTGTTGGTCGCAACCAGCAAAGGCCCAGTTTTGCGACTGCTGGAAGCGTGTGCGGTGCAGCATGTTGGGGGGCAACTCTCGGAAAGCCTTGCGTGGCACGTGGCGTTGGGGCCGGCGGCGTTGCAAACGGCACTGACAAAAATGATAAATCCCGGTGGGCCGGTGCAGACCCATGTTGCGGCCTGCGCCGGATCATTAGTGGCCCTGCATCGTGCGTACCAGGGAATTAGTCGGGGAGAATTCAAGCGGGCGATTATTGTCTCGGCGGATGCGTCAATTCATCCCTTGTTTGAACATAGCTTCCAAAATTTAGGCGTTTTTGCCCGCCCCGATGAAAGCGGCCATCGGCATTGCCGCCCATTTGATATCGTCGGCCGCGGTTTCTTTATGAGTGAAGCGGCCGTGGCGGTGTGCCTTCAGGGTGGTGATGGCGGCAGCGTGGAAGTGGAGAACTGCCTGCTGATGGCCGATGCCACGCACTTATTGGCCCTTGATCCAGTCGGAACTTCTCTGGAACGCGGGCTAAGGGCGTGTGTGGCGGGCAAAGAAATCGCATTTGTTCATGCCCATGCCGCCGGTACTTCGCATGATCAGGTGGAATTAGCAGCCATTGGCCGCGCGTGCGGGGCGGAATCAGCGGTTTTTTCCCATAAACGCTGGCTTGGGCATTCACTGGGGGCGTCAGGGCTGCTGGGCATCGTGATTTCAGCGATGTGTCATCAACACAGCGAACTGCCGACGGGCCAAGGTATTTCGCGGCCGGCACGCAGCATTACCGTCGGGCAGGGCTTTGGCGGGCACATTGGAATGTGCGTTCTGGCCGGGTAAACAGGCGATATGAGGACGCCACGGTTTCACAACTTTATTTTCGGCATTGGATCAGTCATGGAGTTGTTTCCGTCTCGCCCTCCGATGGATTTTTCCGCCATTTTTCCATTGAAAACCGCAGCGGAAGTGCTTTCTGGCGACTGGGAGGCAATCCGTGGCGATCTTCACGTAGCGCTGAAAAAAGCAACAATGGGAAGCAGTTTCAATGTCGAACGAACCGACCTCAAAACAGCCTAATCAGCCGCTAGGCGTCAACAGCAGCCGCCCTGTCGGGGTGCCACCTCCCCACGCTGCGGTGCTGGAGACTTTTACCACTGGTACACCTCCAGTATCGTCAACCTATAATACCTTGATACAAATATCTTCCAGCACTGGGGCGTTACCACCGCCGGCGGTGGTCGCAGGTTATGAGCAAATATCACCCGGATTCGCAGAACGAATCTTGGCGATGGGAGAAAAAGAGCAGTTATATAGACACGCTATGCATGAAAAGGCTCTCAATGCGGGAATCGCGGACAGAAA
>DAHXLH010000157.1:0-4304 GCA_027366115.1 Phycisphaerales bacterium
GTAGTTAAAGTTGAGACGGAATTAAACGGTCGTAAATTTTCCATGGAGACGGGGTATCTGGCCAAGCAGGCCGATGGCGCGGTATTGGTTCAGTTTGGTGATACCGTGGTATTAACCACAGTGGTAACATCCGATCCGCGGGAATTTAAGCTTCCGCATTATAACCCATGCGCCGCCTGCTGCAAGCGGTTGACGAGGACGCGAGGAGTTGGGAGTTAGGAGTTAGAATGCTTTGGAAGCGCTGGCGCTGCTGAGGGCTTAATTCTGGGTTCCGGGTTCCAGATTCAAGATTCAAGATTCCAGGCTCCTCGGCGCAGGGTCCGCTAATGTCGCTGGTCGGCGGCTCGCCGGGGCTTCAAGGTTTGGCCGGTTGCGGTACAATCTTTGGTGGTAACAGGGTTTTTCGGGCGGATATATGCAGGGACGCAATAAAAGACATTTTGTCTCACATCATCGGCGGCGGGCGGGCATGCCAACTGCCGATGCCGAAACGGGCAGTCCGGGGGGTACAGAGGCTCTCGGCAGCCGACTGGCGGCATTTACGCCCCGGCCGGGTCTGGGATGGGTGCAATTGCGGAATGCTGTTTTCAGTACCTCCATATTCAAAAAAATGGTCGGCAAGACTTCTCCCGGCCTGGCTGCTGGGGAACTCGTGACGGTTTATGACCGCGAGGGCATCCTGTTTGGCGTGGGGCTGTTTAACCCGCAATCGCAAATTGCCTTGCGGATGGTCAGTTTTACCGAGGCCGAAATTACCGAATCGTTTTTGGAAGATCGCCTGGCAGCGGCGGCCAGCCTCCGCCGACAAACGCTGAAGCTTGATAGCACCACCAACGCCTACCGCGTGGCCCATGCCGAAGGCGATGGCTTGCCGGGACTGATTGTCGATCGCCTGGGCGACACGGCCGTGGTGGAAATATTTTCCATGGCCATGTTCAAACGCATCGGCCGGATCAAACATACCCTGCTGGAAATTTTACCGGTCACGCGGGTCGTCTTCCGCTCGGATGAACATATCCAGAGGGCAGAGGGATTTTTTCTGCGGCAGGACGACATCCGTGACGGCCAAACGCGCGGCACGGTAGTAGAAAACGGCCTGCAATTTGAAGTTGATGTGGCGGCGGGCCACAAAACCGGTTTCTTTTGTGATCAGCGGGACAACCGTCTGGCGTTGACCCAATTCACCGCCGATGCCCGAATGCTTGATGTCTGCTGTTATTCCGGAGGCTTTGGCATTTATGCC
The DNA here is from genome assembly GCA_027366115.1 of Phycisphaerales bacterium. Taxonomy (GTDB): domain Bacteria; phylum Planctomycetota; class Phycisphaerae; order WQYP01; family WQYP01; genus JAMDCX01. The sequence continues at coordinate 1,244 of DAHXLH010000157.1, forward strand.
GCGACACTGGGCAACGCGGTCCATGTTACCGCTGTGGATTTAGATGAAAATGCTATCGCCCTGGCTAAACGCAATGTTCAGTTGAATCGGATTCCAAATAGTAAATACCAGGCTGTCCACGCCGACGGCTTCGCCTATCTGCGGCAAATGAAGCTTAATGACCAGGCGTATGATGTCGTGGTGCTCGATCCGCCGAAGTTCATTGGCGGGCGCGATGAATTTGCCGAGGGGCGTAAATCCTATTTTGATCTCAACAAGCTGGCCATGGGCGTGGTAAAGCCCGGCGGCCTGATGGTGACATGCTCATGCAGCGGACTTATGGATCTGGCAGAATTTCAGAATATGTTGCGCGGTGCCGCCCGCAGCGCCCAGCGGCGATTACAAATTCTGGGTGTAACCGGTCCGGGGCCGGACCATCCGGTCATGACCGAATATCTGGAGGGACAATATCTTAAATGCCTCTGGTGTCGCGTGTTGTGAGGGCATGATAAAATGAGGTCTATGATGAATAGCTATCAATTCTCCAATGTTTCCTGGACGCCGGGCGAAAAACTTTTGCTGATCGCCGGCCCCTGTGTCATTGAAAGCCAGGAAATGTGTCTGCATATTGGCAAAGCGGTGGCTGAGATATGCAAAAAACTGGACATTGCCTATGTTTTTAAGGCCAGCTTTGATAAAGCCAACCGCTCCGGCAGCGGCAGCTTTCGCGGCCACGGAATCCAACACGGATTGGAAATTCTCGCGCACGTGAAGCGGACCCTGGGCGTGCCGATTACCACCGATGTGCATGAAAGCGATCAGGTGGCGGCGGTAGCCAACGTTGCGGACATTATCCAGATTCCCGCGTTTTTATGTCGGCAGACCGATTTATTGATCGCCGCCGGCGAAAGCGGCAAAGCGGTGAATGTAAAAAAGGGGCAGTTCATGGCTCCGTGGGAAATGAAAAATGTTATCGACAAGATTCGATCCACCGGCAACACCCAACCCATGCTGACCGAACGCGGAACCTTTTTTGGCTACAACCGCCTGGTCAATGACATGACCGGCATCCCGCAAATGCAGGCTCTGGGTGCACCGGTCATTTTCGACGCCACGCATTCCACACAGCTTCCCGGCGGCCTGGGCAATGCCACGGGCGGGCAGCGGCAATATGTCGGCCTATTGGCCAACGCCGCCACAGCCGCCGGTGCCGACGGCCTATTTGTGGAAGTCCATCCAACCCCCGAAAAAAGCCCCTCCGACGCCGCCACCATCTTCCCGCTGGATCAACTGGAAAACCTGCTCCGCCGCTGCCTGGCAATCCGCGCCGCGCTGAAGCAGGTCACGTGATAATCTTCGGGCATTCGGCGAAGCGTTCTTTTACTTCGACGAAGGCGTCTTGAATTTTCAGGAACATGGCTACGATATCGGGATCAAACTGGGTACCGGAACAGGCTTCAATCATGGAGCGGGCGACGAGTATGACCGTGTCCGTAAAGCGAAGACGTTTTTTAGAAAAACCCCGATAGTGAAGCCTGCTGCTCGACCCCTGCGGCGAGTTCCGGCCACTGTTGGATAAATACATCACCGGAAATCCGCGCCAGTTCCTTTGGCTCAATCTTATATAGGCCGTCGCCATAGACTCTGCCATGCGACCGTAGCTCATGGCCGCTTATGCCGCTAAGAATCTTGAATACTTCGGCCGCCAATTCCGGGTGCCCCCGTAACAACGCTGCCATGCGGCGGCGTGGATAAAGCATGAGATAAAGATTGGTGGCAATCGCCTGCGATTGATTCCAGATGAATCGGAACGGCCTTTTTTCATCGTTGCCGCGCCCCATATAAGTACAGAGAAATGGAGCGGACTCGCGTCGTTCCTGGGCGTACCATGGAGTACGCTTGCCAACCAGATATCCCTGTTTAATTTCAATGGATTCCGCACTCGACAAATACGCCCATAGGGCAGGGTATCGCGATTCAATAAGCGGCTCAGAAACATTACAATTAAGGAGGCACCATTGCCGCGATAATCGGGGATAGCCGTCGTCTTCTGCCTCTATGACCGCAGATTGCAGTTGCCGTGGGCTGGGCAAAATGGGGCGAAGAAACTGATCGGGGATTCCGCGTTTGTGGGCCTCCCCTCGCTCGAGAACAAAAAACTTGTTTCCTCCGGTTGCAATGCCACGGGTAATTTTGAAGAGATCACCAAGCGTGGTCACTCCGCTACCCCCATGGGCGATGCGCTTGTTGCCGGGCGGTTGTGGATGAGCGGTCCATTTTTCTGAATTCAGCAGAGAATTCTGGCTGATCGTTTGCGCAAGCGCGGGCCTGTCAAGCGAACCGCCGAGCGTGAATATGACCGAATGGCCAGCCGCAGGCGGTGTTTTTTTGAAAATCAGGACGGCCGAAGAGACCATTGCATCATCAAATTGAGAGTCACGGGGATCAAAGCGGTGCACCCGCAGCAGCGTTAAACTGCTGGCGAGAAAGTTTTTCAATGCCATCCCATAATTGACGTCCATAAATTCCGACGGGACCAGCCACGCGGCGTAACCGCCCTCTTGCATCCAGGATGCTGCCAATAGCAGGAAATAAACATATAAGCCGGCCAAACCGCTGACCCGGACGTTCAGTCGCTGGAAAACCAACGATTGAAGGCGCTGTTTTTCATGTCGATCAATATGGTGATGACGCACATAGGGCGGATTGGCTAAGATCACGTTTGGTGCCGCCGGGCAATCGGGACCGCTAATTACCCGAGTAAAATCGCCGCAAACGACCGTCAGGCCTGCGGGTGCCCAAAGTTTGTGGGCGGCTTGGCAAAATGCATTATCGATTTCAATTCCAGTGGCCCTCGCGATATTTTCCCGGCCAAAAACCGAGAGAGCAGCGGAGAAAAAACTACCCGAGCCAACCGACGGATCAGCGAAAAATACGGGGAAGGCATCTACGGGAAGTAACGCGGCTAAACAATGGACAATATCCTGCGCCAGCATCGGCGGGGTTGCGAACTGCCCAAGGCGGTTCCGCTCTGCGCTGGACCGCATCGCGTCTAATTCTGCTTGCACAGTTTGGCGGCGTA
>DAHXLH010000183.1:0-5899 GCA_027366115.1 Phycisphaerales bacterium
GGATAACGGCATTGGCTATGACTATGTGTCAACGGTTGGTACTGGCATTGACGATCCCCTGGTCTTTGCCTTTGAAGTGGTGGGGGATTCCATGCTGCCAGCCTTTGCACCGGGTGAAGTGTGTCTCTGCTCGCCCAATACGCCGGTTGAAGATGGCGATGCAGTCTATGTTCGCTTTGGCGCGGAACGGGATAGCGAATGCACTTTCAAACGTGTTTACGACCTGAAGGATGGGCGCGTGGAATTACGGGCGGACAACACGAACTACAAGCCACTGATTGCTCGCAAGGAACATATTGTGAGAATGAGTTATGTGGCGGCCAAGATCACGCGCTTTGACCGTCGCAAGCGCGGGGCGTTTTGAGGCCGGTCAGTTTCGGTTGGGTGAAAGATTTAATCTTCGCTCCCCGTGTGGCCAAACCGTTGGCGGTGCCGCATGGCGATGGTGCTGCGGCTACTGGCCTCTCCGTCCAGCCAATGGAGAATCAGCGCTTCCAGTACCAGCTTGGGATTAGCCAGGTGCCGGGCACAATCCTCCTCAAAGGACTCAAAGAGTTCGGTATTGAACCGATACGTTCTCTGGACGGTCAGAGGTTTGCCGGAGGAGGCGGGGACTTTAGTTTTGATGCTTTTCTTTGCCATAGCTTATAAATCGTAACGGATAGGATTCGTAATCGCAAGGCCTGTTGAATCAAATAACCACAATAAATTTAGTGATGACATTGACTTTGATTTATCCTTCCGCATAATATGTTAGGTATTTGTATGGCATTAAGCCGTTGGATATTGATTTGAACAGGAGGCATCCATGATTGACCTGCACACCGAACAACTGGTACCCATTGGCCAGGTTCCCACACTTCTGCCCTCACGCCCCAATGGCCGGCGGATTCATATCAGCGCCGTATACCGTTGGGTCCAACGTGGCGCACGCGGACGCAGGCTGGAGGCGATTCAGATTGGCGGCACTACCTACACCAGTCGGGAGGCACTGCAACGGTTTGCAATATCCAGAGATGCCCAGCCCGTTATGCTCCCGGTTACCACCGCGCGGCGTCAAAGACAAATCGAAGCGGCCAACCGCAGAATCGCCGAAATCCTCAAGGGAAGCAGGCCAGAGGACAATTGACCGGCATGAGTAATTTATCCAGAGACTATATTGCTGGATATGGGCTGAAGATTCCATGAATCTCCGTTCCATAATCAGTTTGCCGACGCCGATTAAACAGGGGACATGCTTTCAGATGGCACCTCGCAGGTTACAAAGCATTACCCCACCTTGGCGATAATATCCGATGCCTTCTGGCGATCCAGTTCCGCATAAATCTCTGTAACTGCCACAGACTTATGGCCCAGAATTAATCTGGCGGCTTCGATGCCGAATTCTTTACGAAGATTGGTAGCCGCATTGTGCCGCAATTGATGCGGATGCCAATGGTGGGCTTTCCGCCAAGCCTTTAATTCAGCGAGTTCTTCAGGCGTCAGTTGATCCGATCCGCGTCCCGCATGTTTTGGCCAGGGAAAGGCCCTGTCGCAGCCATAGTTAATTGCGCGGCGATAACTGTTCACATCGTAGCAAATCCCAGGCTTGCGTTTGGGCTGGCGGGCACAGTGCGTGCCGGGCCGATTGCCGCATGACAAAGGAGTCTTCCGGGCAACGGTGAGCTTATCGCGTCGTTCCTTATCCGCTTCCAACGGACTGAATAGAAAATCATCGGCAGCCCGATTCAGAAAGGGCATGACGAACTTTTGTGCCTGAGGCCCAAGGTAAATGCTGCGTTCAATGCCATGATGTTCCGTCTTATGGGATTCGGGCCGATATAGCCAGACCGCTCCGATTGTATCAATATCGCGGCGGCGCATTTGAATCACTTCCCCAGGCCGCATGGCGGTTAAAAGTTGAAGCTGAATCATTGCCCAGATTTGTCGCGATACATATGGCTCAATTGCGGTAATCAGGGATTCCGGCGCTGGCTTAACCGGATCGGATTCGCGTACGCTACAACGGCCCCGCTTGAGCGGCGCGACGGCTCGCAATGCCTCCAATGTGCTGGATCGAACCAATTCGTTCTCCACACCCCATTTGAAGATACGGCGGATGCGGTTGATGAGACGATTGATCAGCGTGCGACATAGTCCATTATCAATCATCTTCTGGCGCACAGCCTTCAAACTGCTCGGACCAAACACATCGACAGTGGTTGTTCCATAGAGAGCGACGAGTGGTTTGAACGAAAATCTCAACGCATGTAATTCGCTTGTCGGTTTTAGATTCTTAACGTAATAGCCGCTTGCAAACACCCAATATTGGGAGATCAATTCATTAATCGTGACGCCTTGATCTTTACCGTTCTTGGTTACAGATTTCTCCATTATCTGTCGTTGATTGGCAAGCCACTCTTGGATGAGTCGGTCATAATTCGCTCGGCTCTCAGGTGCGTTGAATGATCCCAGGTAATAATCTCTGCCACCCAGTGTTACGACTGCCTGGTGGGACGAACGGTGTAACCGATACGAAGGTAGTTTCTGCTTGAGTCGAGGCATAAATGGCTCCTTTGGTCAGAGCCAAAACGGTATATACCGTTTTGGCAGGGACTCATGAGCCGCATTCCCCGACACAGGGAAGTTCGCTAAGTACAGTGATCAGCAACACTTATATCTATTGCGCCCGGCAGGACTCGAACCTGCAACCTCGTGGTTCGAAGCCACGCGCTCTATCCAATTGCGCTACGGGCGCTGATGTTCCTGTTCAATGATTCGCTGCAAGCGTCGTGGTCAGCCCTTTTTATCAAACTGGGCATCAAAGACAATGCTGCTGGGAGCGAAGTCAATCTTTTTCACAAAGGCCGCCGCTTCGGCGGCTCCATGTTCACGGTCCATATTTTGATCTTCCCATTCCACGGATAATGGGCCGGTGTAGCCGATTTCATTAAGTGCCCGGATAATCTGCTCAAAATTTACGCTGCCATGGCCCAGGGACCGGAATTCCCAGAAGCGTTCCGGATGGCCGAACGGCAGGTGGCCGCCGAACACGCCGCTGCATCGCGGTACCGGGCTGACCCAGGCATCTTTCATGTGTACGTGGTATATCCGGTTGCGGAATTCGCGGATAAATTGTACGTAATCAACCCCCTGATACACAAAATGGGATGGATCAAAGTTAAAGCCGAAGGCGGGTCGATTTTTAATGGCATCCAATGCCGTGCGGGCACTGGCAATATCGAAAGCAATTTCCGTCGGATGTACTTCCAGGGCGAATACCACGCCCTGTTCGTCAAACACGTCGAGGATTGGATTCCAGGTGCGGGCAAAATGGGCAAAGCCGTCTTCAATCTGATTGGCCAGCACCGGCGGAAAACTGTACACCAAATGCCAGATGCTGCTGCCGGTGAACCCATTGACCACAACGCGCTTCAGCTCTTTTTTAATCGAGGCTGGAGCGGCGTCGAAAAACTTGCGGGCCGCCTGAGCAGTGCGTTTCATTTCTTCCGCAGCGCGTTTGTTGACCCCTTCCGGTTTGCCATCGCCCCAGACTCGTGCCGGCAAAATGCTTTGGTGGCGGGCATCAATACGATCGCATACGGCCTGACCGACTAGGTGCGTACTGATCGCAAAACATTTCAAGCCATGGCGTACCAGCGTGGCCCATTTATTTTTGATATAGGCTTTGTCAGCCAGAGCCTGTTCCACATCGAAATGATCTCCCCAGCAAGGAATTTCGATGCCGTCGTAGCCGAACGATTTGGCCTTTTTGCAGGCCGTATCGAAAGGCAGATCGGCCCATTGGCCGGTAAACAAAGTGACAGCGCGTGCCATAATTTTTCTCCAGTGCATCAGCGTGCAAAACCGCGGTACGGGCGTTCGCGCATAAGCATTGTACCGAGCTTGGCTACCGTGCAATCATGATAAGCGCAGGCCGGAAAAAGACAACTGCCATGAGTCGGGCCTGGTGGTGAAAGTGGAATCATCTTTCCGGCCGGGAAGACTTGCGGAGCCATGACCGTAGCTCTTGTTGTGATCTTCAGCTTCATGCTCCAGAAGACCGGAGGGGTCGGACGAGATTTCAGGGCCGCCCGGAACGCGGCAGGGGGCCTTTGTTCCAACGGGCGAGGGTTGCGGGTAAAATTAGGGTGTAAATAGGATGGTTCCACGTTTGGATCGGGGCCATGTTTGTGATGATGTTCGATGTTTACTTCGGTGATGCCTCCATCAAGCCATCCGGGGGAAACAGCATCTCGACATATTTTTTGGCTGGCGGGCTTTCCCTGCTGATTGTGGGCTGGGCGGCTTTGCGTTATTGGCTGGTGGTTTCACGCCAATCGAAGCATAACGAGATATCCACGCCGACCATCGACCGGCTTAATGTTCAAGCCCTGAGCCAGATTACGGATCAAAATCAGCTTCCCCTGGAACCGGTGGATGAGCCTGCTCCGGATGATCTGCTGGCCGTCGTACCGAAAGACGCCCATCTGCAGAAAGCTCCGGACAAGCCTCCCGTTGTCCCGCCCAATCCATATGCCGGCAGGGAGTGATGCCATGCCTGCGCCAATCCCTGATGCCATTCCTCCGCCAACGAACCGGGTGGTCTCCGCGGAGGAAATTAAACAACGGGCGAGGGCCGTTGGTTTCGATCTGGTTGGTATTGCGGATCCTTCCATCAGTGCTTATGCCAAAGAATATCAAGCTTGGTTGGCCCAGGGGCAACATGGAAAAATGAAATATCTGGAAGATTCGGTGGACGCTCGGACGAATCTCTCCAGCGCATTTCCATGGGTTCGAAGCGTCGTTAGCGTGGCGATTTCGTACTACGTGCCGGATCCTGCGACGGAATCACCCGCGAAAGCAACGGATTTGACGGAGGCCAACGCGGCTCAGCGATCTGCCCATGACTCCGCCACAGGGCACATTGCCCGTTACGCCTGGGGAAGAGATTACCATCGCGTGTTGATGGGGCATCTGAGGCAATTACAAAACGAAATTCGGCGTTTGGTGGCAGATGACTTTATCTGTCGGGCGTATGTGGATACTGGGCCGGTCCATGAGCGAGAACTCGCGGCGCGGGCCGGACTTGGATGGATTGGCAAAAACACGCTGCTGATTAACCCTCGTCACGGAAGCTGGTTTGTACTGGGGGAATTGCTGACCTCTTTGCCGCTGGAATTTGATTCCGCACAGCCTGATCGCTGTGGTTCATGCACACGCTGCCTGGATGCTTGTCCGACCATGGCCCTTACACCCTACCAACTCAATGCTACCCGCTGCATCAGTTATCACACCCTGGAAAATCGGGGCGATATTCCAGATGAACTCCATAAGCCAATGCGTGAAGCCCAATATATTCTGGGCTGTGATATCTGTCAGACCGTGTGCCCATGGAACCGCCGACCCTTGCTAAGCGAAGAACCTGACTTCCAGCCCCAATCTCCGGCTCCGACGGTGGAGTTATATGCAGTACGACAATGGCGGCCGGAAGATTGGGATCAAATTACGCAAGGTAAAGCCCACCGCCGCGCCAAGCTGGAGATGTGGCAACGCACAGCACGGATTTTGGCAGAGGAATAAAAAAGCTTCTCGCCAGAAATATTTAGCGCATTGATTCAACGCCACATCGAAAAATGCCAACGGGGAGCCTCAGCTATGATGGTCCGGTTCGGGGGGCTTGCTTTACGGCCTGATCGATAACTTGGCCGGGTCATAACGCTGGGCAATCGGCATCCGACGTCCTATTGGCGGCATACCCCACATAGTACCACCCTTTGCCAGGGCGAACGCATACTCGGATTAGGTAGGTTGGGATGAGTCGAAGGCGTGGCAGAGTTGGCGCATGGGCGTGAAGAGGTTCAATTTCCGGTGTAACAACCACGGATCCGTGTGGTGTTAGATTTTGATCCCACGAACA
>DAHXLH010000184.1:0-7071 GCA_027366115.1 Phycisphaerales bacterium
CATCCGACATGAGGCTGTGATAACCGTCGCGGGGACGCTGATCTCACCGTGGAAGCGATTGTGGGAAACGTTGAGCCGAACGGATGGGGCTCAAGACAAGGTTAAATGTGCGGTCGGAAGATGCGGAAAAGCCATGCCAGGATGATATGGATCGCCCGTAGCCGACTTTTGGAGCAGTTGAAAATTATGGACACGCTTACTTTACCTCATCAAGTGCAGGAATTTCTGAATTATCTCCAGTTTGAGCGCCATTTCTCCACCTATACCAGTAAATGTTATGGTGCCGACCTGCGGCAATTCGGACTCTTCCTCGCCGGCGTGCAGGATATTCCGGCCAGCGTTCTGCTTTCCCAGCCGGCATGCGCAAATGCGGCCGTGAATCTTTCGCGGGAAATGCAGAGTAAACAGGCGAGTCATCCCGATGAACCACCCCCGCAGCACATCTAGGAACTTCTCCGCAACGCGGACGCTGAAGATGTTCGGCGTTATCAGCCTGCATACATTGCGGCACAGATTTGCCACGCACATGCTCAATCATGGTGCCGATCCGCGTGTGGTGCAGGGACTCCTGGTCCACCAGAGCCTCAGCACCACGCAAATATACACACACCTGATCACCAAGCGCACTAAGGACGTATTCGAAAACGCCCATCCCCGCGCCAAGGAAGTTCCCCCGTAATGGGAAACGCAAAACAGTAATTCAACCCCAACCGCACCGGCCTGAAAGCTGGCACCCTTTTTTTTGCCATTTCACGCCCATCAGGCGAAACATCAGGAAATTACGAAAAATACATCTTGACGGTTATTTCAGCGCTGGGTAATGTGGAGGGGTACTTTGGGGATGATAATGCGAACGGCTTGAGAGTTGGGCCATTTCCAGACTTATCGATTTAAGATGGGGATGAGGCAATTTCCACAAGGCGGTGGAATTACGACCCTTGACGAACAGTAGCGCGGATGCAGGAACTTGACAGCAAAGGTTACAAATTATTGGAGAACTGTTTGGCCGGTAATCATGCACCCGGCCATTACGGCCTCGCTTCTCGCTTGGCTGCTCTGGACGAGTGGTGGACCGATAACCGGGATCGAAGAGACAACGCGCTTGGAGGCGGCCGGCCTGCCCCTGCTCGGGGGTGCCACGTTAATCGTGGTGGCGGCACTGGTGGCGTATAAGCTGCCCAAAGAGTGGGCAACAGTACCGGCGGATGCGGCCCTGGCCATAGCAACGGCCATCGCCGTCGGTGTCCTCGCTTGGTGGGCGGGCTTCGTTGATTACCATGCGGCCCTGAAGAATGGCGCGATGATCCTTTTCGGCGATGCCATTTTTTCTCTGCTCGGGGGATTCGTGCTGTGCGCTTATGCGACCACCGTCGCGGCGGCGCGCCTCGCCAGGGGGCGACGCGACGCACGGAACGTGGGCGCAGCACAGGTTGCAGTGTACGTGGCGGCACTGTTTGCTGTGACGGCGGTGGCTATCGTTAGCCTTCGACCTTCCTCCCCCTCGGCGTTCGAAGCTGGATTCGCCGCTTGGGCTCGAAAGCACGTGGACGCAAAAGCGATACGCGTTTGGATGGCCGCCGAGAATCACAAGCTGTACACCGCGCCACCCAGCCCACAGGATATCGAATCAGACATTGATGCCAGCGAATGGCCGGCCGCGATTCGCCGATTGCGGTCCGCCTTCAACCGGCCGGAATTTGTGCTGCTGTTTCCACGTGAATGCGAGATTTGGTACGGCGGTGGCTTCGGACATTGGGGTATCACCGTGGAAGAATCGGCTGGGCCAAACGCGCTAGGCCTCGGTGCCTCCCCACGGGGCGCACTCCGTTTTTCCCCTGGTTGCTACGTCTGGTGCAGCGGCAGCCAAGGTGTAAGAATTCGGGATCGAATCGGAATCAAACCGATATTGGGCCGGCACCGTGTCGTACAGCGGTAGCGAAATACAAGGGACAGTCGCGAATGCCATTAACTTAAGCAGAGAAAGCAATGAAATCAACGACATTTGATCTCCGCTCCGCGAGCGATCATCGCCTTGAGTTCGGACCTTGGACGTGTCATGACACTGTAGCCATTACGGCGGCGCTTGCGCACGCGCGGCTCAAATCTTCCGGGTCTTTTGGGATGGACCATCAGCTTGGTTAACGTTTCGTCGCGGCTGCCTTGCGCCCAATCAAGACAGTTTATTCAAATCATCTTCCGATTTTGCCGGAGGGTCATGCGAATCTTTTGTACCGCACTAATACCACCCTCGCATCAGATTGCAGATCCAAAAACTCTGCCAGCATATACTGCTCCGCTGTTTCGCGGCCCCGATTGCCTGAGCCAGCACCGATGATCGGAAATCCTACCGAAGCAAAACCGCGCTCTTTCACGATCTGCATCGCCGACCTAACTGAACACTGAATCGAGCGGCGTGTGGCAAACCACGCCATGTTAATTCCGGCAACATGGATGATGCCTTGGAAGGGCAGCCGCCCGGCATTGGTGAGCACCGCACTGCCCAGCGGCATGGCTCCGTGCCGGGCCAGCTCCTTAAACGGTGCCGTTCCGCCACGTTTTTTGATCGCCCCCGACACCCCTTGGGGAAGCAGCAGCCACCAAGGAATGAGGTTACGGTTCCAAGGGTTGACGATCACGTCCACATCCTGGTCCAGCAAGTCTCCATCTACAATTTCGGGCATCATGAAGAAAAGCATAGTCGCGAAGGGTACACAAAGTCTATACGATCCAGTGATGTAATTTTAGGGGCACGAAAAAACCGGCTATCCCTGCGCGTCTTTCTCGCGCGCCGCCAATGCTTGGCGTCCTGCAGCGGTGAGCCGATATTTCTGAAGGCGGCTGTTGGGCTTGTCGGGCAGTGTGCGTTCAATAAGGCCAGCTTGAGCCGCCGGGTGCAGGTAGTTGGCGCAAAATGTAGGACGATGCTTAATACCCAGAGTTTCCCGCAGCTTTCCTGCGGACATCTCCCCGGCGAGAAGTGCCGCAAGGAGGCGCTCAAGTGGATCGGTCGACTGGGTCGCTGACTGGGTCGATGGTCTAACTGGAAGACTTTTGCCGAACATTGCCTTCACCAAATCTGAGGCCATGTCCACTTCCTTATCCAACTCCGGAATGAAAAACTCAAGGGCTTTTCCGGCCCGGTCGTTTTTGTAGTGGGGTGCGGGATGGCCCAGTTTCCGCCACGCTTCAGGCACCATGCGCAGGCCTGTGCCCGCCTGTTCGCACATGGCAATCCTCCGCAGGGCCATGGCAATGGATGGATTGCGCACTTCCTTCCAGCCATCCGCGCTTGCGTGATTGTCACCAATTATTCCGGATTTACAGGCGACTGTTCGATTAGATGGGGTCATCACCGGAAAATCAGATTTATCGGGTCGTCGTCGCCTGCCTGTGTCTTGTGTTTTCCAATTCCGCCGCGAATATCATATCGTTGTGCAAGAGCTTGTTGCTGCGGCGAGGACCGCTTTCTGAAAATTAAAATACATACCCCTGATAGTGGCAGACCGTATGATAAAATCAGCCAGTCAAGCCAATTGTTTCCCCTCAGCAGCACGGCTCGGGCTGGATCACCCGGGTCGTAAAAGACGGTGACGCGGGATCCTGTCGCGTGAGTTTTCACGAGGTTGCGAATGCCCGCGCCGCGCGGTGTGCCGCAGAAATAGTCGATGCGGGTACTGTTGAATACTTGGGCTGCCACGCGATACGTATAGCTGATCTCCGCTGTGAAAGAACCTCTCTGTTGAGCAACAAAAGAATTCGTCACCCTGCCTGCGGTGGAGGGCCAACTTCGACTCGAAAGGCCGTAATAAAGGTGATACCCCGCCCACGCGAAGCACATCAGCGCAGCTAGAAGGCATATAGCAAATAAAGGTTTCCAAAGGGTGCCCAGGTACCCCCTGGGGTCTACAATGGGCGAGTCAGTTGGGCTAGTGGTCACCGGGGTTTCCAAGCCCAGATACAAGTTGAGAGCCCCGCTAATCCACTGTAAATCCTCCACATCCCATTCCCTGAATAATCGGATGCAGCCATCAGTGGTCTCAATATCCAACCCGGCCGAGGGACCTATGCTGAAAAATCCGTATGGTGGTTTCTCCGGCGCGATCCTCATGGTCCGTTGACGCCGAATCGTGACTCGAACGCCGCGGATTTGATCAACCGGAAAATTAAGCTGTTTTCGTGTGTCGGTTATGAGCACGGATCGTCCATCGCAGATAATCAATCCGTAGAGTACAGACAATGCCGGGGGGATACCCAATCCTATCAGTGTCGCAAGAAATACGGCAAATCCGGCGATCACACCAACTACTATCAGGCCAGCCGCCGCTCCGCGAGCATTTCCCCATTTGCTTATAGAGAAGCCTATCAGCCCCAGAGCGGCAATCGCAAGGGGGAACAGCGATGCGTAAAGGCTTTTGGTCCAGGGAGCGAATACAGGCTTGAGTTCTATACGCAGCACGTCCTCCGTGCAGGCCACAGTCACAAGGCCACCCGGGGGCGGAAGCGAGTTCAGTAATTGAGTGTTCATGAGCCAGCCACCATAATAGGATTTTCCATCGTCGGCGACCTATTACCAACCAACGGTTACTTTGGCGCACCTGCTTTTCAATATACGCGGCACGGGAACATCCGCAAGTAGTGACCAGTGGCCGTCCAAGCAATCCGCCCTCCAGGCGCGCCCTGGCTTTTTGCAATACAGCCACAGACGGGGCCCGCCTCGCCGGCGCTCGATCAGTAAATCAAACTGGCCATCCGCCGGGTCCATATCGAGCAAATCAGCGAATTCAATCTCGGGAACATCGGCTGGCAGGGCACCTCCATATAGACGCCCGAGCCGCTGGGTGATCCAGCCTTGGAATAATTCCCGCTTTCCGGAGGTGTCCAGTGGGCCGACGAATCTCTTAAGGCAGTATAAGCGAATCTGCGGTGGCGTTAGTTGATCCTTTTCGGACTGCGAGTTGGCCCATTGCTCCTGAAGCAGGCGTTCTGCCGCCTCGGTCGTAGTGCACTCAAGAACCATGTAATCTCCGGGGAACCCAGCTTGGTCGCCGCCCATTCGGTTTAGCATGCGGCGGGCTTGGTCCGTGGCGAGGGCCAGAAGGTTGAACGCCGCCTGGCTAGCCTGGATCCCCGCCTGTTCAAAGGCGCGGATAAACTCCCGAACCCCACGGCCTTGCGAACCTGACCGCGACGGCTTGAGCATCATTATTCCTATGTGCTTCTCGGGAACTAGGGTGAAGAGCGTCTTCAGGTTGGCACCGGAAAAAGTGACGTATGGTGCGGAACCCTGCGAGCTCCACGCCAGCCGTTCCCGTAAAGGCCCAAGGCAATTGGCGGCACAGTTCTTTGTGGCCCGATATGTAAAGTAGGTGAACGGCAACAGTATGACCAGTAATATCCATTGGCGGCCATCAAGATCCCAACCCGGGATACGGCCGATAAGGGGATCGCTTCGCAGGTAATCGACGGTAACCCGGTCACCTAATCTGAACCGGTCGGCAAAGTCCGGCCGGACCTCGCGCCGCAGGCGGACGGTCTGCCCGTTTAAGGCCGTATAACGAATCGTTGCCCATACCGTTCCATGCCTGCCCGGCTCCGTAGTAATATTCGTTATTTTGGCCTGTGCCGAGACATGCGATTGGCGGATTCTTAGATAGTTGAAAGAATTCCAGGCGATAGTCAGGCAACCTACCGTTGTGAAAAGGAACAGCACCAGCATTCCGTAGAGACTCAGCATGCTGGCCTTGTAAAGCCTCCAGCGTACAGCCATCACCGAACACGCAGTAGGCAGAGGCGTTTTCACGCGTTCAAGCCCCCATTCGGCCAAGCCGGGCACGAAGGCCAGTAACAGCGGTTCAGCCCCAGCTTCGCGAAAACGGGCAATAGATACCACCATGCGGCGATTTTGCGCCAAGAGCAATACCAACGCCTCAGGTGCTTTTGGAAATTTTGCCGGCGGCAGCAAGAAATCGTCAATAGTCGACCAAGGTACTTGGCGCGTTCCTACAGGACTATGGATGATAAGCGCATAATCCGCCACAGTATAGCGCGTAAGGCCACTCCAAATGAGTTGAAGGCCGCGTGCGAGGAAATACAGCAGGCCGCAAGCCGCAATGGGTGCAAACGGCAATAGGAAAATCTGCTCGCCAGTGAAACGGGAACCTTGAATGTGTACAGTCTCAACCCACACATATAGTGAAGCGGTGGCGGCTGCAACCAAGATAGTCACGCAGCCGTTAGCAATGGAAGTTTTGTTAATTTTGATCGGCATCGCCACGAACCGCTAGCCACTGCTCGCGCAGTCAAAGCGATCAGTATAGCCGAACGTGAAAAGATTGCCCCGTAAATCCAGCGTCGGGTGTAGTAGCCTTTCCGGCCGGCCGATGGAGTGGGGCATAATCGCATTTTTTGCCCCTGTGGATGCACGAACAACGTCACTGCCCGCGGAGCCGGCGGCTAGCCCGGATATTTCATCAGTTTTAACAAATGGAAGCCCGATGTTTTCGGATCGGTTGCGGCCGCGAGGAATTTTCCGTTTTTTTGAATAACGCGCAGACCGCTCCCCAGCCCCCCAATATCTATACATACTATTCTGATTCATGCGTTTTTCCTTTCTTTTCTTGTGGCCAACCAGTTCCGTGTTCTCTTGAGTGGATTCGCCTATATCCTGATCGATCATCTGCGGCGTACGGTTCTGGTGGGTACGGAACTGGCTACCGCGCAGGTAGATACGATCCGGTTGAAGCTCTTCAAGATCGGTGCGGTGGTGAAGACCAGCGTGCGCCGATTGGTGCTGCACCTTTCCAGTGCTTACCCGTTGCAGGCGCTGTTCCAACTGGTATGCGAAAAGCTCGGGGGATTACCCGCACTACATATAGATCAACAAACCACGGGGTAAATCCGAATGGGCCGCAAGAAAAGAAAGGAAAAACGCATGAATCAGAACAGTAGGTAAAGATGTTGGGGGCTGGGGAGCGGTCTGCGCATTATTCAAATAAATGGAACATTCTTCGCGGCCCCAACCAATCCGACAACATCGGGCTTCCATTTGTTAAAACTGATGAAATATCCGGG
>DAHXLH010000201.1:0-5141 GCA_027366115.1 Phycisphaerales bacterium
TACGCCCAACTCCGCCAACGATTGATTCGGCTTGATGGCTCGCCAATGAGGTGGTTCCGGATCAATGGCGAATTTAACGGAACCGATGGTCACACCCGAGGGCAGATAAGTCGGGCGCTTCTTATCTTGCTGGGGTTCCGGCAGCCATTTTCCGCCATCAGTTGACGTGACGCCCGCCGGCAGGAAGAGAATTTTAGACTCGAAAGGTTCCAATTCGTATGGAAATTCAACAGTGCCCATGCCCGCAATGGCCACATGCGCTTTACCGCTGCGGCTGTGCCCATGCTGATCCGTGCGAATAAATATATACATGCTGCCATCCGGAGCTTTGCGCGCTGCCAGATGGACATCAGAAAATCCGGTTTTTCCCTTCACGCCCAAGGCTTCCGATTGGGCCAGTGCCGGACCATGCTCTTTAAGCATGGCCGCGATCGCTTTAACGCGCAGGTATTTGGTTCCGACACCGCCGTTTTCTCTGATGGGGGCACTGTAATCATAGGATGTGGCGATACCCGCGCCGGGCCTTCCGCCAAAATTGGTGCCGCCGAAGAGCATGTAATAATTAATCATTGTCACACCATTCTGAATGCAAAAGAGTGTGAGGTTGTTGATCTGTGGTGGAATGAGATCGGAACGATAATGGTCCATGTGCGTGCGCAGCGGCGGAACATCGCCCACGCCGCTAAACCAGCCGCCTTGCAATTCCGCCGTCATCAGCGGCGCATCGGCTTGATGTTTTCGCATCCAATTAATGGAGCCAAGAACCCCATCGACACCCCATCCCGGATAGAAATCCATGGTGTCATAGACCCGCCTGAGAAGCGGATTGTTCGCACCGATCACGCACTTACCCCAGTTGATAAACAGCGGTACTTCTATGCCGTTTTTCAGCGCGCCGGTAACCAGAGATTCCACATAAGTTTGTTTCACCGACTTAGGGAAACCCGGAAAATCGTATTCATTTTCGACTTGAAAAATCATCACCCCCGGTTCACCGGGACCCTTGCGGGTAATCTGATGTTTGGCAATAACCGGGCAAACGGCGTTGTACCAGTGGCGGCTCCAGGCCATAAAAATTGGATCATCGCTGCGCAGCCATTCGCCTTTATACCCTTGAGGTTTTTTGGTCATCAGCCATTGCGGGAACCCGCCAGTATCCCATTCAGCGCAAATATAGGGTCCCGGGCGAATGCTGACATACAGCCCAAATTCCTGCGTGGCCATGGTCAGCCAATCATCCAGGTCGGTGAGATCAATTTTGGAATAATCATCCACGCCGGAGGGCATCTGGGTTTCGTGCATATTCCACGCGACGTAGGTCTGCACAGTGTTAAATCCGGCTTCCTTGATTTTTGCGAATCGCTCTCGCCATAAGGGTTTGGCGCAGCGGTAATAATGGAAGCACCCGCTATACATAAAAAACGGTTTATCGTCCAAAATTAGAGAGTTCCGGTCGTAGCGAATGCGATGGGGATGAAAAAACTGCCGCGGCGGAAACGTCGCGGTAGCGGCTGATGCTGTAGAGCTTCTACCTTTCAAGGCCGCCGCCGCTGAGACAATCGCTCCCAATTTGACAAAGTCTCGACGGTCCAATTGTGGTAATTTTTTTTCCATAACGCGATGCCTTTCAGTATGTGGGATATTCGCCTGCGGCGGCGGATAACCTGTGTGTGGCGCACAGGCCTTTAATGTACAAGCAGGTTACCGATTTGGCAATGACACTACTCAATAATATGTTTCACTTTTTGGCGTGTCTTATGCTATACTGTCGTTTGAGTTCTTAGACTTGCTGGTTTGGTAAAAAAGTTGTTGTTACCAGGTTGCGGCAAGCCACTAGTATGAGGCAGTACATGGCAGCAAACACGAAGCTTCTCCGGCGCGAACTGCGCGATGGCCGAACCGTTCATTTTCAATGGTATTACTCTACGGTTTTCGCGATTCTGCACGTGCTGACGCTCGTGGCCTTTGTGCCGATGTTTATTCACGTCTCATCCATCGTTGTATTTTTCCTCATGGCGTGGATTGCCGGCGGATTAGGCGTCACGCTGGGATACCACCGTCTCCTGACTCACCGCAGCTTTGTTACTTATAAACCCATTGAATATATTCTCACCATCTTTGCCTGTCTTTCCTGGCAGGGCGGTCCGATTCAATGGGTTGGCACACATCGCCTGCATCATAAGGAATCGGACGAACCTGGTGATCCGCATTCTCCACGCGATGGCTTTTCCTGGTCGCACATGTTATGGATTATCCATTCCTCGCGGATCGGGGATGATCCGGTGAAACTTACCAAGGATATCCAGCGCGATCCGGTATTATGCTTTCTGGATCGATATTGGTATGTACCACAGTTTTTTCTCGCGGCCATCTTATTTGCTCTCGGGTGGATGTGGCTGGGCAGTCCCATGGGAGGCGTCTCCTGGTTCCTCTGGGGAGTATGTGTTCGAGTGGTGGTGATGTATCACGCAACCTGGTTTGTTAATTCCGCCGCTCATACTTGGGGCTACCGCAATTTTGAAACCACCGATGACTCACGCAACAACTGGTGGGTCGCATTGATGTCCTTTGGAGAAGGTTGGCACAACAACCACCACGCCCAGCAGCGCTCGGCGGCCCATGGGATGCGCTGGTATGAAATTGACATCACCTATGTCACGATTCTTCTGATGCGGGCTTGCGGTTTGGCTTGGAAAGTAGTTAAGCCCCAGCGCCCTGGTTCATCGTAAAAGCGAATATATTTTTCTCAATTTACGTAAGACATGGCAGGGTGCGTGTTGGACAAGCCGTTGGCACGCCCTATAACTGGTTTGTTTAAATTCCACAGTGGGCTGTTCCGGTAAGGCTGGCCGCATCGGTTATAATCGACCTCTGTGACTGGAGGTTTCGAGTGACCGCAAATCCCTACCATATTGGCGACCGCGTCTACGCCCCCTGGCAGAACGAGCGGCTATTTCCCGCGCGCGTCACTTTCCTTTCCAATGGTACTGCTTATTTCACATACATAGATGGTGAGACCGGCCGAATGCCCGCACGGCGGTTGCAACCGTCAAATAAAATCGTGGTCATCGAATCGGTTTCACGAAAACCCACCGAGAAGCACTGGTCGGAAGGGCGGCTCTTGGGGGAATTTCTCCGCATGATCGGAGCCAAGCCGTTATATTCGTTCATTCGCACCAAATTGGAGCTTGGTCATTTTTTAAAGCTGGCACGCATGTCCAGCAGCAGGCACATTCATTTTTCCATGCACGGGCTTAAGCGTAAGCTGGTTTTGCAATTGGAAGATGTCGATATTGATGAGTTGATAACATTGGCGGGCGACCTCACGGGAAAAATCATCTTTTCTTCCAGTTGCCTGACAGGAAATGAGGCTTTTGCTGAAGCTTTCGTACGCGGCACGGGCGCGGCGGCTTTTATCAGTCCGCGCCGCGAGATACGCTGGGCTGATGCGGCTCTGGTGAGCCAATTGTTTTATAAAAAAATGCTCTGCGATGGTGTAAGCCCGTATGTGGCATTCCGGTTTGTCCGCAAAATGTACCCGCGTCATGCCGATCTTCAATTCTTCAAAGGGCAATAAGTCTTCAGTGTTTATATGCGTACGGGGATTCCGGATAATCCCTTTTTAGCCGCGCCAGAAGAAGCTCGGAGCGCGTGGTCTTCCCTCCACTCTTGTAGGCTTCACTGGCACGATAGAGCAACTTTGCGGCATAAAATGATTTTGGCTCACTATTAACATATTGTACGGCAATTTGCGCGGCGTAAAGAAACCGATCTTCTGCCATCAACAGCTTGACGCGCAGCAACCGTGTATAGCCTTTGATAATTGCGCGCGGAAATTGCAGTTCCCATTGGTCCAGTAAATGATCGGCCGTACGGTAATGATGGCTGTCAATATAACTTTCCACGTTACGCGCCATCACGCCTTGCCGGATCTCCTGGGCGCTATAAGCCATCGTTGTCAAATCACCGGCCTGTGTCACATATCGGGCGGCCGCCGAACCGTTCCCCGTGGCGATGGCCGCATACGCCAATGCCGCATAAATATCGTGTGCGGCCGGTTTAGATAAATGGGCGTGATCGGCCTTCCAGTTTTGCAGGCTCTGGAGCACCTGCGGTGCCGTGCCGGAATAATTGCAGGCGGTTACAGCGTAATGCAGCAGCAGATGGGCCTGCGTCATGGCGTCTATATGTTTCCGTGATGCCAGCAAATAAATATTTGCCGCCTGTTGGAAGCTGCCTTTCTGCAATTCTCGGCGAACCAGCATATCGGCGGTATCTACCACGGATTTCGGCTTTTGCCCAGCGGTTGAAATCGCCCAGGCCAGCCCCCATGCCCGCAAGCCCCGCAGATTTCTGTAATGGTGGTAAAACATCACGCCGCGGTAAAGTTGTCTGCCGGAAAGTGCTTTTAGATTGTAGTTGTCAATAATATCCGCCACGACGCCCGATGGATCCACCGGCGGATAGGGAAATTTGGAGAACATTTCAGTGCGTACCAATATCCGCCGCTTTGCGACAAACGTGTTGCCCGCCTGCGCCACCGTCATGGCAACCGTATAAACACCGGGTGCTAAAAACTCATGATCCACCTGCAGGCCGTGGGCGGTTTGCCCGTCGGAAAAAGTCCAGGTCACCCTTGGCGAAAATGTCGGCGGCACCCGGGCGGAAAATGTGTAGCGCTGAAGATAATTATCGGGTGGAACAAATAATTGTGACTGCGGTTTAATGGAAAAATCGGCCGCATAACCGCCTCCGACCTTCTCCAGAGGCCCGACCGCCGCCTGATTTGCCGGTGCGAACGCGGCCGCCGGAATCGGGGCGTATTGCGCCGATCCGGGTGGCTTCCAATCCACGGATATTCCGGCCAGCCACCAGAGGTGCAATTCCCCTACGGTCATGGGGTACCAGCCCGGTTTCAGATAGATCGTGCGTTTGAAGCGCACGCGCCCCATCATGCCGCCGGGCCGGGTTTTGGTCAGCAGATTTTTCCCATTAAGATTCAAAAACCCCACATCCGAAACATCAAAGGCAAACGTATAGTTGCCGGCACTCGTGATATGCAGGTTCGCCCGGTACAGCATCATATCCTGCCGATTCCATCCGGTGGGATCGTAACCCATGAACATTTCGGGGACGAACAT